>DATGTX010000066.1:0-29438 GCA_035301645.1 Pseudogracilibacillus sp. | reverse complement strand
CCTTCATTAACTAAAACAACACCACCATCTTGGGCTTGTAATTCTTTAATTGCAAGTGCCATATCTTGATCATTCGTTCCTACGACAATTAAATTATGTGAATCATGCGCAATAGAAATAGCAATCGCACCTGTTTGAATGCCGTAATCTTTCAACAAACCAACAAAAACATTTCCTGTATTATTATGCCTTTCAACCACGGCAATTTTCACTACAGGTTGCTGTGGATTATAAATAAATTCTCTTGCTTCGTTTCGGTCCACTTTAACAATTGCTTCGTTTGTTAATACTTCATTTTCAATCATTTCAATCGCTCGAGCATAATCTGTATCCAACACTAAACGAAGATCGTCTTGTGTAAAATGACTAATATGAATGCTTGATTGAACAGATGTTGCATCTGCTCTTGTCATTTCTGGTAAATATTCACCTAGACTTGCAACGCATTTACCATCAATATAAGTTTGTTCAACTTTCAAGTCATTTAAATCACTAAAAATAACAAAGTCTGCTTTAAGGCCAGGAGCAATTCCACCACGATCATCTAGCTTACAACTCTCTGAGGTATTAATAGTTGCCATTTGAATGGCAGTAATTGGGTCGATATTTTCTTCAATACAAACGCGGATAGCATGGTCTAAATGTCCTTTTTCTAAAATTGTTTTTGCTTGAACATCATCCCCACACAGAATGCAGCGGCGCATGTTTTTATCTGTCACTCCCTTAAGTAATGTACGTAGGTTTTGAGTCACAGTTCCTTCTCTTAAAAAAACATACATTCCTTTAGAAACACGCTCTTGCAATTCTTCAACAGTGGAACATTCATGATCATTTTCCACACCAGCAGCACGATAAGCATTTAATTCTTTTCCACTTATCATTGGACTATGGCCATCAATCCGTTTATTATACTTTTTTGCAACTAATAATTTGTCAATCACTTCATCATCTGCGTGAATAACACCAGGGAAATTCATAAATTCAGCAAGTCCTTTAACTTCACCGTTTTCCATTGGTGAGATCATATCATTTGCTTTTAATTCTGCACCCGCATTTTCCATATTAGTAGCTGGTACACAAGACGGGAGCATATATTGAATATCTAAGACAGTGTGTTTAGCTGCTTCAATCATATAATCCAAACCAGTCAAGCCCGCAACGTTAACAATTTCATGGGGATCAGCCATTACAGTCGTCGTTCCATGGGGGACGAGTAATCGACCAAACTCTTCTGGAGTAACGTAAGATGATTCTACGTGCATATGTGGGTCTATAAAGCCGGGAGCAATATATTTTCCTTTTAAATCAATGACTTCTTTACCATCATATCCATCACCAATACCTGCGATTTTACCATCAACAACCGCAACATCACCTTCAATTATCTCACCTTGATAAACATCAATAATCTTTCCATTTTTAAATACTAAATCGCTTAACTTTCTACCTGCAGCTACATCAATTAATTTAATTAAACTTTCTTTTTGCAAAAAAATCCACCTTTCAAATAACTAACTTAAAAATAAGAACTAATACTGTATCCCACCTTGTACTATGAGAAGAGTAAAGTTCTTATTAATAACTCAATTGCTATTCAATTAACGTATTAATATTACCATAACTCTTAATAAATTAACGCATATTAGCTGGTACAATTGTTTCACGTTTCATCACGTCATAAATACCTTGTTGCGTAATTCTTAAATAAGGTAAATGAGTTGCTGACAAGAATAATAAATTAAAAGCTGGGTTTTCATATTTATAACCATAATCTGCTAAGATAGCTTTTAATTCTTTTTCTTTTTCAATTAAAGTGTTCATGCCACCAATAAACATTGTTCCATTTAATTGTAATTTTAGTTCATAAATTACTTTCCCTTTATCAACTAAAACAATACCGCCGCCTATTTCTTTAAGCCTTTTCCCTGCAATTAATATATCACTTTTTCTTTTTCCAATAAAGGTAACATCACCTGTTGTTGAATAAGAACTCGCTAACCCACCTAATGAATCAGTAAAACCATTAATAATGGAATTAACACGCCACTTTCCAAAACGGTCAATTAATAATAGAAACGCATCTTCAGTATTCGCAGGTAATGTATCTGTCGTAATGTCAGCACCTACTGCATAAGGGTTCATTATGATATCATTTTCTAATTTGAGTCCAATCGGAATTGAAAATTGTAAATCATTTTCTGATAAGTCCCAATCATATTGTAACTTTTCTGAACCATACTCTGACCAATTAATTTTTTTAGGATGCGACTTCTCATAACCATCTTTTACTAACCATTCACCTTTAGCTAATACACTAAGTGGGTTAGGATCTGCTTTATCATATAATATATTAATATTTGCAATTTTACCAGGTGCAATGCTACCCAACACATCATCCAACTTCAAATGTTTAGCAGCATTATAACTACCCATACGGTAAGCCTCAGCTAATGGAACACCTTGCATAATCGCAATTTCAATACATACATTAATTAAACCCTTTTCCAAAAAGGAAGGTGTTGAGGCATCTGTCGTAAATGATAAGTCGTCAAAATGAGTTAATCCTAAATTTTCAAGATCAGTTAATAGATGTGGCAAATCAGGCCTTAGTGATGAATAGCGTAAGCCCACATGATATCCCTGTTCTAAACGGCTAAACACTTCTTCCCCAGTAAGTGCCTCATGATCAGCACTTACGCCTAATAACTTCATTTTAGTCAATGTTTCTTTGGAAGCTCCTGGTAAATGTCCTTCAACAGGTTTTTTTAGTTTATTTGTTTTTTGAATCCAATAAAGTAAACGGTCATCACCAGCTAATAAATCTGGCCACGCTGTCAATTCGCCCCCTTGGACAACTGATGGATTTTCTAACCAATCGAATACATTTTTTGTAGTATAAATAACTTCTTCATCACGTAAAGCAGTTTGCGAATCATATCTGCCCCACCAAAACATCGATATAGGTAACTCCTCAAAATTACTAATCAATGATAGCGCTTTCTTTTTATTATGTAAATTAACAATTCCCAAATTATCGTTAATCAATGTCGTTGTACCAAATTTACCTGCATGAAAACTTAATTCTTCAGGATTATATAATTGATATGGACGAGCATGGGTTTCTATATAACCAGGAACTAAGTATTGTCCCATACAGTCAACAACCTCTACACCCTCTAAATTATTAGGTAAACTATCGCCTACATAAATAATCCGTGACCCATAAACCCAAATATTAGCTTCAGTCCATTTTTTTGTAAACACGTTTAAATAAACACCATTTTCAAACACAATTGTCGGTGATAACTTCTCTTCCATAACTGCTATATGCTCTCTTAATTCTTTATTTCTCCAAAATTGTCCATATTCCATAATATACAACTCTCCAATTACTTAATATATCTCTATTCTAGCACATATTAAACATAAATCGATAAGTAATCTACCTCAATTATGATAGTTTTGTGAAGACGACTAAATATACTCATAAAATCACTAGCAATTTTAATTATTATTTGAAAATAATAAGCAGATACAAATTGACTGGAGCGCAAAATGACCGACACCTGTGAGAAAAGCAACACCCAAAAATCCATTTTACTAGTTTTTGAAAAAACGAGTAAAATTAGTTGAGACCCTGCCCGCGGTAAGCGATCATCTGTAGCGAAAGTCAACAAGTGTACGCCTGAACGCAAGAAAACACATGTAAAAGCGACTTAACCACCTTTTACACGTGTCATCAAGCTCAAAATTATAAGCAGATACAAGTTGACTGGAGCGTAAGATGACCGACACCTGCAGGAAAAGCAACAGCCGAAAATCCATTTTAACAGTTTTGAAAAAACTGATAAAATTAGTTGAGGCGTTGCCCGCGGTAAGCGATCATCTGGAGCGAAAGTCAACGCGTTTACTCTGGAACACAAGAAAACACATGCAAAAGTGAACTAACCACCTTTTACACGTGTTATCAAGCTCAAAATTATAAGCACTTACAAGTTGACTGTAGTGGAAGATGACCGACACCTGCGGGAAAAGCAACAGCCGAAAATCCATTTTAACAGTTTTGAAAAAACTGATAAAATTAGTTGAGGCGTTGCCCGCGGTAAGCGGTCATCTGAAGCGCAAGTCAACGGCTGTACACCCACACTCTTTAATATATTATTAACTAACTAACTAATTAACGACCAATATCTGAGCGATAAAAGAAGTCATCTGTCTCATCATAAACTGTTAAATAATCATAAGCCTTCTCAGCAGCTTTATCTAAAGTCTCCCCAGTAGCACCAACTAAAAGCACACGCCCACCATTTGAAACAATACCTGCTTTTGTTCTCTTCGTTCCAGCTTGAACAACAAATGTATCTGGCCCCGCTTCTTTCGTTGGAAGTAACACCTCTTTTTGATATTCACCCGGATATCCTTTAGACGCCAATACTACTCCAACACATGCTTCATCCTTCCACTTTAATTGAGGATCTTTATTATCCATAACATCCACAATAACTTGTGATAAATCATTTTCTAAAAGTGGTAAAACAACTTGCGTTTCTGGATCACCAAAACGGGTATTAAACTCAATCACTTTAGTACCTTCTTCTGTTTGCATCAAACCAGCATATAAAATCCCAGTAAATGGTCTCCCATCTTTCATCAAACCATCAGCAGCCTTCTGTAAAACCTCACGCGTCGTATACTCAAGTATTTCTGGCGTAATATCAGGAACTGGAGCAAAGGCACCCATTCCACCAGTGTTTGGTCCTTCGTCTTGATCATAAGCACGTTTATGATCACGCGCCGCAACCATTGGGAAAACATTATTCTCGTGAACAAAAGCAATTAATGAAAACTCGCGTCCATCTAAGAACTCTTCAATTACAATCGTTTGACCTGCTTCAGCAAACGTTTTTTCAACCATCATTTCATTAATCGCATTCAGTGCCTCATCAATCGTTAAAGCAACAGTAACACCTTTTCCTTCAGCAAGCCCATCCGCTTTAATAACAATCGGAGCACCTTGCTTTTCAATATAAGCTTTAGCTTCATTTGCATCAGTAAATGTTTCATACTTTGCTGTTGGAATCTCGTGACGCATCATAAATTGCTTTGCAAAATCTTTACTTCCTTCTAAAATTGCCGCATTTTTACGTGGAGCAAAAATTCTTAATTCATTTTTTTCAAATTCATCTGCAATTCCAGCATTTAAAGGATTCTCTGGACCTACAATCGTTAAATCAATCTCAGTTTCTTTTGCAAACTTAATGAGCTCTTGAATGTTCATTTCATCAATATCAACACACATAGCAAGTTCTTCTATGCCACTATTTCCAGGCGCTGCATAAATTTCGCTTACTTGTTTACTTTTTTTAAGATGCATAATTACACTATGCTCGCGTCCACCGCGACCAACAACTAATATTTTCATATGTATCCACCTTTTTTTAATGTTTGAAGTGACGCATACCTGTCGTAACCATAACGATACCATGTTCATTACATTTATCAATTGAATCTTGATCTCGCTTAGAGCCACCAGGCTGAATAATTGCCGTCACACCTGAGGCAATTGCCGCTTCAACTGTATCTGGCATAGGGAAAAACGCATCTGAAGCAAGTACTGACCCCTTAGCTTTGTCTCCTGCCTGCTCAAGCGCAATAACCGCTGCACCTATTCGGTTCATTTGACCTGCACCGATACCAATTGTTTGTTTATTTTTAGCTAACACAATAGCATTTGATTTCACATGCTTAACTGCTTTCCAAGCAAATAGCAAGTCAGCAATCTCAGCTTCGGTAGGTTCTGTGTCTGTGACAACTGTTAAGTCATCTTTAGTAACCGTTCCATTATCATTTGTTTGAACAAGTAGACCACCTTTAACAGATGTCATTTTTTCATAAACACTTATATCTTCATCCATTGGAATGGTTAATAACCGAATGTTTTTCTTTTCTTGTAAAATCGTTAAAGCTTCTGTAGTAAAACTTGGCGCAATAACAATTTCTAAGAATATTTCTTTCATTTGTTTAGCAGTTGCTTCATCTACTTCGCGGTTACACGCAATAATCCCACCAAAAATAGATATCGAATCAGCTTCATAAGCACGCGTAAATGACGTTGATAAATCATCAGCCAAACCAATACCACACGGATTCATATGTTTAACAGCAACAGTTGCAGGTTCAGAATACTCTAAAACAATTTCAAGCGCCGCATTCGCATCTTGAATATTATTATAAGATAACTCTTTACCATGTAATTGATTTGCTGTCGCTAAACTAATACCTTGGTAATTTGGCAATTCATAAAATGTAGCTTCTTGGTGTGGATTTTCACCATAGCGAAGTGACTGAACACGTTCAAAAGTACGTGTAAATGTTGGCGTGAATAAGTCATTTGTTTCTTCTGTAAAGTAATTAGCAATCATACCATCATAATGAGCTGTATGACGAAATACTTCTGCTGCAAATTCTTTACGAACTTCAACAGTTAATATATCTGCTTTTAATAATTCTAATGTGCTCTCATAATTACTTGGATTAACAATCACAGCAACATCTTGATAGTTTTTTGCTGCTGCACGTAACATTGTAGGGCCGCCTATATCAATATTTTCAACAATTTCCTCATGGCTTACACCAGTCTTAGCTAACGTTTCTTTAAATGGATAAAGGTTTACGACAACTAAATCAATCGGATCTATTTTATTATCGGCTAATTCTTTGATATGATTTTCATCATCTCTTTTAGCAAGTAGACCACCATGAATATTTGGATGCAATGTTTTGACACGACCGCCTAATATTTCTGGAAAGTTAGTAATATCATCCACGGCAATAGCATCCACATTTGAATCCTTTAATTGTTTTAATGTGCCACCAGTTGACAATATTTCATAACCTAATTCATTTAATCCTTTAGCAAATTCAATAATACCTGTTTTATCTGAAACACTAATTAATGCTCTCTTTGTCATATGTAAGCCCCTTACTGTTGTGTTAATTTATTTAATACACGCGGATAAATGTTATATTCTACTTGTTGAATTCTTCTTTGCAGTGATTCTTTCGTGTCATTTGGAAAAACTGTGACTGCTTCTTGTGCAATAATTTCACCAGTATCAATTCCTTCATCAACATAATGAATCGTGACACCTGATACTTTAACTCCTGCTTCAATTGCTTGGCCTATTGCGTCAACACCTGGAAATGAAGGTAATAAAGAAGGATGCACATTAATAATTTTACCTTCATAAGCTTCTAAAATTGTCTTGCCCACAACACGCATATAACCTGCTAAAACAATCCATTCAACAC
Source organism: Pseudogracilibacillus sp. (assembly GCA_035301645.1). Taxonomy (GTDB): domain Bacteria; phylum Bacillota; class Bacilli; order Bacillales; family Amphibacillaceae; genus Pseudogracilibacillus. Next base: position 22,127 of record DATGTX010000066.1, on the reverse strand, counting down.
GTGCTTTCTTTAGTTTTTCTAAAAGTTCTGTTTCATAAGCAACTTTGTCTTGATAATTTTTCGTATCAAAAACAATCGTTTGAATACCAAACGATGCAGCTTTTCCAATCACATGCGCTTTTGGTTTATCACAGACAAGACGCACCACATCGAATTTACGATCTGGTGAATCCATTATTGCTTGGAAGTTACTGCCTGTTCCTGAAGCAAAAACTGCTACATTTGCTCGTTTTTCCATATTCATTTAAAATGAACTCCTTTTTGATCAATAATCGTTCCCATTTCGAAAGCAGTTTCACCTGATTCTTTTAAGATAGCAAGTGTTTGTTTAACATCTGATTGACTAACAACTAAAGCCATGCCCACTCCCATATTAAACACACCATACATTTCTTCTTCAGAAATCTCTCCTTGTTTTTGAATAAAGCTTAAAATTTCTGGTACTTCCCAAGTAGACTGGTCTATCTCTACACCTAAGTCCTCTGATAACATGCGCGGGAAATTCTCATAAAAACCACCACCCGTAACATGTGTAATTCCTTTGACAGTTAATTCATTTGTTACATTTTTAACTGATTTTGCATAAATTTTTGTTGGTTCCATTACTGCCTCACCAAGCGATGTTGATAACCCTTCATACGTCTTACTTAAATCTAAATCTTTAATTACTTGACGCACTAATGAATAACCGTTGGAATGAATACCACTTGATTTAAGACCGATAATCACATCGCCAGATGAAATTGTCTCGCCTGTGATGAGTTGAGACTTTTCCACAATACCAACAGCAAAGCCTGCCAAGTCATATTCTTCTGAACTATACATGCCTGGCATTTCTGCTGTTTCTCCGCCAATTAATGAAGCACCTGATTGAAGACATCCTTCCGAAACGCCCTTAATAATGTGTTCAATGACCTCTGGTTCGTTTTTTCCACAGCCAATATAATCTAAAAAGAATAGAGGTTCTGCACCTTGAGCAACGATATCATTTACACACATCGCTACAAGGTCAATCCCAATCGTATCATGCTTTTTCATTTCAAATGCAAGCATTAATTTTGTTCCTACACCATCTGTACCAGAAACTAAAACAGGTTCTTTATAACCTAATTTAGATAAATCAAACAGTCCTGCAAAAGCACCTAAGCCACCAATTACTTCTGGTCTCGTTGTTTTATCAACATGCTTTTTCATTCTTTCGACTGCTTCGTATCCTTTTTCAACATCGACGCCAGCCTTTTTATATACATTTGACATTTTTTTCGCCCCTAATTTTTGAATGATTAATATTTTCTAAAGAAATCTTTTCGTTCGTCTTTTTCGAGTACTGGGTAATCACCTGTGAAACATGCTTTACAAAGTCCTTGATTTATTGTTTTCTCTCTAATAATTGCTTTTTCCATACCGTCTGGCGATAAGAATGCTAAACTGTCAGCTTCAATTAACTTACACATCGCTTCTGTGTCATAATTAGCAGCTATCAATTCTTCTCTTGTCGACATATCAATTCCATAATAACAAGGATTTTCAATTCTTGGTGAAGAGATTCTAACATGGACTTCTTTCGCTCCAGCTTCTTTTAAAAGTCTGACAATACGTCTGCTGGTTGTTCCTCTAACAATCGAGTCATCAATCATTATAATCTTCTTACCTTGAATGATACCACGTACAGGTGATAGTTTCATTTTCACACCTTGATCGCGTAATTCTTGAGATGGTTGAATAAACGTCCTGTCAACATATCTATTTTTAATAATACCCATTTCATATGGAATGCCAGTCATTTCTGCATACCCTATCGCAGCTGAGATACTTGAATCAGGGACACCTGTTACAATATCTGCATCAACAATGGGTGACTCTTTTGCGAGTTCAATACCTGTTCTCTTTCTAGCAGCATGGACATTCTCAAGGTTTAAATCACTATCAGGTCTAGATAAATAAACATACTCCATCGCACATAAACTTCTTGGTTGTCTGAGTGAAAAACGTGTCGATTTAATGCCTTCATCACTAATAGTTAGTAATTCTCCAGGCAAAACTTCACGTTCATAAGTTGCTCCGACAATACTGAAGGCGCATGTTTCAGAAGCAACGACATAAGCATCTCCAATACGTCCTAGTGATAAAGGACGAATCCCATTAGGATCAAGTGCGACATACATTTTATCTTCTGTCATAATAATATAAGCATAAGCGCCAACTAGTTGTCTCAAGCCAGTAACAATTGCTTCTTCAGTTGTTTTTTGACCATTTTTTTTCATTAAATGGGCAAGTATTTCAGTATCTGAGTTTGTTTGCAAAATACTGCCTGACTCTTCTAAATCTCTTCTCAAAGTTTTCCCATTAACAAGCGCGCCACTATGAGCGACTGCTGTACTTCCTTCTAAAGTCCTAAACACAAAAGGTTGCACATTATCAAAAGTACCATCGTCTTGCGTTGCGTTTCGGACATGACCAACTGCTCCACGACCTGGATATTTAGAAAAATCAAATCGTTTAAAAACATCATTAACAAGCCCAACGTCTTTATGAAGTTTTAACTTTTCACCATTTGCAACGACTACACCAGCGCCGTCTTGCCCACGATGTTGCATCGCGTGTAATCCATAATAAGTAATTTCAGCTGCTTTTTCATGACCCCATACTCCAAACATGGTGATTTCCAGTCTCCTCTAGTTATCTAATTTCAAACAATCAGAAATACTGTCTGACCATAATTGTCTGAGTGTGCTCACTTCTTCATTAATTATTGCAGTTTCATTAATGTTAATTTCAAGTGTCGCATCATTAACTACTTGACCAATTAACACTGCATCTTCTATATTTTTTTCAAATTTAGCTTTATTTTCTTCAGTGACCGTCACCACAAAACGTGATTGCGTCTCGCTAAATAATTCTTCCGTTACATTACCAGTTAAATCAACCTTTGCTCCAATACCATCGGCACGGATAACTGATTCAGCCAAACAAACTGCTAGGCCACCTTCAGAAACATCTTCAGCTGATTCAATAAGTCCATCTTGAATCGTTTCTAATAAACTCTCTTGACGACCTTTTTCAACACCTAAATTAAATGCAGGTGCTTTCCCTTCATACTTACCTAAAACAACTTTTTGAAGCTCACTTCCGCCAAATGTAGCATCTGTTTCACCAATCATATAAATTAAATCGCCTGCATTTTGGAAACTATTAGGTGTAATATCTTCTAACGATTCAAATAAACCAACCATACCAATAATAGGTGTTGGGTAAATCGCTTCACCTTGTGATTGATTGTACATTGATACATTTCCACTAATTACAGGAACATCTAACATTTTACAAGCTAGACTAATGCCATCAATACTTTTTTCCATTTGCCAGAAGATTTCTTTATTTGTTGGATTACCATAATTTAAACCATCAGTAATCGCAAGTGGTTTTGCGCCTGAGACAACAATATTACGTGCCGCTTCAGCAACTGCAATCTGGCCACCAACTTCTGGGTCTAAGTAAATATATCTTGAATTACTATCTGTTGTAATAGCAATAGCTTTATCTTGATCATTAATTTGGACAACGGCCGCTCCTGAACCAGGTCCTTTAAGCGTTTTGTTATCAAGGTTGGATTCAAATTGATTATAAACCCATTCCTTGCTTGCGATTGTTTCTTGCGTGAGTAGCGTTCTAAGCATAGCTGAATGATCGTCTACTTTAGGCATTTCTACTGCTAATTTTTGGAACTTTTTATAGTATTCTGCTTCAGTAGAACCTAAATAATAAACAGGTGCTTCTGAATCTAATGCATCGACTGGGATATCTGCCCAAATTTTATCAGCATATTTGATTTTGAATACTTTGTCTTCAATTACTTCACCCACAACAGCCGCTTCGACCTCATGAGAATTAAACAAATCGATAAACTCTTTTTCTGTTCCTTTTTTAACAACAAGTAACATTCTTTCTTGCGTTTCAGATAACATCATTTCATAAGCAGACATGTCATCGCTCACTTGGGGAACAGAATCTAAATCAAGTAACATCCCTGTTCCAGCAGCACTGGCCATTTCACTCCCAGAAGATGTCAGTCCTGCAGCACCCATATCTTGCATACCGACTAAGTTGTCTGAATTTATTGCTTCTAGACATGCTTCAATTAAACGCTTTTCTAAAAACGGATTACCCGCAGCTGGCTTTGCATCTTCTGAAATTGAATCGTCTGAAGAATGTGTTGCACCGTGAATCCCATCACGACCAGTTGGAGCTCCTGCATAAATAACCGAGTTACCTACACCCGCAGCAATTCCTTTTTGGATATCTGAATGATTAATTAACCCAACAACCATCGCATTAACTAATGGACTATCTGAATAACAATCATCAAATTGAATCTCGCCACCTACTGTCGGGACACCAACATTATTACCATAATGAGCAATTCCACGAACAACTTCTTTAAATAAGTAATTCGTTCTCTCATTTCCTAATGGCCCAAAGCGAAGTGAATTCATTGCTGCAATTGGACGTGCACCCATTGAAAAAACGTCTCGTAAGATTCCACCTATGCCTGTCGCTGCACCTTCAAAAGGATTAATGCGTGAAGGACTATTATGACTTTCCATTTTAAAGACAACCGCTTGATCGTCACCAATGTCAACTACACCAGCACCTTCACCTGGTCCGACTAATACTTGTTTGCCCTTTGTTGGAAATCTACTTAATAGTGGCTTAGATGTTTTATAACTACAGTGTTCTGACCACATGACAGAGAATATTCCTGTTTCCGTGTAATTCGGTAACCTACCTAAAGTAGTTTTTGCCTGGATAAACTCATCCTCAGATAAACCCATTTCTAAATAAACTTTTTTCGATTCAACTTCTTCAGGTGACATATTATGTGCCATAAGACATTCTCCTTTTAAATTTAATTTACTTTTCGTATTCTGTTTTCATTGCATTTAATTTATCAAGACTGTCTGCTGTAAATGTCACATGACCCATCTTACGTTTTTCTTTTACTTCTGATTTACCGTATAAATGAACAAATGCTTCTGGTTGAGTTTCTAAAGCGCGTAAAGCAAGTTCCATATCTTCACCTAACACATTAATCATTTTTGCCTGATTATGTAGGACTATATCTCCTAATGGGAGACCACAAATTGCCTTAACATGCTGTTTAAATTGTGAAGTATTGCATGCTTCTATTGTATAATGTCCTGAGTTATGCGGACGAGGTGCCATTTCATTAATAAATATGCCATCTTTAACGACAAACATCTCAATTGCAAACGTCCCTACAATAAGCATTGAATCAGCAATTGTACGAGCAGCAACGACTGCTTTATTATAAACTGACTCACTTACGTCTGCAGGGGCCGTGGTTTCTGCCAATATATGATTCTTATGCTTATTTTCTGCGATAGGAAACATTTTAAAATTGCCATCAGCTGTACAACTAAACACAACTGAAATTTCTTTATCGAAAGGAATCCATTGTTCGATAATATATGTTTCATTTGGATCCATGAATGCTATTGCTTCTTCAAAATCAGCTGAGCTTTCAATTTTAAATTGACCTTTACCATCATAACCACCTCGGCATGTTTTAATAACTGAAGGTAAGGGAGCTACTTTAAGCACCTCTTCACACTCTTCTTTTGTTTTTACGATTTCAAAAGGAGCGACGGGTAAGCCCATATCGGTCAGAAAAGTTTTTTCAGCTTCACGATTTTGAGTAACTTCTAAAGGGTAGGCCCCTTGAGGTAATTTTCCAGCATTTTCAATATAGGTTGCCGCTTCTAAATCTACATTCTCAAACTCATAAGTGACAACATCACTATGTTCAGTTAATTCTTTAATCGCCTTTAAGTCATCATAAGCTGCAATAATATGCTTATCAGCAACTTGGGCTGTTGGACAGTTTGGTGTTGGATCTAAAACGGCAACTTTATACCCCATATATTTCGCTTCAATCGCCATCATTCTGCCTAGTTGTCCACCTCCAATGATACCAATTGTTTGCGGTGGTAAAATCACTTTATTTTTTGGCAAGTTGATTCCTCATTTCATTTACATTTTCTTTCATACTTTCTCGGTCCTCTTGTAACGCTTGTTCGATTTTTTCATCAGTAATTCCCAGGATTTGAGCAGCAAAAAGGCCTGCGTTTGTTGCTCCTGCTTTACCGATTGCCATCGTAGCTGTCGGAACACCACCAGGCATTTGAACAATTGATAACAATGAATCCATACCATCTAAAGCACGTGACTGTACAGGCACACCAATAACAGGTAGTGTCGTTTGTGATGCAACCATACCTGGTAAGTGAGCTGCTCCGCCAGCTCCTGCTATAATTACTTTTACCCCACGTTCTCTTGCTGTTTTTGCATATAAAAACATATCTTCAGGTGTTCTATGAGCTGAAATGACTTCTTTCTCATAAGCAATGCCAAGCTTTTCTAAAGCTTGTATCGTATGCTCCATCGTTTCCCAATCTGAAATACTTCCCATAATAACTCCGACTTTCGGCATCTTAAAACCCCTTTTTTATTTTAAATAAAAAAATCTATTCAATTTAACATATAATAATAATATGCGAAAATATGAATAGATTTAATAATCCTATTAGCTTATTAGACATAATAAACCATAGTACTTTAAATGAATTTTATTCAAATTTTCCATAGTCTGATATTTACGGTATCAGGTAGAAACTATAAGCCCTATTCTTTATATTATATGGAAACTAGATTGATGTCATAATACGAATTTAAATCACTTTAAAACAATACTGAGTTAAATAAAAGTTACATTTAATTAACTGTATTTTCAAAATGAAGTTTGGTAATTATGACTTCGATCCTGCTAATTTAATTTTATAAACATATAATGAATTTTCTCTCTGCTAAAACTGCTATATCTAAATATAATATACAATTCTGCTGACCAAATTCATTACCTTATTAATTATAGCAAAGAAAGAATTTAACAGTCAATTAAAAGTCAGAATTTAAGCGTTTTTATCATTTATTATTCGTTTTTTCGTCATTTTCTGCTTCTTTTTCATCTTTTTGAACTATTTCTTCTTCTTTTACTTTTTCATTTAAATTTTTCTTTCTTACTTGTCGAACTTGACGTACCCAGAAACCACCCTGTATTTGCTTAGGTTCATATGAAATAATAAATGCCCGAGGATCAATCTCATTAATTGCTTCATACAATTTCATCTCACTCTTGCGTGGTGTTAATACCTGTAAAGACAAACGGCTACCTTCCATACCTGAAGCTTCCCAACTTGTCACACCATACCCCTTATCTCTTAACCTTTTAGTAAACTCTAATTCTGGGTTAGAGGAAACCACATTAACAGTTATATAACCTAATGCCAATCGTTCTTCAATTAACGAACCAACAACAATGCCAGTTGCAAAACCAGCTGAATAAGCTATAACATTTTGGATACCGTCTAAATTATCTAAGACGAGACTGAGTCCAATAATGTACATAATTGTCTCAAATATACTTACAAACGCCGCTAAATAACGTCTGCTTTTTAAAGTTAGAATCATTCTTACTGTAGACAAAGAGACATAGACAACGTTGACGACTAGAATTATTAAAACAATTACTAACGCATTATACAATAATTACGACCCCTCTTTCACTCTTGGGAATAATAAACGATCACTTTCTAATATCTCCTGACCGCGTAATCTTCCTTTTAAAATCTGTTTCCAATATGAACCTAGCGCATGACAGTTACTTAGATCTAATGCGCGACTGAGGTTTTCACGGTCAAAATGAAGCACTTCATGACAAGCAGCTATCGACCATTCAGGATGTGGTCTTTCTAGTAAGGTAAGCTCATCCCCTGCTTTAATTTCACCCGGTTCGATCACTCTAAAATACCAACCTGTTCTTCCCAAGTTTTGCATTCTAATTGCAAAATCAGGCTCTTTCATACGAACAGCAACACCCCAATGAACTATATGAGGCTGACTTACTTCCAAAGTAGCTTCACCACACTGATAAATATCACCGATAAACACACTGAATTCATCTGCATGTTGAACAATTAAATTCTCACCCATAATTCCTTTAGGAATATCTTCTGTTTGATAATCTTCTTGCCAGAAATTATAATGCTGAGAAGAATATGTATATAACGCCAAGTTCTTTTTATTTTTACCATTATATGACTGTGTCACATCTCCATGAAAGCCATTTTCAGTAGCGACAAGGGCTCGGTCAGATTTTTCTTTACTAAAAAATTTAGTTGTTTCATCCATAACAATATCTAGCTCTACTTCTCGAGTGATATTTGTTAATCGTACTTCTTCAATCATGAGCTTTTCCATTCTTAGCTCCCTTTCCTTACATATGATATAGTAACATAACGTTCTACTCTATTTTACTTGATAACCTTGGTTTTTTATAGGGTTTTATATACTTATTTTATTTTGAGGTGAATTATGACAAAACAAACCCAATTACGCAACTTAAAATTGCTTTTATTTTTCTTCCATTTCACGAACACAATTATTATTAGTTTTTTACCTCTTTATTTAAATTTTAAAGGATTATCTGGTACTGAAATTGGTTGGGTGCTTGCTGTTGGACCTCTTGCTTCCATCATATCTCAACCTTTTTGGGGATTTTTAAGTGATAAGTATCGAACAGTTAAATGGGTTTTAATCATGACAATTGTAGGCATGCTTATTTTTAGTGTGCTATTTTTTCAAATGAACCATTTAATTTTCATTTTGATGTTCGGTGCTTTATTCTACTTCTTTTCTTCACCCGTTGGCGCACTTGGAGATAGTTTAGCACAAAGACAAGCTGATAGTTTAGCAATTTCATTTGGTTCTATCAGAACTTGGGGATCAATTGGCTTTGCTTTATCCTCGCTCATTATCGGGCAATTACTGGATATATATGGTGTTGCATTTATGCGCTGGCCTTATTTACTATTTGGTACGATTCTTTTAATTATCGCTTTTCAAATTCGTGACGTAAAAATAGCTGATAATGAACAAACAATCAGTTTGAAAGATTTAAAGTTATTATTTTCTAACAAACCGTTTATCTACTTTTTACTCATTATGATGTTTATTACAATCACTCACCGGGCAAATGATAGTTTTATTGGTCTCTTTATTACTGAACTTGGCGGCAGTGAATCCCTCGTAGGTGTCGGATGGTTTATTGCGCTTGTAAGTGAGGCGTTAATTTTTGCTTTTGCGTATAAATGGTTTAAAAAAGACCATGCATTATTCTTTATTATTTTAGCAAGCATATTATATACGATTAGATGGATTATTTTTGCGCTTTCTACTAGCCCGATGATTATATTACTTGGTCAAGTATTACACGGACTTACTTTTGGGATATTTTATTTAAGTGCCTTAGACTATATAACACGTTTAATCCCGCACGCACTTAAATCGTCTGGCCATTTAATATTTTACTCAGTATTCTTCGGCGTCTCAGGAATCATTGGGTCGCTAGGTGGAGGATTATTAATCGATCATTTAAGTGGCAACCATTTATATTTCATTTTGAGCCTATTAACTTTAGTAGGAGCAAGTCTATTAATTATTTACCGGATTAAAAACCCAATAAAAAACTCCCAATAAAGGAGTATAGAGTTTTCTACACTTACTTTATTGGGAGCATATGAATAAGCTGCTTGTTTCATTTACCTTTTATTAATGCCAAGCTTCTTAAATCTCATCGGTGCAAATAGTAAAGCTATAAATAGGAATACACCTAAGTAACCGATTGTCGAATACACTTTAGCAACTAAATCTGTAAAGCCAACAAAACTCAAGACAAACCCAATCGCTAGAGTAATTGCTGAAGCAATCATGAACTTTTTTGTGCCTGGTTCAAAGAATCGTGTTGCAAATCCGTAAAACATCCCTAACCCTGTATTGAAGATCATACCAAATAATATAATTGACATAATGAAACCTAAAATAGGTGAAATGTTATTTACAAGTGATAATAACGGTAAGTCGTATTGAGCGACAACATCCACTTTTGAAAATATTGCTAAGTGAGCTAGAATAATTAATACTCCAATTCCTAATCCTCCAAAGAATCCACCTAAAGAAGCGATACGTTCATCCTTTTCAGATGCTCCCATAACAATGGCCATACCTGCACCAACCGCTATGTTAAATGACGCATAGTTAATGGCAGAAACAAGCCAATGTGGGAAACTCTTTTCTTGCTCTAATGCGATTGGTTCTAATTCACTCAAGCTCGCATCTGCTGTGAAGAGGCTGTAAATAGCTATTCCAACTATTGCGATTAATAAAAATGGTGTGATACTTCCAATAACTGCAATTACTTTATCTAGCTTTAATGCCATCGCTAGCATAATAAGAATGACTAATAGTAAACTACCGATAAATACTGGTAAACCGAACTGTTGGTTTAATGAAGATCCAGCACCTGCGATCATTACAACACCAACACCAAATAATGTGAATACTAAAATAGCATCGACAACAAAGCCTAACCAACGCCCACTAATTGTATAAATAGCGTCTTTATATGATAGCGTTTGCAAACGGCTACCAATTTTAGTTAAACTCATACCAAAATACGCGAATAGAATTGTAGAAATTATAGCGGCAATTGTTCCCATAAATCCAAAACTAGTAAAATATTGCAAAATTTCTTGACCTGAAGCAAAACCTGCTCCAACGATGACTCCGATGAAAGCACTAGCCATCTTGATAACTCTAAACATATGTATTCTCCCCCTAGTCATTAGTTACTATGACCTTTAAGTATTTCTACTTTAATTCAATTGAAATAAAATAGTAACCTTATCATACACGTGATTAGTCCTAATATCCAAACTTTTATTGAAATTTTCTCACAATAATTTATCATTATTCATTATAGATTCAAAACCAAAACTTATAAGTTACTCTTTATTAATAAGATAAACATTTTCAAGCTATATTTATCATAAAAAATCGCCCCCAAGAGTAGATTTTCAGGTCTACCTTTAGAGGCGCACATCAAGCAAAAATATTCTGTGTTTTTATTTACTTTATGTTAAAAATACAAAGTAGAGAATAAAGACTACGAACATTCCATAGGTCATGGGATGAACTTCTTTAATTCTACCTGACATTAACATTGTAATTGGATAGAAAATAAAGCCCATTGCAATACCTGTCGCAATACTCGATGTTAAAGGCATTGAAATAATGACGAAAAATGCCGGAACAGCTATTTCAAACTTATCCCATTCGATTTCTTTCAGAGCTGATGACATTAATACACCAACAATAATTAAAGCTGAGGCAGTTACTTGCGGTGTCACAACATTTAATAACGGTGAGAAAAACAATGCTAAAATAAAGAAGAGCGCTGCAAACACTGCAGTCATCCCACTTCTTCCTCCCACACCGACACCTGTTGTTGACTCAACATAAGCTGTTGTAGTTGACGTACCGACTGCAGCACCAACCACTGTTGCTGTTGAGTCAGCAAATAAAGCACGACCTGCTCGCGGTAACTTACCATTTTTCATCAAGCCAGCTTGGTTAGCAACAGCGACAAGCGTCCCTGCTGTATCAAAGAAATCAACGAATAAAAACGTTAAAATCACGACAAGCATTTGCATTGTAAAAATATCGCCAAAATGAATGAACGCTTGACCAAATGTAGGAGCAAGACTAGGGACCGCACCAACTACATCGCCAAAACCTGTTATCTTTGGCACAAGTCCGAAAATCATTCCGACAATCGAAGTCACAATCATCGAATAAAAGATACCACCCTTGATACCTTTACTTAATAATATAACTGAAACAATAAGTCCAAATATAGATAATAATACAAGCGGATCAGTCAAACTACCTAATGCCACTAGCGTAGATTCATCTGCTACAATAATTCCAGCGTTTTTAAAACCAATAAACGCAATAAAGAAACCAATCCCCGCACCAACTGCTAACTTTAAGTTTTGAGGAATTGTATTAATAATTTTTTCACGTAGACCAGTTACAGTGATGATCAAAAAGATAATTCCAGAAGCAAGCACGCCTGATAAAGCTGTTTCCCATGGAATACCATAAGTTAAGACAACTGTATAAGCGAAGAATGCGTTGAGTCCCATCCCTGGAGCAAGGACAATTGGATATCTTGCCACAATACCCATCATAAGCGAACCGACAGCTGCAGCAATTGCTGTTGCTGTAAAGACAGCACCTTTGTCCATACCCGTTCCCTCTGGTAAGCCTTCTACACCCGCAAGACTTAACATATCTGGATTAACGAATAATATGTATGCCATCGCTAAAAATGTTGTGAGTCCTGCCATAAATTCTGTACGATAATTCGTTCCTAGCTCGTCTAATTGAAAATACTTTTTCAACTCTGTTCCCCCTCAAATTCTTATCAATCTATAAAAACAAAAAAACACCTCTGTCAGCAGAAGTGTTTCAATCCAAGTAAAAAAATTAGTTTTATCCAAAGATAAACTATTTTTATACGTAGGCAGACCTTTTACGGGTGTCTGGTAGAAACTCTCAAGCCATATTCTTAAGATTATACGTAATACATATTTTGTTTTTATTATAGGCTTATGATACGACCAATAAAAGTTTAAGTCAATTAAAAGTCTTTGGTTAATTCTTAATCAGATTGACGATTTAATAACCATCCTCCAGCATTTAAGTACGTTGCAAACGCTACCCAAACAATATAAGGAACTAACATTAATCCAGCGAGCTTATTCTTTTGATAAAAAGTAATTGTTGTGATGATGACTGAAGATAACAATGCAAACACTTCAATCAAAGCTGTACCTCTTAATCTTAATCTAAAGTATAAAAAGGACCATAAATAATTAAGACCAAGTTGTGTATAATAAATGATTGATACGTTTTTATTAGCCTTACTTTCTCTTACTAAGTGGTAGGCAATACCCATCGTGGCATATAAACCAGACCATACGATTGGAAATGTGATTCCTGGCGGGGAAAGTGGTGGCTGTTTTAACTTCTCATACTGTTTAGAACTGTTATTCATTGCTAACTTTCCCACTATACTCCCACCTAATAATATTAGACCTACTCTTCTAATTAACTTAAATAACTTCATATGAGCCCTCCTTTTTCCTTAGTATAACCTTCGACATAACAGTTTAAACATGAGTATGCTTCTTTATATGTTATAAAATACTATGTTATAATATACTGATACATCTCGTTATTAAGGAGCATAAAATGAAACAAAAATTAAAAGTTAACTCTAACCTTTCACATAAAAATATCGCTTTAATCTCATGTTCCAAAGTTAAAAACGATCATAAAGTAGAAGCTCAAAATATGTATCTAGGTGATCTATTTAAATTATCACTTGCTTTAGCTAAAGAAATGCAGATGGATAAAATTTATATATTATCATCAGAATATGGTTTGTTGAATATTGACACAAAAATTGAACCAGATACTGTTTGTTTAAAAAAATTTAAAAAAGGAGAAAAACAAGACTGGCCTAATAAAGTCATCCACCAATTAGGACAAGAGACAGACCTTGAAAACGATCAATTTTATATTTTTGCAGGAATTAAGTACAGAGAGCATCTTTTAGATTCACTTACCCATGTCCATATACCTATGCAAAATCTAAAAGTAGGTGAACAACTTAAATTTCTAAAAGAACAATTGAAATATTACGACACAGTGAATAAATCCCTTGAACTGCATAAAATATTTAACCAAGCGAAAAGGTATGACAACTCATTTAACGCTGATGAATTAATTAACAATGGTATTTATATCTTATTTGAAAAAGGCGAAACATATAAAGGTATGGACCGTGTCGTTAGAATCGGCACACATACAGGGGAAAATAAACTCCCAGCTCGAATGGTACAACACTACCAAATCGAAACAAAAGACCGCAGTATTTTCAGAAAGAATATCGGCCGCATATATTTAAATTTAGAAAATGATCCTTATATTGATGTTTGGAATGTCTCTAATACAGAACGAGCTAATCGACTAAGAAATTTACCATACCGAGACTTTGAAAAAGAAGCCAGCTTAGAAGCACGGATTACCGAAGAAATAAATAACCATTTCTCCTTTGCTTTAATAAAAGTTGAAGATAAAATATATCGCCTTTATTTAGAAATGGCGATCATTGCAACCATTGCACAAGGCGATTCAAAGCCATCAGCATCTTGGCTAGGAAATAACAGCCCGGTAGACAAAATTAGAGACTATGGCCTTTGGCAAGTTCAAGGCTTAAAAAGAGAGCCTATTACAAATGAAGATTTGGAATATATAAAGCAACATATTGTTAATCCTTAAAGTTTATTCATGTAAAGTAATGTCTTTTATCTCTATCTATGTTATATATAAATAACTGCTAATTATTGCAAATAATCAATTAGGGGGTGAAAATTTGAAAAAATATATAAATTTTGACATCATGATTACTCCATTGATCATTAAAATCCTATTTTGGGTAGGGGTCGCTGCATCTGTTATTTTTGGACTACTTATTTCTTTTGGCGGTCTCGGTACAATGTTCTCTGGATTTCGTGGAACACTATTTCCTGGATTTGTAGCATTTGTCGGAGGTATACTAATTATTGGTGTTGGAGTCCTTGTCTCACGCATCTACTGTGAATTAATCATTGTCGCTTTTAAAGCTGTAGAAAAACTAAATTCGATTGATGAAAAGTTAGACAAACGAGATGAAATTTTATAATTATTAACAAATTTTCAATAACTCAAAAAAGTCTTGAATCCCTTATATAAAAGGATTCAAGACTTTTTCATGTCAGTTCAAGCTGTAATCATACTTAACAACTTCATATATAACAAAAGCCATTTGAATAATATATTTAATTAATCAAATTTTTAAACCAGCTAATCAACATAGGTATCTCATCATGACTAATTGTAGCAATAATATCCGTTCCATCTGTTATAACTAAAGAGTCTAAAGGGACATTATTTAGCTTCAAGACATCAGATATACCACTACTCGGCCAGTTGGTGCCACATAAGAAAGGTGGCTCTGCCCCAACTAAAAATCTTGAAGGGTCTTCTTCTAACTGTTTAATCAAATTCGAATCAAGGTCATAACCAACAAATTCATATACCTGCTTATTTACTTCTGCAATGACTGTTAATTTATAAGTTGGTTTTTTAAATAATCTTTTTTGTTCTTTAATATCAGGCGTAAGTTTAAAAGTGACTTCTTTCAACTGCAAAGGTTGAGTTTTTTCTAAATGATAAGTAGCTTTCTCTAAATTCATGGGCACTTCCATAATATCATCCCTTAGCATTGACTTTAAAAAAATTATAAGAAACATCAGATAAATAAGATTACAAATAACACCATTTCTAAATCACTTCCCGGTACCAGCTTGTTTCATCGCTTCTTGTATATATTGAGCAGATTTGTGTAATAGCTTCATTTCTTCTTCATCCAATTCTACTTCTAATTGCTGTTCTACACCATTTTTTCCAATAATGCATGGCATACTCAAAGCTACGTCTCCATCATAGCCATACTGGCCTTGTAAAGTTGTACAGACTGGGTAAACACTTCGTTCATTCAAGACAACCGCCTTTGCTAACGTAATCGCCGCTTGTGCAACACCTGCATTCGTCCACCCTTTGTTTGTAATAACTTCGTACGCCGTATCGACAACTTTTTGGCCAAACACCTTACGATCAAGAACTTCTTTCCCTTGAAAAGCGCTGTCTAATTCCTTTTCTCCGAAACCTTGGACATTTAACCGACTGAAAACTGGAAAGGCAGTCATGCCATGCTCGCCCATCATATAACCACTCACACTTTTCGGATCAATATCATAATTAGATGCTACGATACGGCGTAAACGTGCAGAATCAAGCATCGTTCCCGTTCCAAAAATGCGTCCTTTTGGATAGTCAAACTCATTTTCAGCAATATAGACAATCGTGTCTAGTGGATTCGTAATTAGGATAATAATCGCATCTTTCGTGTAGGTTGTCACACCTTCCATCACTTCACGAATCACTTTAGCATTGACATCTGTCAGTAATGCCCGGTCTGGTTTTTCATTTTTATCTGTCACGATGATACTTGGCCCAGCAGCAATAATAATCACATCTGCATCTGCCACATCTTTGTAATCACCTGCATACACATCCGTGTTTGACATATACGTCAGAGCTGTTGCATGTGCCTGATCAAGAGCCTCTCCATGAGCTACATCTTTATCTTTATCAATCACCACAATCTCTGAAAAAAGATTTGTTTTCATCGCATCAGCCAATACATATGAACCTACATGGCCAACACCTATAACTGCTAATTTTCTCTGTTTCATTAGTTATATTCTCCCCTTTATCTTACTCTAGCTAAATTCATTACTCATCTTACTTAGTCTAAGTTAAACGATTTAAATATAAATGTCTATCATTTAATGAATAATATAAATTTTCTGTTAATATTAAATAATGATTTAAATTGACCATGACCTCTCTCTATATTAAGATTAAAAAATAAATAGAGTTAACAGGCATAGAGGAGACGGAGAAGCATAATGTCAAATCAAGAAAATTTACAGAAAATATATAATACTAAATTAACAATTTTTAATATCCCGATTGGGTGGTTTTTAGTCATTTTTATAATCACCATGTTTGCAATGTATACGGGTAATTTGCCAGCCGGTATGGTTGGTGGTCTCCTCTTGATGATGATTCTTGGAGAATTTTTAGGCTGGGTTGGTGACCGAACACCACTGTTACGAAGTTATCTTGGTGGAGGTGCGATTGTCGCTATTTTCGGTTCTGCTTTCTTAATGCATACGAACTGGATGCCTGAAGATGCAACGATTATGATTACAGACTTTATGCAAGAAAGTGGTTTTTTAAACTTCTATATTGCTGGTTTAATAACTGGGAGTATTCTTAGTATTGATTCAAAAGTTTTACTAAAAGCAGGTACACGTTTTATCATTCCATTATTTATTGGTGTAGCAACTGCCATTTTAATCGGTGGATCGATTGGGGCGTTAATCGGTGATGGCTTTATCCAAACAATTCTTTTGGTTGTCCTTCCATTAATGGGTGGCGGCATGGGACTTGGTGGTGTCCCAATGTCTCAGGTTTATGCTGATACACTCGGAAATGATCCAAGTTATTATATTTCTCTCGTCGTCCCAGCAATCGCCTTAGGGAATTTATTTGCAATTGTCCTTGCAAGTGTCTTAAATGGATTAGGTAATAAATTCCCAAAACTAACTGGGAATGGCGTCATGATTCCGGGCTTTCAATACGAAAAACAAGCAGAAAATGAGCATTATAGCGTTGAACTATTAGGTATTGGTTTAATTGTTGGATTACTTGCTTTAACACTTGCAACAATTGTAAGTCACGTCATCCCCCTTCATCCATTTGCTTTAATGATACTTATCATTGCCATTTTAAAACTAACTAATCTACTTCCTAATCTTTTAGTTGATGCAGCGATTGCCTGGTTTAGATTCGTTTTAAAAAACTGGACCTATGCATTATTAGTTGGTATCGGGATTACATTTACTGATTTAAATGTCATCATAGAAGCTTTTACTTTCGAGTTCGTAATCATCATTGGAGTAACCGTCATTAGCGTGACCGTAATCACTGCTTTTGTTGGTAAATTAGTCGGGATTTATCCCATTGAATCATCAATAACAGCCGGACTTGGTATGATGAATATGGGTGGCACCGGGGACGTTTCTGTTCTCGCAGCAGCAAGAAGAATGGAATTAATGGCCTTTTGCCAAATCGCTTCCACATTAGGCGCCTCTCTTATTTTATTTCTAGCTGACATTTTTGCGAGTTTATTATAGCTGATAAATATGCTATTTTCTTAGACACAAACAGACCGTTTAAAGGGTGAACATCAGGTAGGAGGAAGAAATGTTTAGTAATAAAAGTAGTTTTGAGAAAATCTTTTTAATAAGTATATTAACAACATTTATTGGCATTTTATTACCTTGGGTTGACGCAATTAACGGTAATATAAATGGATTTGAAACTTTCTATGGGATAGCTATACTAACTTTGTTAATAGTTAGCCTAGGTATTTTTTATCTAACTTCAAAAAAGATTCTTGTACCAATTAGTTTAGTTGTTATTGGTATTGTATCTTGCTTACTTGTATGGCGCACTTTCACTGAATTAAGTTATGGTATCAATCCTCTTACTGGAGTATTTGTTGACTACGGTATAGGTGGATATATTACTGGACTGGGTTCAATTGGTATAGTTATTGCTGGTATAGTTGGGTTAAAAAAGCCAAAATAAAGCTTAGATTAATAAGATTCAGTAATCAGTGACTACAGTGCTCGATTTTTCATTGGGTAAAATCTATTGTGTATTTCTTTTTTAAAATGTCCTAATATGAACTTTTCCGTTATTGCATTGATGGGAATCTGTCTATTGTGATAAGGTGAACCTTATGAAATAGTTCTACAATGGGTCTTTTTAGGAAATAAAAGGAGCGATTGCAAAAATGAGAGTGACGTTAGAGTTACTTCGTATTATTGTTATTTTGGGGTTACTTGGAGCTCTTGGTTGGGTTGTTATAGAGAACATTTATACTATCAATGAGACAACTAAAAATTATTCGTGGCTTGGTGCATTAGCAATATTAATTTTACTTTTTGTCCTGTATCGGAATAAATTACAATTTTCTGGTTGGTATAAAGGTAAAGGCAGAAAAAAACTGTCGAAGAAAGTTTCAGTTATGCTTATTTCGCTTTCCATAATATTAGTAATCATGCCAGTTATATTAAGTTCATTGTTTGGTTAACGGACGCGGTTGTGGGATAAGTTGTATTAACAAAAAGGAGCTAAATCATGAGGGATTTAGCTCTTTTTCCTATCTGATTTATTCCATATATTTAATCGATATACCACTTCGGCAGGGTAAGTGGCAGGGAATTACCTGCTTAAATATTAGTCTAAACAAACAAGTTCTCTCTAAATTCATCTAAATTAAGGCAAGTTGCCTGTGATTGCTTACTTCCCTATTCCCACTCTTCATTAATCAGTGAAAATAGTACTACAAGTGCTAGGTTTTTATTGAGTAAAATCTATTGTGTACTTTTTAAAAAAATTATAAGCTGAGTTATCCGTTATTGCATTGATGGGAATGAGTCTTTTATGTTAAAGTCTAAATAACATAATGTTCAACAAACAAGTCACATTGGGTAAGAAGGGACGAATACATTTGGAAATAATTCTTATACTTGTAGCTGGAATAATAGTGTTTATTATAGCAATAATTTCAATCATTAGAGGCGTGACATATAGGGTTCAAGCTCCAACAAAGAACTTAAAAGATGAAGTATCTAAGCTACAAAAAAGAGTTAATGAGCTTGAGAATGAAAAGAAAAACGACACCTAATTATTAATCTATCAGGCGCAGTTGTCGCAAAAATGTTGCGCCTTGATTAGGTAGAATTAGAGAGAATGATTTATTATTGAAATAGTTAAGATATTAGGACAAATACAACAATTAGCAGGATTAGCTTTGCTAATTTGCGCATTCTATTATTATTCTCATTTCAAGAAAATCAAAAGAGAAAGAAAATTGACATCGGTAGAAACGACAATTTATATTGTAACTCAAATTGCAATTTTTCTTTGCGCTGCTAGTTCAGTGCTTTTATTTTTGGATAGAATGTAATCATGCAAATTGGCGCAGTTATTGAATGAGCACTGTTCCAAAATATGTGCATGAAGTTTATTGAGGAGTGTTTAAGAAGCGCAAAAAACTATCATGATTTCAGGTGTTATTTATACAATTGCGATCCTTAAATCTTCTGCATACTACTTCTGAATAATCTTGTGAAAATAGAAAAAGAAATGTAATTATAATATCAAACTTATTCAGCTAACAAAGCACTACTATTAAAGACTAACATTTAAACAATGTCTTCCCGTATCGATATTCTAGTCAACTTGTTGTATAATAATTATAAGAATCGTTTGAAATATTCTCTCAAGGAGGAGTAAAAAATGAAAAAGATTAAAGGTCAAATGGCAGATATTATGAAAGAAATTATTTCTGATGGTGACCCAGTTGTTGAAATTGAAGGGAAAGAATATTATCTTTCTTTAATAGAAAAAACAGAAACAACGATTGCTGACGATGTGGAAGCAGATCCAGAATTAAAACAAAAATTGCTTCAAGCTAAAATAGATATATTAAACGAAAAAACTTATACAACAGATGAAGTAGTTGAAATGATTAATCAAGGAGAACTATAAATGAAGTTGAAATGGACAGAGCAGGCTTTAGAGGGCTTCCGCAACATACGAAGCCAGTATTATACACAGTCTGAGACTGCACAATATAAAAAACATTTACTTGAGAGTATTCAAGAAAAGGTTATCCTCCTTAGTACAAGTATTCCTGTAAAACAAGATGATTGGAAAGGTAGTTATAAAATTATCATTGATAAATACATTGTCTACTACTCTTTCTCGGACAAACGGGAAATCTGTTATATAGAGTATTTCAGACATTCAAGTCAACACAAATCTAAATTATAATGGTGGGACGCAAAAATTAAAAATTGCGTCCTTTTTATATTCAGTCTTAAAAATCTAAATCAATATTACAAAATAGATATAAAGATAAATCCTTTTTCAGAATACAGGCGCAGTTAAATGAATAAGGATTGTATTACATACTGAGTCGATTTGCTGAGTAAATGTCTTGGATAAAGCTATTGCAATCAATAGTTGCTGTGTGGTTGGTGGTGTGCAAACAGTAAAACCAATAGTATTATAATAGTCCTATTGGAAAAGGAGTGTTGCATTATGTCGTTAGGTTCTAATATTAGAAATAAAATTAAAAACCTGAATTTAACAAAAGAATATGTAGCCGAACAGTTAGGAGTAAGTAGGCAGGTAGTATCAAAATGGGAAACAAATCAATCAGAACCGTCAATGGATAATCTGTTAAAATTGAGTCACTTGTTTGATAGAGATATTAAAGAATTAAATGAATCATCACCAAGAATAATATGATCTAATAAATCAATGCCCATAATTTCACCGACTTTCTTTAGCCTTTTAGTAGCATTGATGTCTTCCTGGCTTGGTTCTGGGTCATATCAATAGTAAAGTGTTAAAAATATGATTAAATCAATTGCTTTACTTTAACTACATGTCCTTAAAGAGAACCACATATTTGATTGTGGCTAATTCAAAATCGTATAATCGCGCTCGATTGTGGAGTATGTAAAAACATAATCAACTAATTTTCGAAATAATTATTTCTCTATACATTCCATTCATCATTACAGGTTTATCTTTTTCTACCCTTAAATTATTATTATTTCTGAGGTACAACTCTTCAAAATTCAATCCTATATCTGTTCCTAAGACTCTAACAAAGGGTCTGATTATTTTTCTTGATAACGAATTTTTTTTATTTTTAGGGGTAAATTTATCGAAAATAATTATTTTCCCACTTTGGTTTAAAACTCTCACCATTTCTTGAAAACACTTATCTGCATCAGGTACTACTGAAAGAATTAAACTTCCAACTACATAGTCGAACGATTTATTGTTAAATGCCATATTTTGAGCATCCATTTCTAAAAAATTAATAGGGGAAGTTATAAATTTTTTTCTTGCCTTTCTAAGCATATCAGGTGAAAAATCAATAGCTGTTATATCTAAGTTATAATGATTTATTAATTCTAAATCAGCACCTGTACCAACACCAACAAAAAGAATTCGTTGTTCTTTATTGAATGGTATCTCTTGAAATATTTGTTTTCTTGCATTTAGAAAAATCCCTGAGTTAAAAATTCCATCATAAATTGGAGACCAAATTTTATATATTACTTTATTCCAAAAATTATTCAATTTTCACCATTCCCAAATAAAACAAGATATGAAAAGGGATAACCAAACGTTATCCCTTACATTTTCGAACAAAGTTTTTATTCTTTACTTTTCAATAGCCTTAAACTGTTTAGTGTTACAAGTAATGTTGCTCCCATATCGGAAAATATCGCTATCCATAGCGTTAACCAACCAGGTATAACTAACAGTAATGCCACTAATTTAATTGCTAATGAGAAGGTAATATTTTGTTTTAT
>DATGTX010000065.1:0-3183 GCA_035301645.1 Pseudogracilibacillus sp. | reverse complement strand
CGTGAACAGCGACCTGAACGCTGCGCGTCTGCCAATTCCGCCATTGAGGCAACTTTTTGAACACATCTATCATACCAAAAAGTTAATAAAATTGGAAAGAAAAATCTTAATTACAGAACAAGATAATCTATTTTTTCCATTTCATTACATATTCTAAATTTCCAGTTTCATCAATTTGCCCTTTAACAATATAGCAAAATTTTTTACGCAAATCTCCTAAGAAAGTAACTAAGTCTGACTGAGTATTTAATAATGGTGCTAATTTATTATTAAAAGCAGTCACCGTATTTGAAGAAGCCAGTTCATCAGTTGACCAGTCTCCAATCTTAGACAACCAATCAATTGAATCCAAATTAGATCCAAAAGCTTTTGGATCAAACATCATTACTGGTAAAAGTTCCTTATTTCCATATGAAACGTTATACCAACGATTAATGTAAGACATCCCCACCATAATGGCACCTGCATTATCGTTAACCCTTTGATTAGCAGTATCTATATTATCTGTGTGTTCAAGAAGTTGCGGTACTAAAGTAGGCAATTGATTATATACTTCATTAAAGCTATCCACTAAACTACTACTAGTTAGTTGAATATGATTCCAGTTTCTAAGAACTTGTTTTGGATCCCCATCAAAGGCATCATACTTAACTTGTTTTAAGCTATCTGTAACAGATTTAACAAGATCAGCATCAACTTTCTTTTCTGTTTGGACTGGTTGCTGGTCACTAATAGTAGCATCAGAGATGTTATTTTTTATTGTTGGTATCTTGTTTTAAAGTATTCGTTTCATTATCTACAGTATTTTGATCATTCTTTAGGTCTTGGTTGACGTCTTTGGTAGTATCGACATCTGAATTTGTTTTAGTCTCTGCAGTTGTCTGACTTGTTTTGTTATCCTGAGCATTGTCTTGCGAATTTATAGTTTCTACCTTTGCAAGGTTATCATTTGTATTTTCTATAACAGTAATTTCATTTTTATTTTCTGAGGTCTGATTTTCAGTCGTTTGAACTTGTGGTTCACTATCAGCATGAACAGTCGTTGTTGTAGCAGCCATAAACGCTAATCCTACAGCAACAGAAGTTAATCCAACACTAAGCTTACGCAAAGCATATCGATATTGAGAATATTTTTGCATATTAATTCTAGGTCTCCAGTTTTCTGTAACTTAAGTTATACTGATTTTAAATAAGTTAATTTCACTTAACTGAGAACTAATAATGTCATAGAAAAATTTTAAAATAATGATGTAATTTTATCCCCTATAAAAATGAGGTATGAACTCGAATATATTCATACCTCATTTTTATATACTATTGTTCATCAATTCTTTTGCATGCTTAAGAATTGGTAATTCTCGATTGGTAATCAATTGTCCTAACTTAGTATCAATTTGTTTTCCATATGCAGCAACTGCTTCTTCATAGGTTAATTTTAAAGTCGATAAGTGAAAATCGTCAATTTCTGCTTGCGTTAAGTGTTTTTCACCAAAAGAATTTATTTTACATAAAAAGTAATTGTTAATATTATGCCGATGAATTAAGTTATAGTAGTCACTTACCGTACCGATTTTACAAAGAATATTAACGTTAGCACCTAATTCCTCTTTCAGCTCTCTTTTAAGTGCTGTTATTAGGTCTTCGCCTGATTCAACTCCGCCACCAGATGTTTCAATGAAAGTGCCCGTACCAAAAATATCGTCTCTATGAACTTTTACAAAATAATAGTTCTCTTGCTCATCTACTACAATAGCTCGAACGACTTGCCGATCATGATCAATATTATTCTTAGGCCACTGCGTATCTTGCAATTCAAGGTTTAATTCTTGCATGTTTATTTCTCCTTTTTAATTTGGCTATTCTGATAATTATGACACAAGCTATCCGGATTTTAAATAAGTTAATTTTACTTAACTAACAGTGTCATAGAAAAATTGAAAATTATTTTCTTCAATAAAACATTTTAATGACGCTTTTGACCTTGCTCAAAACAAAAACCCCATTAAATCTCGGTTTATTCCCCCAAGATTTAATAAGGTCTTTAATCTATAATTTTCAAATATCTTTATACTTTATCGCTATAACCTTAGTTTAAATCTAACTTCTGTAAAATCTCATCATAAACTTTATCTGCTCCCATACCTGTTAAAAGTGGCAAACCGCTGATCACCTTATCTTTAACATCGTCAGGAACTACAGTTGTGCTTACAAAGGCATCATAATCGTCAATATTATTAATTTGTTCCGCAATATTTCCTTTTAACAATTTTACCTTGTCTAAAACACCTTTAGATTCTAAAAAATCACGAATTTTACCTTCTACTACTGTAGATGTAGCAACTCCACTACCACAAACAACCATTAAAGTCTTCATAATAAATTTCTCCTTGTAAAATCTAACTTATAGCGTATTTTCATTTTTCGCTTTATGGAATTTGTTAAACCAAATCATAAAACCTAAGGTTACTATTCCAATCAAGCCAATTCTGCCCCAGGTCATTAACTTTCCAAGACCAACAATTAACCAGGTAGTCCATACACCACCATCACTCATAACTGTGATTGAACTGGCACCTTGTAAGCCAAAGTGTGCCGCTTTAGCTGAAGCTGTGACAAATGGAGCTACCCAAGAAGCAATGTATAAAGTAATAATAATATCTACTACACCTCCAATAAGCGTTCTAAAAATATCTCCACCAAATACAGCTGCCATAATAGCAATCATATATGGAATGGTAGCTAAGTCTCCAAATGGAAGGGTACTATTTCCTGGTAAAATAACTGCAATTAACAAAGTAATTGGTACTAAAATCAAAGCTGAGGAAAGAACTGTCTCATTACCAGCAGCTAAAGCACTGTCCATTCCAATGTATAATTTTCTACCTGGGAAACGTTTCTTAATAAAATCATTTGCGCCTTCCGAGATTGGAGTTAATCCTTCCATTAAAAGTGATACCATTCGCGGCATTAAAACCAAAACTGCAGCTGTAATTACTCCTAGTTGGAGAACTTTTGCTACTGAATATTTTGCTAAGATTCCAATAACAATTCCGATAATCAATCCCATAACAGAAGGTTCCCCGAAAACTCCCATTCTTTTTTGAACTGTTTTAGGAGTAATTTTAATCTGGTTCATCCCAGGAATACGATCCATTAGCCAATTTAATGGTAAGGCTAGTAAAA
>DATGTX010000064.1:0-11207 GCA_035301645.1 Pseudogracilibacillus sp. | reverse complement strand
CAGCAAGTGAGTGATAAGCAATTACCATTCATTTGAAGAAATCAACCATTAAATTTTTTAGTAAGGGAGACTTATAGAAATGAACAAGAAAATTTCTTTAACCAAAGTTTTAGCATTGGGTGCAACTAGCACCGCATTATTAAGTGGAGCAATGATGATGAATAACAATAAAGTTGAAGCTTCATCATCAAGCATCGTTTTGTTGAAGTTCAAGCACAATGCTTACAGATACAACAAGAATGGTAAGCGTATTGGTACAGGTTACATCACTAAAGGCTCTACCTACTACTCAAAGGGTGCTTACAGAATCCACGGTAAGAAATATCACAAGCTCGATACAAAAAGCAACATCTACATTAAAGATGGTAACTTATCAATTCGCCGTTTAACCAATCAAGTAACTCTTAAGCACAATGCTTACATTTACAATATTCACGGCAGACGTATCAATAGACAAAAGTTATACAAAGGTGTTAGCTACTTCATCTATGGTTCAAGATACATCCACGGTAAGAAATATTACCAAATTGGCGCTAAAGAATACATCAAGGCTTCAAATGCTTCCGCTCCATTTTCAACCTACGGTCAAAGCAGTAACAACGATGTAGATAACACTACTAATAACAGTAATGTTTCAAACAACAGCTCAACTAATACTTCCACTACTACTCAAACCAATACAAATACTAATGTTGGTAGCAACACTTCATCAAATAATTCAAGCGTAACTAATAACCAACCTGCTTCAAACAACAGCTCAAGTTCCACTAGCAACATTCAATTACCAAACAACTCATCACAAAGTAATAACACTGGTAATCAAGGATCAACCACTAAGCTAAGCACAGGTAACAATGGTAGCCAAGTGACTAAGCCTAATACCGGTAATCAAGGTTCAACCACTAAGCCAAGCACAGGTAACAATGGTAGCCAAGTAACTAAACCTAATACTGGCAATCAAGGTCAAGAAACCAAGCCTTCACAACCAACTTACAGTAAGAACTATGTCAAATTACCAGCAGGTTATCTTGAAGCTGTAAAGAACGCAAATTGGGAAAAGACTAGTGTTCCAGATTCATTAATTATTAAAGGTACAGAAGAAAATATTTTTCATTCTGAATCTAAAGCAGATGATGAAATGAAGATTAACAGTGAAAGACTTACTCCAGCACAGGAATTGGAAATTAATGATTTTGCCCTTCGCTTGATTAATAATGTACGTTTACAAAATAATCAAAATCCGTGGTACTATACTCAAGAATCACAACATGTTGCTAATCGTGTAGCCTATCTTTACGAACAAGATGGTAAAGGATTGTCAACTTGGCATGACAATAAAGCTTTAAACCAAGTTGATAGTGAATTTGGTATTCATACTGCCGAATTAATGGGTGGCGATAATGTTAACTACAAGGAAGACTACTTGCATACTATGACTGATTTAAAGCGTGCTGTTTATAGTGATGTAGTTAGCATGCTATTTAGCACAGTTGAACTTCGTCACGCTCAAATCATGTTAACTTACAATTCTATTGATCACCCAGAAACTACTTACTTTGGTTTTTCAGTTTCATGGCAAGAACGTAACAAAGATGGTCACCAAGAACACTCAGACCACTTCATTATTTACTAATCCACTTCTAGTAAGTAAAAGAATACTATTAAAAAATCTAGTTAGTTTTTTGCTAACTAGATTTTTTGTGTTTCTGTGACCTTATTTGATAAATTTTATTAATAGCTTTAATAAACTTGTTCTTAGAATTACGATCTCAGTATCCCCAAGCTGAATATTTACGATTTATGCGAGTTAAAGTCTAAGACTTATTAGTTTCAAAAAATAATCTATTTTTGTTAGTTATATTTCTTGTTTGCTAACTTTCCAAATTTAGAAGTCATAAATTTAAAAGAGATTTTTTTACATTCATTTTTAGAATCTGATGATTAAAAAATCTCTTTTTTATTTTGCTGAAAAACTTATAAAAAATACTCAATGTCCACAAACTAGCGTTAGCGGACTTTCAAATTTAGTGTAAAATAGACTTAAAGCAGTTAAAAATTTAGACGAAATTTGGTGGTTGATGATGACAAAAAATGAACTGGAAAATCCGCAAAATAATTTTCAAAGAAACACTTCGAACAATCAATTAATTTTTCAGCAAAATAACCTGGAAGACCTTTTCCAACAATTTATTATTTTCATTGATGCAACCCCAAATACAATTCGAACATATCGTGGTTCACTCAAGCAATGGTTTATTTACTTACGACAAAACCAAATCATCCAGCCCACTGCCGAAACTGTTAGACAATATCGTGATTACTTACAGGAAAATGGTAAAAAGCCTACTACGGTTAAAAATTATATTATTGCAGTTAAACGTTTTTTCGCCTGGACTGAAGAAGCTGGCTTCTACCCTAACATTGCCAAATATATTAAGAGTGGCCATCTTAGCAAAAACTTTAAGAAGGACTACTTAACAAGCAGTCAAGCTAAAAAAATCTTGGATGAGATCGACCGTTCTACCCTTAAGGGCAAAAGGGATTACGCCATGCTGGTCACTATGTTAACCATGGGCTTACGAACTATTGAGGTTACCCGTGCCAATATTGAAGATATTCGTACTAAGGGAAACACGACTGTATTGTACGTCCAAGGCAAGGGCCATGAGGATAAAGATGACCTAATCAGAATGCCCCAACACGTTGAATCAGCAATCAGAGATTATCTTAGTGTTAGACATGCTAGTGATTTAAGTGAGCCATTGTTTACCAGTACTAGCAACCACAATGCCGATGGTCGTATGACTACTCGCTCAATTAGACGTATTGTTAAGACCGCCTTTGTATCTGCTGGATACGACAGCCCTCGCCTAACCGCTCACTCTACTCGCCACACAGCCGCTACCCTTAGCTTGCTTAACGGTGCAACTCTTCAGCAAACACAAGAACTGCTGCGTCACCGTAACATTGGAACAACTGAAATTTATGCCCACAATATCGATGCAACTACTAACCCAGCAGCTACTGATGTAGAAGAGGCCATTTTTGGTAAGGATATATAATAAGGAAGATTCTAGAAAATAATTGATTAACTATTAGTGTTTTAAAACAAAAATAGCTTTAGAATTGCTCTCTCATCAGTATGTGAAAGCTCAATATAATTAAGCGTACACGAGAACACGTTCATTACTACAATAATGGTTAAAAATCAAAAGAAGACTAATAAAAATTTTTAAGTATTACAGCACTAAGTAGTGCCTAATATTTTAGATACAAAAAGTGTCTGGGAAAAAAGTCGATTTTTAACTAAATTTAGGCTTTAACTCAAAAAAAATCCCATTAAATCAAGGTTTGTATGCACCAAGATTTGATGGGATTTTGAAATTTCTGAGTTTTTTCCCAGACACTTTCTATTATTAAACTAAATCATACATTTCTGGCATTCTGCACCATTTTGAATTAAACATTCGTCTGCAGTCAAGTTCTCACTACCAGCTAAAACTTTTTCTCTTACTCTAACATAATAAATTGAGTTGCATCGCTTTTTAAAGGCATAAATATAAGCTTTATTTAAATCTCTTGTTGTTGCATTATCTTCAACAAATAAAGTTAACGAAATTGATTGATCAACATACTTTTGTGCAGCAGCTGTAATATCAATAATAGCATTAGGTCCTACTTCATATGCACCCTTTTCGTAATACTCATAATTGTCTTTATTAATCTTATAAGCTGGTACATAAATTCGACCCAAATCAGCCTCTTTGCGTGTTTCAACAGGAGCTACTACTGGCTGCAAACTTGGTGTACATGAAGATAAATAACTAATTGATCCAGTAGGTGCAACTGCTAATAAGTTAGCATTAGCTATACCTGTCTTTTTAATTTTAGTAATCAATTCTTCCCAATCTTCTTTAGTTGGAATAACTAATTTATATTTAGCTACAATTTCTTTAATCTTGTCTGTTTTCGGTGAGACTTCCTCATCAATAAATTTTTTGAAATAATCACCACTAGCATATGATGAATCTTTGAATCCTTTAAAAGCACCATACTTTTCAGCTAATTTATTTGATTCTTTAAATGCATGGTATGCAATTGTATAAAAGAAAATTCCTGTAAATTCAACTGCTTCTGGTGAATCATAATAAATATGATTAGTTGCTAAAAAGCCATGTAAATTCATTGCTCCTAGACCGATTGCTCGATTAGCTTTATTTCCCTTTTCAATTGAAGGAGCACAATCTAAATCTGAAGACCTGGCAACACGATTAAGCGCTTGAACACTATCAGAAACCAAACTACCTAACTTGTCAGCGCTATTCATTGCTGCTGCAATATTAAGTGATCCTAAATTACAACAAACATCGTAGCCCGTCTTATTAAAACTTAAGTCTTCATTATAGGTACTTGGCGTATTAACCTGAGCAATTTCTGAACATAAATTAGACATCACGATCCGCCCCAATTTCTTTTGTGGGTTTCTTCGATTTACAGTATCTTCATACATAATATAAGGATACCCTGATTCAAATTGAACTTCAGCAATAGTTTGGAAGAATTTTCTAGCACTGATAAATGTCTTTTTAATACGTGGATTATTAAGGAGATTTTGGTATTCTTTAGTAATTGAAATATCTGACATTGGTTTACCATATTCACGTTTAATATCATATGGTGAAAACAAAGCCATCTTTTTATTTTCTTTGGCTAGTTCAAAAGTAATATCTGGAATCACTACGCCAAGTGATAAAGATTTAATTCTTACCTTTTCGTCAGCGTTTTCTCGTTTAGTATCTAAAAATTGCATAATCTGGGGATGATGGGCACTTAAATAAACTGCACCGGCACCTTGTCTTTGCCCTAATTGATTGGCATAAGAAAATGAATCTTCTAGTAATTTCATTACAGGAATTATCCCACTAGATAAATTCTTCACTTTTTTAATAGGTGCACCTAATTCACGCAAATTAGTTAAGCATAGAGCAACACCACCACCACGTTTAGATAATTGCAGACTTGTGCTTATTGCTCGTGAAATTGATTCCATATTGTCTTCAACTCTGAGCAAATAACATGAAATATATTCACCGCGTCTCTTTTTACCTGCATTCAAGAAAGTCGGAGTTGCTGGCTGGAAACGATTACTAATAATATCTTTAACTAAATTCAAGGCCAGTTCTTCATTGCCATCAGCTAAAAATAGAGCATTCATAACAGCCCGATCTTCAAAACGTTCTAAAAATTGTTTATTATCGTTTGTTTTTAAGGCATATGCTTTATAGAATTTAGCTGCACCCATAAAGTTCAAAAAGCTAAAATTTTGTGCATAAGCTAATTTGAAAATTTCTTTAATAAATTTAGCTGTATATAAATCTAGAACTTTTTTATCATAGTAATCATTATCAACTAAATAAGCTAATTTTTCTTCTAAAGAAGCAAACTTTTTCATTCTTGGTTCAATATAATTTTCAAGATATTGCTTAGTAGCTTCCTTGTCAGCTTTAAAATTATAATTTCCTTTTTCATCTTTAAATTTAGCAAGTGCATTTAAAGAAATATATGAATCATTATTAAGATTATCAGTCATTGTCTTCACCTGCATCAGCAATTATTTTATTAACATTATTTACATCTTCAGTTGTTCCCAGTAACTCAAATTTATATAGATAAGGAACATGTAATTTCTTAGAAATTACATCCCCTGCCAAGGCAAAAGAATTACCAAAATTGGTATTTCCACTAGCAATAACACCAATACATTTTTGCCGATTAGCCAATTTGTTCAAAAAGTGGATAACTTGCTTAGGCACAGCACCTGTAGTCCCATGGCCACCAGAATAAGTTGGCGTAATTAAAATATATTCTTCAGAAACTGAAATTTCTTTACTGAGTTTAATAGGAATCCTAATAGAATTACAATCTAACTTTTCTACAAAACGTGCTGTATTATTTGAAGTGGAAGAATAATAAACAACTAATGGCTTTTTAGAAATCCCAGTCATCATCTGTAGTCTCCTCTCCTGTTCCCATTACATATGAAGAACCATTACCAGAAAAGAAATCATGGTTTTCATCAGCTTGAGCTGATAATTGAGCGAATACTTCTGGAGAAACATAAGTTTCTTCTGCGGTAAAAGGAGAATCATAGCCTAAATTTTGTAAAAATTTACCTGCATTATACAAACTGAAATGAATTGCATCATCAACCAAATCAAAATCATCATAAAGCTCGTGCAAATATTTCTTTTCCAAATCAATTAGTTTATCTAAGAAATCAAAAACGAATTTTTTCATTTCTGCTTGTTTAGCTGGAGCTAATTTCTTTACGGCCAATTGATATTTGTAACCACTATAATAATTGTGAATAACCTTATCTCTTAAGATCAATCTAATAATATCAGCAGTATTAGGCAATTTACCTCTTGCAGCTAAATAAAATGGTAAATAAAAACCACCATAAAGCAGGAACCCTGGCATAATTGCTGCGGCAACCTTTGATTTAAGCGGATCATTGCCTGTATAATACGGAATTACCGCTTTAGCTCTTGCTTGTAAAGCATCATTATTAACTACCCATTCATGCGCTTCTTCAATTTGTTCACTAGTACATAAAGTAGAAAAAATAGTTCCATATGATCTTGCATGGACAGCAACCATAAAAGCAAAATTTGCATAGATAGCTTGCTCTATATCAGTTTGTGAATTTTTAATTTGGGCTACATCACCCACACTTGATTGAGTTGTATCTAATAAAGTCAATCCAGTGAAAGTGCGAGTTATAAGCTGTTGCCAGTCATCAGATAATTGATTCCAAGAACTTATATCATTCGAAACTGGGATTTTTTCAGGTAACCAAAAGTTTTGAGTAACTCTGTTCCAAACCTCAAGATCCTTATCATCTTTAATGTCATTCCAGTTAATAGCTCGCATATTTTTGCCGTTGTTATTGTAAGCAAATTCAACTGGTGACTGTGAATGATCATAATAACCCATATTTTTTGCTCCTATCATTATTTATTGTTTTATCTAATATATGTGTGTCCACACTATAGCATAGTCTGCTCAGTGATACAATATGTGGATTTTTTGGTTATTTATAATCAATATATTGTGGTTAAGCCGTTTTTGATAATACAAAATTATTTTCAAATTTATTTTATTTTCCAAAAATAATGTAGGTGTTGTTTTTTGCTTTTTTATTCTAAATACGCGTGGTGCTAGTTAAATCGTTTTAGTTAAATAAAAAGTCCAATCTTGTTAGACTCGACTTATAAATAGTAATAATAGAAAAGGGTCTGACTAGATTGAACTGTCTTAAGCTTAAACATTTTTCTCATCATTTACAAGTTAGTTTTACTCGTTTAAACAATACTTGTCGTTCTTGGTATAAGCTGTATGCTCCGAACTCCCTTAAGCATCGCAGAAATACAGATCAGATCAAGCTATCTGATAGTTCCATCTTAGCTATGCTTATCTGGCAAGCGGAATTAGGGATTGAATCACAAAGAAGATTTTGCAGGTTCTTTGTAGGATTATCCCATTCCCGATTTAATCGCCGAGCTCGTCAACTTTTGCCTTTAATCTATCTGATTCGTCATACTTTGAACCAAGAAGTGGATCTTTCAGGTAAAATTTTGATTATTGATAGTTTCCCAGTTCCGGTCTGCCAACCTGTTCGTAATTATCGCGTCAAAATCTTTCATGATATTGCCGATATTGGTTATAAGGCGACTAAAAAAGTCTACTATTATGGGTTCAAGGTTCACGCAATAGTGAGCGATGATGGCTATCTGCTTGATTACGCAGTCACTAAAGCATCGGTGCATGATGCTAAAGAAACAGTAGAATTGATGAATAATACCCATCCTACTAATCATTATCTTTTAGGCGATGAAGGTTATTTAGGTAAGGATTTAGCCGCTAAACTAAAACACATGGGCTATGTGCTTTGGGATAAGTCTTTGCCAGAGCTGTTTTCATGCCGACAACACCGTCAGACAAGAAAAGCTCGACTTGCTTCAACCCCCGCGATCTCATGTTTTGAAGCATTTCAGTCCAAACTTCGACGTTTTCGCTGGGTGCTATGCAGTAGTCGATTACTTCTTTATTGCCATTGGGCCTGATGCCGATGGCAATATAGGCGGCTTCACGCTCAAACGTTTCTCGGCACAGCGGAAGATACGTTGCGTCAAGATAAACGCAAAAGAACCTGTCGCTAAGCTTGCGTTTGTGATAGGCTTCAACCTTTGGAATCATTTGCTTGGAAATATTTGATACCTGAGCCGGACTGTAATGGCTGCCGTACATCTTTTCAATCAGATGGCTATTTCTCTGGTAGTGACGCCTTTGGCATAAAGCTTGATAATCATGCTTTCCAGGACGTCCGAGTGCTGCTTGTAGTCAGGCAGAGTGTGCTGATGAAATTCGCCGTTTCTGTCTCTGGGAACCTGAATTTCGATCTGGCCAAACTGCGTATCAACCTTGCGATAATAGATGCCGTTTCTGGAATTGCCAGAGTTCCATCCGCTTTTTGCATAAGGATCATAGCCTAAAAAGGCAGTCAATTCAGCTTCAAGCAATTGATTAACTGCAGTTTGAATTTCCTTGCGCAAAAAATCATTAACTTTGTCTTGATTGAATAGTGCTTGAGCCATATTTTTGGTAAAATCATTCATGAAGGAGTTCTTCTTTCTGTATGTTGTTTTTTTGTTCAATCCAATCATACGAGAAAGGAACTCCTTTTTCTAATGTTTTCAGAAATTAATTTAAGGAATCATTCATCCTTACACAAACTATTTTACAGTCCCAAAATTGCTACTCTTTACTATAAATTTAGAGTAGCAATTTTATTTTAAAAAAGTATTTTCTTCGATTTAATTATTTACAAATTGCCAATGATAGCCGCCAGCCGTCTTTTGCTTCCCCCGACAGACATTACCGATGCAAGTTTTATTAATCCCAGTTTCTTTTTCTGCTATTTTTAATGAATCGTATTTTTTTCCTGTATCTATATTAATAACTGCTTTAAATTTCGCTGTAGCACTTTTATCTATTCCACATTTTGGGCAACCAGCATTCATTCTTGTTCTTGAATCAATTTTTGCTTTCCAAATATTTCCGCATTTACGACAATGCCACCACACTTTCTTATCTGAATGTGGAGATATCTCCGAGGCTAATTGCTTATTGCTTGAAGCATATTCTGAGAGTAGATCCTCTCTTGAATTAAAAAGACACCAGGTTTTTAAATCATTAGAACCAGGTTTAACTCTTTTCCCTACGCAATAAGGACAACCACAGTTTTGTTTTGTTCTGGAATAGACTGACATCTTAAATTCATGCCCACATTGTGCTTTCCACCATACCATTTTGGGAGTCCCATAAGAGACCATATCTGCAGTTAGCTTTCCGTTTCTTTTAGTATTCCATTCCTTTGCTAATTCTGGGTATTCAGCGGCTAAGCTATTAGTCTTTCTTTGAGAAATATAGCTCTCTAAAATTGCTGATTCATCATGATTTAAATCAACAGAAATTGGTACCTTTTTAGATATTTTTTTCAAAATATCATTAATGCATTTTTCTAAAGAGGCAGCAGACTGACTTGTTCTAACGATATTTTCGCAATCAGTATACAATTTCAGCCCTTTTTCTCGGATACGGATTAATCTTATATGGTTTTGTAAACAAAGTTGATTTTTCTGCTCATCAGTTTTAGTTTTATCATGCCAATGTCGGCCATCGTATTCGATAGCAGTCTTTAGTGAAGGAATATAGATATCTAATTCCATTCCGATCGTATCATGATCAGAATTTCGAGCATCCTTATATATCTTTTTTATGTAATAAAATATGGCTTGTTCAGGAAAAGAGGTATGATTTTCTTTATCACAAATCGGACATTTAGAATGAGTACGTCCTGTTCGATTATGGAGATAGGTTTTATATGAATGTCCAAATGGACAAGTCCACCATACCTTTCGATCACTACTAGACATTACTTCATCAGGTTGGATTTTATTTTTCTTGTAATCCCATTCTTTTAATAATTCAGGATGTTCTGTAGCAAAATCATTAAACCCTTTGAGTAATTTCTGATGTGAACAATAAGGGCAAGTTTCCTCATGGCCTTCGGTAAACTTTTTAATTCTGTAAGGAACTGATTGCTTATAAGAATGTCCCTTTTGGCATTTCCACCAGACTTTCCTGCTATAGCCTTTTGAAATTTCAGTTGGTTTAACCTTGTTTTTTTGATAATCCCATTCTGATAAAATCTCCGGATTAGTCGTTTTTAAGTCATTAAAGCCAATTAAGATTTTACGTGCAGGTACTGAACAATACGGACAGCTAGATGGTTTGGTGGGATCTGTACGGTGACATATTCTTGTATCATAAGAATGCCCTAAACTACAAATCCACCATGCTTTCTGGCTTGATTTCCATAATATACTCTGGGGTGAAATGGTGTTTTTCTCATAATCCCACTCCTTTAACAGATTAGGATACAAAGTAGCTAAATCGTTAAAACCCAAATATACCTTCCTATCGGCAATATAAGGACAAACTCGTTTATTTACTTTTTGTCTTATTGTAGCTTGCCAAGAAAAATCAAAATGTTTTTTAGTTCTGGGATCATCATATGGTGTGATCCACCAATACATTTTAGAAATTGATGTAATTACAGCGTGATTTGCAGGTACCCCATTTTTCTTCGCATCCCATTCCATAGCTAGATTAGGATATTTATTTGCTAATATAAATGATGATCTATCTTTCTTGGCAATTTTGACTGTCTTAGGCTTTTTCGAGCAACGACATATGTTTTTTCTTTGCTTTAAGGTAGTTCCGGAAATGTCCTTTTTAAGGCCACAGTGAACGCATTGACAATGCCACACACGAACAGCTTGACCTTTAGGTGTTATACGATTAGGTGCTCGAGATATTACCTTAAAATCTCCAAATTGTTGTCCTGTTAAGTCCTTTAAAGCTGCCATTTTACTATCTTTTCTTTTAATTCATAAACAATCTATATCTTTTTATATTTTAAACCAAAGTTGCTACTAACTTAGAGACCGTAAAATAGTTTGTGTAAGGATGAATATTTCCTTAATTTTATTTCCCTGAATATTAGAAAAAGGAATCCTTTTCCCGTATGATTGATTTGAACGAAAAACATACTAGAAAAGAGATTCCTTCATGAATGATTT
>DATGTX010000063.1:0-84606 GCA_035301645.1 Pseudogracilibacillus sp. | reverse complement strand
TTAGATCATGAGTTAGTAGATGGAGAAAATATCGTTCTTTATTATACGATGAACTATACTGACAATACATATTCTTGGTTCGAGAAAGAGTCTTATACAACTGAAACAGATACCGATTTAAAGTTAAAATTAAATGGTGATAGTCCTTCAGTTGAGGAAGCTACTCTTTTAATTGATGATGTTGAACAAAAAGAACTAGTAACAGACACGGATGGTTTAGTAACTGTCAATTTTGATAAACCTGGGACATATCACCTTTCAGCTACGCGCTCTAATGACGCAGGCGAAATCAATCTTGTTAGACCATATGCAAAAGTAGAAGTAAAACAAAAGGAAACTCCTAGTGAGCCTGAAGTAGATAAAAGTAATTTAAAGTCAATCATAGAAGAAGCAAAATCATTAAAAACAAATAATAAAACAGAGGAATCACTTGCCAAATTAGATCAAGCAATAGTTGAATCTGAAGCAACATTTACAGATAAATCAGCATCACAAAAAGATGTAGATTCTGCTGTTAAGAAACTTAAAGAAGCCATTAATGG
Organism: Pseudogracilibacillus sp.; assembly: GCA_035301645.1. Taxonomy (GTDB): domain Bacteria; phylum Bacillota; class Bacilli; order Bacillales; family Amphibacillaceae; genus Pseudogracilibacillus. The sequence continues at coordinate 84,064 of DATGTX010000063.1, read as the reverse complement.
TTTAACAGAAAAGCCAGAAGAAAAACCAGAAGAAAAACCAGAAGAAAAACCAGAAGATGAAAAACAGGAAGCAGAATTAAAAGAAACATTAAATAAATCAATCGATAGTGCTATTGGTTATGCTGAAAACAATTTCCCAGATTATACAAGTAATCAATCAGGGAGTCATAGTGATTATTGGGCTTTCTCAGCTTTTTGGGGAGCAGGATATAAAAATATAGAAGATGAATTTAATTGGAAAGGTGGCATCAAACCATCAGCTTCGCATACGTTTTGGAGTAAGAAATTATCAGAACCTAACACAACTTCAAACGAAGATGCTGGAACAATTATTGGTGCAGTTATTTTGGGACAATCACCTTATGAATTCGGTACACAAAACGTTGTTGCTGACTTAGAGGCAAAACAAAAAGAAAACGGAAGCTTTTTCCATATTTACGGAGAATCATGGGCGATGATTGCTCTAGAACTAGTTGAAAGCGAAGTTTATGATAAAGATAAGCATATTGAATATATTTTAGGTTTACAAGATGAAGCAGGACTATTTGGTGATGCGGATTCAACAGGATGGGTATTAACTGCTTTAGCTCCTTATACAGAAACGCATCCAGCTGTAAAACAAGCAATGGACAAATCAATTAACCATATTCATAACACATATAAAGAAACAGGGACGCTGCCTGGAATGAAGTTTGGTGAAAATTCAAATGCTATTACAAGTATGCATATGGGTCTAGCTGCTAATGGTGAAAATTTATTAAGTAATAAATGGACAAATGATAAAAATATTATTGAAGAGTTTATCGAAGAATATCAGTTTAAAGACGGCTCATTTGCTTGGAATGCTGGTTCAACAGCAGGGGCACTTAATATGTCAACTGAACAAGTTATTTTAAGTTTTGCGACAATAAAAGAACAAGAATCAATTTTTACAAAACTTAAAGAAGAAAAGAATCGTGTTAATAAAGAAGTTTTAGAAGAGCTTATTAAAGAAGCAAAAGAAATAGATACGAGCGATAAAACAACAGACTCAGTAAAGGCTTTAGAAAAGGCAATTTTAGATTCAGAAGCTGTTTTAGGAGATAATTCAGCAACACAAGAGAATGTTGATGAAATAGTTAAAGCACTTAATAAAGCAATTAAAGATTTAACAAACATAAAACCAGATGAAACTATAACTGTTCAATCTATTACTGATATTGACCCAATTGAAGTACCTCTTGGAACAACAGAGTCTGAGATTGATTTTCCGAAAGAAATTGAATTAAATTTAGATAATGGGACAAGTGTTAATACACCTGTTAAATGGACCCTTAAAGAACGTAATAAATTTGATGGTACAAAATCAGGTACTTATACATTTATAGGTGAATACGATTTACCAAAGAATGTTGCAGGAGATAAACCTGAGGTATTAGTAATGGTAACAGTTTTAGATAAGTCTGTTATCACGTCAGAGTTAGAAAAATTAATTGCATCAGCAAAGAAAATGAATACCGATGGAAAAACAAAAGAATCTATTCAAAATTTATTAAACTCTATTGAACATGCTGAAAAAGTAATAAATAATAACACTTCTACACAAAAAGAAGTAGACCAAGCAGTAAATGAGTTAACTGAAGCAATAGACAACTTGTCAGACTTACCAGCTTCACCTGCTACAAAAAATGAACTTGAAAAATTAATCAAACAAGCAGAAGAAATTGACTTAACAATATATACACAAGAAACAGTCTCAGAACTTGAAGCAGCATTGAAACAAGCACAAAACGTGTATGAAAATAATAAAGCAGGACAAAAAGAAATTGATCAAGCAGTTCTATCTTTAGAAAAAGCGATTTCTCAACTAGAAGAAGGTAAAAAAGAAGAGGAAGAATATATTGAAGAAGATTTTAAAGAACTAGCAGCTCAAAAAAATCCAGTAGAGAATGATAATTCGAAAGATGATAAACAAGAAGCTGAATCTGCTAACGATAAACTAGATCAAGATAAAGAGCTTCCTAGCACAGCGACGAATATATTCAATTTATTTGCTCTAAGCTTAGTTATGATTATCTTAGGTCTTCTGTTATTTAGAAAAAGAAAAATAAATTAATTAATCATGTTAAGAAGCCTTATATAGGCTTCTTAACATATTTTAAATAATTTTATTTGAAGTTATTTGGTAAAGTAACTTCAAATAAGGTTTATTTAATTTTTTAATTGGAGGGAACAAGATGAATAGATTTAAAAAATATCAAAAATATATATTTGCATTACTTATTATCTTGTCTTTCACTTTTTACTTAGGGGTTTCTTTAATAAATGGTGAAGTAGAAAAACCTAAAAATCCGTATCAAAATAAAAATGAACAAGTCTCTAAAGTTGCTCTAGATAAAAACATTCAAAAAAATATTTATAAAAAATTAGAAGAAAAAGAAAATAAAAATGAAGTAGTTGAATCAGAGTCTAAAGAAACAAATAATCAAAAGTCGGAAATCGAAGACTCAGAATCTAAAAAACTAACTAAACAAGACGAAGCTGAGTCTAAAGAGTCCCGAAAAATAAAACCTAAATCTGAAGAGTCAGCTTCAGAAAAAGGATCAGATTTCGAATCAGAATCAGAAGAAGTAACAGAGCCAGAATCAGAAGAATCATCAGAACTAGAAACAGAAACAGAAACAGAAACAGAACCGGAGTCAAAAGAAGCATTAGAACCAGAATCTGAACCAGAGTCGGAGTCAGAAGAACCATCAGAACCAGAATCCGAAACAGAACCAGAGCCAGAAGAATCACCAGAATCAGAGTCCGAAAGAGAACCAGAGCCAGAACCAGAAGAATCCAAACCAGATCCAGAACCTGAGCCGACTCCTGATCCAGGCGTTAATCTAGTTGGAAATGTAAGTATTAGTATAGAAGCAGATAAACTTGGTTTAGGAGTTTTCGCTAGTAACTCTAATATGGGTATTATGGAAGGTGATAATGGTGTTGACCTGCTTAATCGCTTCTTTTCAGAAAATGGCATAGGATATAAAAATACAGGAAATAGAGATTCAAGTTTTTATTTAGTATCAATTAATATTCCAGGTATTAATCAAGGTGTGAATATTCCAGAGGATGTATTGGCTAAATTAGAAGAAGAACAAGTAGATCTTGATTTAGAAGTAAGGGATATTAACTCACTTGGAGAGTTTGATTATACGAATGAATCAGGATGGATGTATTTTGTTAATGGAAACTATATGAATTATGGATTTTCAGACTATATAGCGGAAGATGGTGATGACATTAGAATCAGATTCACTTTAAGTTATGGAAGAGACATGGATTAAGTATTAGCATAGTGGGTAAAAGGATGCGATTAAATGTTGATAAGACAAATAAAAAAAATAAGTTTTCTAATGTTGGCTATTATTTTACTAATAGATATATTGTTAATACCAACCGCATCTGCTGATGAAAAAATAATTAATGAATTAGAAGAACTAAGCACAGAAATTATTAACTGGAAGAAGTCTGATATGCAGATGTCTTCTAAAGACAATTTGTTAAATGGACCATTTTTGGAAAATGCTGGTTCGTCATCTGGTGATTGGTTCCCAATAGGCATTGGAAGATTAGGTTATAAAGACGATTATGATGCATATTTAGCAGTAATTAATGATTCAATCGCTAAAAGATATACAGAGGAATATAAGTTAAACAAAATAAAAGCTACTGAATGGCATAGAATATCTTTAGCGGTATTAGCAGTAGGTGGCGATCCGACAGCTATGGGTCCGGATAAGTCGATTGATTTGATTGCTGACGGTACTTATAATCGAAGTGAAATAATGGATATAGGTAAACAGGGGATTAATGGTTTAATTTGGGGACTTATAACACTTGATAGCATGCGTTATAAAATTCCAAAAGATGCTGTTGATTCTCGAGAAGATTTAATTGAACGCATTTTGATTTCTCAACTTGAAGATGGAGGATTCTCACTTAAAAGACCTCCATCAGATGTAGATATTACAGGAATGACACTCCAAGCACTCGCACCTTATTATAATAGTGAAAAGATTTATACATATACAAGAAAAATCGATGATAAAAAACGTAAAGTTCGTGTACGCGATGTGGTGGATGAAGCATTAGAATTTCTAGCGAATGAAAATTTAGATAGTAGTGAAAGTGTTGTTCAGGTGATTGTTGCTTTAACTGCGTTACAAATTGATCCATTAAGTAAAGAGTTTAATCAAGATGATCAAACTCTTTTTGATCAATTAAAAGAGTTTCAATTACAAGATGGTGGTTTTATTCATTCAAATACATATGATGAAGAGAATCCGACATCTAATCCTGATAAATCAAATTCAATGGCGAGTGAACAAACACTTTATGGATTCGTCTCAATGCTTAGATACTATAAAAACTCTCGTTCATTATACGATTTTAGAGAAGAGATGTCTGCTGAATTACATAACAAAATAAAAAACGTTGAAAGTGAAATTGATAAAATTACTGATCAGACAGATAAGCATACTTTAAAAACAATCTATGAAGACTACTTAAATATACCACCTGAAGAACATTCTTATGTAAGTAATTATCCAAAACTTTCAGATGCTTTAATTGAAAAAAATATTGAGGTCGAGGTCGTTGAATTAAGTGAAAGTATGGAGATTAACTCATCAGGAAAGGGAACTGTAACTGATTTAATGAACGACTCACATAACAAAATAAAAGAAAACATTTTTACAGAAGCAGATGCCAAACGAACTGAAGCGTTATTGAAAGATGAGTCTTCTGAGCATGAAGTAGAAGTCATTAAGTTGATTAGTGTCTTAAAAGATGCGAAAAACAAGGCTGATTATGAAACAGAATTAACTTTACTAGAAAATAAAAAGCAAGAAATTGATGATATAAATAAAAAAATAGAAGCAATAAATCAATTAATTGTGAAAGAACTTTATCCGTATGAATCAATTACAGTTAAAGACAAAGCAACAGTTAAGCAGATTACTAAAAAATATAGTCAGTTAAACGAGTATGATCAAAAGAAAATTCAAAATTATGAAGACGTTGAAAAAGCAGAAACACAAATTAATAACCTACAACGTTCTAAAATCATCAAGATAATTGGTGTGGGTTTAGTAATTATTTTAATAGGTTATTTAATCTACCGTCATAAAAAGCGTAAGCAAGCAAGAGCAGAACAAAAAATGTTAGATAAAAATTAATTTGGAGGTGATAAGTATGCGGAAAGATATATTAATTATCGGTTTCGTTGTATTACTTATCGCTGTTTTACTTTCTGGGACAAAAATTCAATCAGTTGAAGATTACTACCAAACGCATATTGATGATATTACTGAAGACTCAGAAACAGTTTTTATTACAATCGAAGCAAGAACAGTCTTAAATCATTGGGATGAGTTGGATGCAGAATTAAAAGATGAAAAATACATTCCTCGAGATGGAATCATATTAGAAAAATCAGAGTATGTTTTAAGAAAAAACGACACTGCTTTTGAAATTTTAAAACGAGCAACCAGGCATAATCAAATTCATTTAGATTTTCAAGGTGCTAGTGAAAATTCATTTAATAGCGCTTATATAAAAGGAATTAATCATCTTTATGAATTTTCTTGTGGGAATTTAAGTGGTTGGATGTATGAAGTTAACGGAGAGTTTCCTGATTATGGTATAAGCCGCTACAATATTGAAGATGGAGATGAGCTTGCTTTACGTTATACATGCGATTTAGGGCGCGATTTAGAAGATGGAATAAATATAAATTAAATTTGGAGGATAATAAACATGAAAAGTTTTGCATCAATGCATCCAGTTGTACTCTTTTTTTATTATGTTGCAGTTATTTTTATAACAATGTTTATGATGCATCCAGCCATTTTAATATTATCATTAATCGGTGCTTTATTATTTTTTTTAATGTTAGAAACGACAAATCAACTTTTAAGAGATATCGTTTTTTACATCTTTGTTTTTTTATTAATAGCGATTACTAATCCGATTTTTGTTCACCGAGGTGAAACGATTTTATTTTTTTTAAATGACAATCCTGTCACAAAAGAAGCGTTTATATACGGAATTGTAATTGCAACGATGCTTGTTGCGATTATCTTTTGGAGTAAGTCTTATACATTACTTATGACTTCTGACAAGTTTATTTATTTATTTGGTAAGGCCATACCTAAATTATCGTTAGTTATTTCTATGGCATTAAGATTTATTCCCTTATTTAAAACTCAAATTAAAAAAATAAATCAAACACAAAAGACGCTTGGGATATATACGAGTAAGAGTATGGTTGATCGTGTGTTAAGTGGGATAAGGACATTCAACAGTTTGCTTACTTGGTCGCTTGAAAATTCAATAACACAAGCTGATTCAATGAAATCACGTGGTTATGGATTGAAAGGTCGGACTAATTTTTCTTTATTTAAATGGAATTCACGTGACTATAGTTTATTAGTTGTCATTTGTAGTATTTTTTTAGTAGTGATGTATTTGAATATAAAAGGTGTCTATAACTTTAATTATTATCCACTTGTTTCAACCTTTGATTTTTCAACTAAACATTTAATAGAATTAAGTATCATATTTATTTTAATGATTTTACCTACGTTTGTAGAAATAAAGGAGAATTTGCAGTGGCGTTATTACAAATCAAAAATTTAACTTTTTCGTATCCAGAAACCAAAACACCTGTCTTAAAAGAAATTAATTTAAACGTTAAACAAGGAGAATTCATTGTTTTATTTGGTGAATCTGGATCTGGAAAAACCACTTTACTTAAACTATTAAAAAGAGAACTCGCTCCCCATGGAAAAAAGACTGGAACGATTACTTATGAAGGAATAGCGCTCGATGATTTAACAGATCGAGTGTCTGCAAGTGAGTTAGGCTATGTGATGCAAAATCCTGAGTCACAAATTGTAACAGATAAAGTATGGCATGAATTAAGTTTTGGATTAGAGAACTTAGGTGTAAAAACAGATGTTATACGGAGACGTGTTGGTGAAATAGCTAATTTTTTTGGAATCCATACTTTATTTAGAAATAATACAACTGACCTCTCTGGAGGCCAAAAACAGCTTTTAAACTTAGCTTCAATTATGGTGATGCAACCGAAAGTCTTGATTCTTGATGAACCGACATCACAACTTGATCCAATTGCAGCAACTAGTTTTATTAACACATTGCAAAAGCTTAATGAGGAATTAGGGCTAACAATTATTCTGGTTGAACATCGATTAGAAGAAGTTTTACCATTAGCAGACCGAATTATTTTACTAGAGGACGGCAAGCTACTTTTAGACAATAAACCTGGACTAATTGGTCAAGAGTTAATGTATTTAAATAATCAGCATCGAATGTTTTTAGCCTTACCTACATCTATTCAAGTGTATCACGCCTTAAGGTTTACTGGTGTGAGCCCTCTAACAATTCGTGAAGGCAGAATGTTTTTAGCGAAATATTATAAACCAGTTTCAACAGACTTAATTGAAGCATTCACTTTAAATAAAGAAATAGTAATTGAATTAAAAGACGTTTGGTTCCGTTATGAAAAGGACTTACCAGATATATTAGAAAATGTAGATATAAAAATTTACCAAGGTGAAATATTAAGTATCCTAGGTGGAAACGGCTCGGGGAAAACCACCTTATTAAATATCATGTCGGGTACTTCACGTGCTTATCGTGGAAAAGTAAATATAAACGGTAAATCAATAAAAAAATATAAAGGTGCTGAATTGTATCGTCATAATTTAGCAGTCTTACCACAAGATCCACAAACAGTTTTTATTAAATCAACTTTGCGAGATGACTACACAGAGATTATGAAGGTCCTTGATTATAATAAAGAAGATATGGAAAAAGAAATTATTACCGTTACAGAGAAACTTGCAATAACGCATCTTTTAGATTCACACCCATATGACCTAAGTGGTGGTGAGCAACAAAAAGCAGCACTAGGGAAAATACTTCTGTTAAAACCTAAAATTGTATTATTAGATGAACCCACAAAAGGAATTGATGCATTTTCTAAAGATATCTTAGCTGAAATTATTAAAAGTCTTCAAGCTGAAGGATTAACCATTATCCTAGTAACACATGATATTGAATTTGCAGCTATTATTTCTGATCGCGTTGGTTTGTTTTTTGATAAAAATTTAATTTCTTTAGACACGCCAATAAAGTTTTTTGCTGAAAATAATTTTTACACAACGGCTGCGAGTAGAATGTCACGTCATTTATTTGATTATACAGTTACAAAAGATAAAATTATCAAAGCTTGTGAGAATCAAAATGAATAAGATAATTTGTAATTATTTTATTTTATTATTATTCATACCATTAACCATCTTAATTGGAGTAACATTTTTTGATGATCGAAGTTATATATTTATTTCTTTTATTCTCGTTATTTTAGCAGCAATCCCTTTTTTTATATCATTTGAAAATAAAGAAGCAAATACACGCTATATGGTTATTATTGCTGTCTTGGTTGCGTTATCTGTAGTAGGACGATTTTTATTTACAGCAATTCCAGCTTTCAAACCAGTAACTGCCATCGTTGTTATTTCAGCAATGTTTTTTGGAGCTGAAGCTGGATTTTTAGTCGGTGCCCTTTCAGCAATTATCTCAAATATGTATTTTGGTCAAGGCCCCTGGACCCCGTTTCAAATGTTTTCTTGGGGAATAATAGGGTTTATTGCCGGGCTACCTAAAGTACGTCGCTTACTTAAAAATAACCGAATTATACTTATATTATATGGAATTTTTGCAGGTGTGATTTACTCTTTAATGATGGATATTTGGTCGGTATTGTCGATTGAAAATACGTTTAATTTCGAGCGTTATTTAACTGTGGTTACAATCTCGACACCATTTATGATTACATATGCAGTTTCAAATGTTATATTTTTATTATTAATTATTAAACCAATTGGGGAAAAGTTAGACCGAATTAAAATAAAGTATGGAATTTAATAGGAGGAGCAATCATAATGACAAAATCAGAACAAGTAATTAATGAAGTTAAAAAAGTGATTATTGGAAAAGATGAAGTAGCTCGAAAAATATATATGACTATGCTTGCAGAAGGACACGTCTTACTTGAAGATATTCCAGGTGTAGGTAAAACAACGATTGCACTAGCGTTTAGTAAGGTAATAGGACTCGATTTTAATCGAATTCAGTTCACTCCAGATGTTGTTGCTTCGGATGTATCTGGTTTTACGATGTATGATAAAGATTCAGAGAAATTTATCTTTAAAGAAGGGGCTGTGATGACAAACCTTTTATTAGCAGATGAGATAAATAGAACTACGAGCCGAACACAAGCAGCTCTCCTCGAAGTGATGGAAGAACGTAATGTGACGGTTGATGGGGTTACTCATTCTTTACCAAAACCATTTAATGTAATTGCTACTCAAAATCCAATTGGTTCATATGGAACACAAACATTACCACAGTCCCAACTTGATCGCTTTATGATTAAAACAAGCATCGGTTATCCTGATTTTGAAAGTCAAGTTGAAATCCTACGTGACCGTCAAACAGCACAACCATTGGATGAGGTTCATGAAGTTATGTCTTGTAATGAATTTATTGAGCTTCAAAATGAAGTACAGAAGATTCATGTTGCAGATCCAATTTTAAGGTATATTACTGAACTTACTGAAGCAACACGTAACCATCCACTTATTGTTCAAGGAGTAAGCCCACGTGGAGCTCTTGCGCTTAGTAGTATTGCTAAAGCTCACGCTTATTTACAACAGCGAGATTACGTTATCGCTGAAGACGTCATTGCAGTTTACGTAGATGTTTGTAATCACCGGATGGTACTCAATCAAAAATCGTATGGGAATTCAAATGAAATACTAGAAGAAATTTTAAAGAATACACAAGTTCCTGAGATAGAAAAAATAGCTGTAAAATAAAGGAGGCTAAGTATGTTGCAATCGCGAATATTTGGTATTATATGGGTTGTTTTTAGCATCTTCTTCTTTATTTTTGATGATAGTTACTTAGGTTTATTATTACTTATTTTAACAGGTGTATTAATATTTTTACTTATACTAAATATTTTCTTACTAAAAAATAAAGTACTTTTTGATTTAAAAACAGAAGGAATTATTTTTAAAAATGAATTGGGTCGGCTAATGATTGAAGTTAAAAATAATAGCATATTACCAATATCTAAAGTAACAATATATTTAGAATTTGAAAATAAATTAACAAATGAATTAGGAACAAAAAAAGTTTCACTTAGCATAAATAGTAGAGAGTCTGTATCACTCCCACTAGATGTGAGTAGTCAATATTGTGGACAAATTCAAGTCTCAGTTAACCAAGTTCGTTACTATGATTTCTTAGGAATATTGACACGTGAATTAGAGGTAAGTTCAGTATCACAACTATTTGTCTTACCTGAAACATATCCAATAAATATTATGATAAGTGATTCAAACTTAGATTTTGTCGAAAGTAGTTCTTATGAAATTAACAATCGGGGTACCGATGGTTTAGAGATGTTTGGGATTAAAAAATATAGCCATGAAGATAACTTAAATCATATCCATTGGAAACTAACGAGTAAATTTGATGAATTAATTGTTAAAGAATTGACTGAAACAGTTAACGATACATTTTTAATTTTAATTGACTTAACAATAGAAAATGAAAAAAGTAAGAATCATCCAGCTGTCATTGACGCGATGATGGATACATTTATATCTACTTCAGAAGCTTTATTAGCAGAAGGATATGAACATTCAATTGGTTGGTTAAATAAAGAAGCGGGTGTTGTTCAAATAGAAGGGATTTATTCTATAGAACAATTAACATTTTCACTTAAACAGATACTATCATTAGAACAAACAGAAAGTAAAAGCACTTTATTAGATAAATTTGTTCATTCAGATATACAAGAACACTTCTCACACGTTGTATATCTGACATCTGAAAAAAGAGAAATAGTTTCAATTGAGAAGTTGCCACAAACAAAAATAACAGAACTCATCTGCCATTTAGAAAATAATAGCATTAATATGGATAGAAATTATATTTATACACCTAAAACGATGAATGATGATCTATACGAATTGTTGATTTAAGGAGCACGGGCATGCCAAAAAATACTATTAAAATCAATTTACATGAAGAACAACCAAATAGCCGGCTAAACCTGACTTATTCTTCAAGCCAATTTTTAATAGCCGGCTTCTTTTACCTAATGAGTGTCGTTGCTTTTTTAGATGCTTTTAGGTTTCCTGATGTATCATTTTACGGGATATTTGTAGGTCTCATACTTATTGCTTTTTTCTTTTTTATTCAAAATAAGAAAATAAAAACATATGGTGGTTTAAGTCTCTTATTATTGATGATACTTTTATTTGTTATATTAAATAAATATACTGTTAATGGTTTGTTTTTGAGTTTAAATCATTTGGCAGACGCAGTAGGAAAAGAAACAGCTTATGTGTTACCAAAATACAAAGTTTTAATTGAACCAGAATCTTTCAAAATGGCAATTAACTTATTTATGATATATCTATTTATGTTAATCAGTTATTTAAGTTATTTAATTGTAAGTAAAAGTCTATCGTTTCTTGTTTGGATATTTATGTTTTTAATTTTGATATTTCAATTAGTTATAGGTATTTATTTTAATGTTTTTTTAAATATTGGTTTATTTCTTGCTAGCCTACTTATTATTAATACGTCATTTATTAATAGAGAAAACTCATTCTATTATTTAAATAAAAAAAGGAATTTTAGTTCATTATTTACAAGTTTTATATTAATGAGTGCAGTGTTTTTAACTGTATTTATCACAATTACTATTCAGCCCGAAGCTAGTTATAAAAAGAATGCGTATGTTGAAACAATAGAAAAGAAAGCTAATGATAAGTTAGAAAACTTACGTTATGAAAAAGGTATACCAGATTCATTCACACAGGGTGATTTTTTAAAAATAGCAGAACATGAATTAACAGATTTAGAAGCTCTAGAGATTATTATGGAAAAACCGACGACTTATTATTTAAGGGGATTTATTGGCGCTGATTATTCAAGGAATGCTTGGTCTGTTTTAAATAATGAAGCTATTTATGATAATTATGGTTTATTTTACTTCTTGAATGAATCTGGATTCAAACCATTGTCTCAACTTAGTTTAGTAGATGAAATCACCCATAAAGACGATGATGAAATATTTACTCAACAAATGACAATTAATAATCTAAACGCATCTAGTAAATACTTATATACACCTTATGAAATAAATGATTCATTAGTTGAAATAGACGATCTTCATTATTTTAATGAAAGTCATTTAGTTTCAAAAAAATTTAAAGGAGAAAGGCAATACTCATTTAACACGAATGAAAATTTAGTTACACATTATCCAGCGATAGCAAATCGATTATATAAAAATAAAAATAATGAAAAAGTAAAGAGATATTTAGATCATGAGTCTTATTATAATCAATATGTTTATGATTATTATACTGAATTACCAAAAGAAGTAGAAAATATCTTAAGCATTCACTTCAGAAATAAGATTGAAGAGAAAACACACTTAGCCTATGAGCAAGCAATCGGCTTAGTGAAAGAATACTTAACAGAAACAATTGACTACAATGAAAAACCAAAAGAATTAAATGAAAATCGTGATTTTTTATCTTTTATAATTGAAGATTCAAATGAAGGATATGCGCCACATTATGCAACAACGGGAACATTACTATTTAGATACTTAGGAATTCCAGCCAGATATGTCGAAGGGTATTTAGTCACCCCAGATGTCATAAAAGATAAAGAACCGTTTGATAAGTTAACAATTACAGGCCAAGAAGCGCATGCATGGACTGAAATTTACTTCGATGAACTAGGGTGGATACCAATTGAAGTAACTCCAACATATGAAAATGTTATGCCAGAGATTGATTTGACAGATTATCCAAAAGGTGATGGATCGGATGAAGAAGAGCAAGTAATGAATGAAAAAGAAGAAAAAAAAGCATCAGAAGACAAAATATCCAAATCAAATAAAAAAAATGATGAAAAAATTAATACAGCTTTTTTAAAACTTTTATTAATTTTGTTAATAATTATTTTATTACTCTTAATTTTAATATATTTAGCATATCTAATTAAAAAACGTTTGGAACTTAGAAAACTAACCCAGGGTTTTGTTGGAAAAGATTTAAACAAAGCTACAAAATTAATCACGTCTTATACACTAGTTTTATTCCATTATGTGGGAATTAAAGAACGTAAAGGTTCTATTAAAGCATATGAAACAGACATTAAGAAAAGTTTTGGTGCTGATTTTGCTTCCGAATTTAGAAAAGTGCTTAAAATAAACGAAGCAGCTGTTTACAGTGGTAGAGAAACGTCAGAAGCGGAGCATGAGTTTGTGCTTGAATTTAAAGATAAATTACTTACAAAAGTTTTAAGTGAAAAAACATTTTGGCAAAAAATTAAAATGCGTTTCTGGGATTTCATTTATTAAACATAAAAGCGTTCATGAGATTTTTTATCTCATGAACGCTTTTATAATTTATTTAATTAGTATTTATGCTTCCATGTTAACTGTACCTTCATCTGATAGTGCAGCAATGACTGATCCACGGACAATGATTCCAAGTAATCTACCATTTTCGACAACAGCTACTGGAATGGGAGCATCATGAATAATATTGAATATTTCACTCATTGGTGTATCTTTTTCTACAGTTGGTACATTTGTTTTTAAGATACCTTCGAGTGTACGCACATCTTCTTTAGCCGCCTCAGATGCTTCATTAGCATGAACATAGCCTTTTAACTGGCGGTTTTCATCTACGGCATAAACACCTGAAATACCCTCTTTACGCATTCTTTCAAGTGCAACTCGCGGTCCATGCTTTGCTATGTTAACTGTTTCAGGACGTTGCATGATATGCTGTGCTGTTAATATTTTTGAACGATCAACATCTTCAACAAATTTTTCAACATAGTCATTAGCTGGGTTCACAAGAATATCTTCAGGAGAACCAATTTGAACAATTTCACCGTCACGCATTAGTGCAATTCGATCACCTAAACGTAAGGCTTCATTTAAATCATGTGTGATGAAGAGAATAGTTTTTTTCATTGAAGCTTGTAATTCAATTAATTCATCTTGCATGTCTTTTCTAATTAATGGATCAAGCGCAGAGAATGCTTCGTCCATTAACAAAACATCCGGATCATTTGCTAATGCACGTGCAAGTCCAACACGCTGTTGCATACCACCTGATAACTGTCCAGGGTACTGATCGAAATAACCACCAAGCCCAACCATCTCAAGAGCTTCTTTTGCTTTTTTTGAACGGTCTTCTTTTGTTTTACCTTGGATTTCTAAACCAAATTCAGCGTTTTCTAAAATAGTACGGTGAGGGAAGAGGGCAAAGCTTTGAAACACCATGCCTAGTTTTTCACGTCGTACTTGTCGTAATGTTTTTTTATCAGCTTTTGATAAATCTTGATCACCAATCATAATAGTACCTTCTGTAGGTTCGATTAAACGATTAACTAGACGGATTAAAGTTGATTTACCACTACCAGATAATCCCATAATAACAAAAGTCTCACCAGGCTTAACTCCAAATGTAGCACGAGAAACACCAACTGTACTGCCGGTTTTTTCTAGAATTTCACTTTTTGAATAACCTTCGTCTAATAATTTTAAAGCATCTTTTGGGTTATTACCGAAAACTTTTGTTAAGTTATTAACTTCAATTATATTCATTTAATATCCACCTTTATATAGCCTTATTATTTAAATAATAAAAATTTTTGTCAAAGTATTATAAAAACGATTTAAAATTTATGCTTACACATACCCTCTAATTATAAAGGTTTGTTCTCTTAATAAACAACTAGCATATATTAGAGTATTATGGTTAATAAGTAACTTAAGTGTCGTTTAAGGATAAGTTACAGCAATTATCTTTAGTTTACTAGTTAGAACGGCTTACAACGCTATATTACTAGTGAAAAATAATTATAAGTAAAATGATTTTAGAAAAAAGTAAAAAACAAGCATAAATAAAAGGATAATTAAGTAAGTAGCTGAGCTTATAAATAGTGCTTGTTTATATTTTTTTTGCAGGAGACTTTCAAATAACTGATTGTTAACTGTTGAAAAGGTTGTAAAAGAGCCAGAAAATCCGATACCCCAAAAAGTAAATAGTGAGTCGGAAATAATCGCTTCATTATATGTTAGAAATAAAAAAGTGAGTAAAAATGAGCCTAATATATTTACAATCCAAGTACCAATTATATTTGAATGAATGAGTTCGCTTATACTAAAACGTGTTATTGCGCCGAGAATGCCACCTAAAAAAACAAGAATCATTTCAATTCACCTCGTTTATTTAAGTAACATGCAAATAAATAAGCGATATAACTCATAAAGAGCCCACCCAAAATGGTAACACAATAATAAAAAATAAGGAGCGAAGGTGTTGAAAGTAAATTAATCGTGTCAGTCATAATAAGTGAAAGTGTCGTAAAAGAACCAATTAATCCGACATTGATAGCTAATTGGATTTCTTTATTCATTTTAAATTCTAATCCAGCTAAATTAAGTGAAAAAGTAAGTAAGAAAGCGCCGATTAAGTTTATCAAAATAGTTGAATATGGAAAACTTATCATCTGATTTTGTGTTAGTTCAATTAATAAGTACCGACTAAGCGCACCAATTCCACCACCTAATCCAACAAACAAGTAACGCTTAATCACGAAGCTTTTTGGCAGTCAGGACATAAACCATAGACTTCAAATTTATGATCGTCAATTGTATATCCTTTTAACATGTTGCCGATGTCATCCATTGGGCAAATGTTAATCTTTTTTGTTTTACCGCATGTACTACAAATAAAATGATGATGGTGGTGGTCACTACAATTAAGTCTAAAATGTTTTTCAGCATTTAAGCTAGTTGATTCTAAAATATTTAAATCATGAAATAAATGAAGGTTTCGATAAACTGTATCGTAACTAATGCCAGGAAACTTATCTTCCATATGTTCATATAGATTTTTGGCAGTTCGGTAGCCATCTGATTCAGAAAAATAACTAATAATTTCATTTCTTCTATGAGTCATTTTATAGCCTTTATTTTGTAATATTTTGACTGTATTATCAATACTCATTTAAATCCCTACTTTCTTAAATTTCTTTGTGAGTCGATTTAAACTAATTGCAATAAGTAAAATAATGATTGAAGCGACTACAATCGTGCCTCCCGGAGGTATGCTAAAGTAATAACCACTAATTAGTCCACTAGTCACTGCAGTCTCAGCAAAAACAATTGAGATAACAATTAATTGTTTAAAACTAGAAGCAATTCGCATTGCTGCTGCTACAGGTAAAGTCATTAAAGCAGAAACAAGTAGGACACCAACAATTTGAATTGAAACAGCAATCACTAAAGCTGTCAGCACAATAAAAAGAAAATGGATGCGTGATGCGTGAATACCTGAAACAGTTGCGTGTTCTTCATCAAAAGACAATGTTAATAATTCTTTATAAAATAAAGTAATCATCACAATAATAAAAATTGAAATACCTAAAATCATTAAGAAATCACTTTTACTAACAGCTGAAACGGAACCAAATAAGTAATTAAATAAATCAGTATTAAATCCATTGGCAAGTGAAATAAATATGACACTAAGACCCACTCCACCACTTAATATGATTGGGATACCTAGCTCTTGATAACCTTTATATATTGCGCGTAATTTTTCAATTAAAACAGCACCAATGACAGAAAATCCCATTCCTGAATAAATTGGATTAAGTGTAAGGGTAACGAATTGTTTCTCCATAAATAATCCAAAAGCAATTCCAGCAAGCGTGACATGTGATAAAGCATCTGCTAAAAGTGATAACCTTCTAACAACTAAGAAAGTACCCAATAAAGGGGCCACAATCCCAATTAAAAGGCCAGTTAAAAATGTGTATCTTAAAAAGTCAAATTCTAATATATCTGTAAACATTCTATTCGCCCCTAATCGTGATCATGAACTATCACTTGAACTGGATGTCCATAAATACGTGATAAATCTTCTGTAGATAACGCTGAATATTCTTCCGAACGTCCATGAAAATGCATCGTTTGATTTAAGCAAACAATATTTGTCACATAATTTGTCATTGCACCTGTGTCATGGGTTATAAGTAATAAAGTGATGTTTTGTTCAGTATTTAATTTATGAAGTAACTCATAAAAACGTTCCACATTTTTGAAATCAATCCCAACAGTAGGTTCATCTAAAATTAATAAGTCTGGCTCACTCACAAGAGCACGTGCTATAAAGACGCGTTGTTGTTGGCCGCCTGATAAGTCTCCAATGTTTCTATAAGCATATTCTAGCATGCCAACTTGGTCTATCGCATGGAGGATTTGTTTTTTGTTTTTTTTATTTAAAAATTTAAAATAACCAAGCTTAGCTGTTAAACCCATGGCAACAACTTCAAAAACAGTAGCTGGAAAGCCTTTGTTAAATGTATTTGCTTTTTGAGAAACAAAACCAATCCGACTCCAATCTTTAAAATCATCAATTGGTTGGTTATTAATAAAGACTTCTCCTGAATCAGGTTTTAATAAACCTAAAAGAATTTTAATAATAGTGGTTTTGCCACCACCATTAGGGCCGACAAGACCCATAAAGGTACCACGTTCAATTTCTAAGTTAACGTCTTTTAAAACAGTCTTTGCATCATACGCAAAATTAATATTTTCTAATCGAATGATTGAATCTGGCATCTATATCCCTCCAGTTAGTTTAATTTGTTGCTTTATCTAGGACAGCTAAATTATCTTCCATTAAAGAGAGATAATCAGCATCATTTTCTATATCTTCATCAGTTAAAACTTCTAAATTATGCAAAGTTAATTTATCAGCACCAATATGTTCTTGAATAATTTCTGCTGTTTTATTTCCGTCATTTTGTCCATAGATAACATAGTTAATCTGTTGCTCTTTAGCTAAACGAGCAATGTTTGCTAATTGTTTTTGAGAAGGTTCATCACTTGTGGATAAACCACTAATTGATAATTGTTCAATATTATAACTTTTTTCCCAATAGCCATAGGCTGCGTGGGTAACTAAAATTTGTTTATTATGCTTGTTTTTTAAAGTGTTTTCGAAATTTTGATCTAGTGTAATCATTTTTTCTTTGAATACTCTTAAATTTTCATCAAACTCTGCTTCAAATTCAGGAGCTAATTCAATTAATTCCTCTAATAAAATATCAGCCATTTTATTCATTCTAAGTGGATCTAACCAAATATGTGGATCAATATCACTGTCACCTTTTTTGGCTGTGTCGGCAAATAAAGAGTCATGTGAACCAATTTCAACTAAATCAACATTTTGTTTTTCTAAGGCGCTCGCAGCTTTACTCGCGAAGCCTTCCATTCCTGCTCCTAAATACACAAAAGCATCAGCTTGAGCGAGTTCAGTAATTTCTTTAGATGTAGGTTCATAAGTATGTGCGTCAACACCAGGTGGATAAATTGTCTCTACTTCTACATTATTACCACCAATTTCTTCTATGATATATTCAAGCGGGTAAAGGGTCGTTTTAATTGTTAAATTATTTTCGTGAGTTTCATTAGTACTGTCATTATTGCTATTTGAACATGCTGAAATTATAAAAAGTAAAATAATAAGTAGGACTAAACTTGTTCTTTTAATCAATGGAAAGCCTCCAATTAAAAATGTAATGTTCCAAGTATATCGTAATCATTCCGACTTGTAAATCGGAACGGTTACGACTATCAAACATAAAAGGGTACTTTACTTGGTTAAGCAGCTTTTTTATGAAAAATATCTATTATTATGTATAAATTAAGATAATTATGATAAGTTATCTATATAGAATAAATTTTACATAATTTAAAATAAGATATGAATACAATGCAAATGAATTTAAAGGAGCTAAAAGAATGATTGATAAAATGAAGCAAGTGACATTTGATAAAGTCGATGACGCGTTGTGGAAAGAAGTTGCAATTAAATCTTTACGTGGCCAACCATTTGAAAAACTTATATCTAAAACTTCAGAAGGTATTGAAATCCATCCTTTATATACAAAAGAATTATTAGAAAAAACATTAGGTGATAAGGTTGAAAAAATAACAAATACTGTTCGCCAAACAAAAAAGACAGACACATGGATCATTGCTCAAGCGACCTATAGCGAATCGAGCGAAATGTTTATGGCTGATTTAACTGATTCACTTGAGCGAGGTAATGAAGCGATTGTTTATGATGGAAAAAATAACATCTCATGGACTACTGAATCACTCTCTCAACTTGCAGAACTTATGCTGATTTATCCGGTTTATGCTTTTGATTTAAAAGCCGAAGATGAGTTTGTTAACGTTTTCGAGATGATTGACGAATCTGAACGCAAAAAAGTTCAAGGTGTCGTTACAGGAAACAATATAAAATTATCTAAAGATTATCAAAAAATGCGGACGCTTTCATTAGATGCACGAGAGGTTCATCTAAATGGATCAGATATCATTACAGAATTAGCTATTATATTAGCACAGGCAGCCGAAGCAGCTGAAAACTTTACTAACTTTCAAAATTTTGAAGACCAAATCATTGTGCGCTTTGCAATTGATACAGAATTCTTTTTAGAAATTTCAAAAATACGTGCCTTTAGAGTCTTATGGCAAACATTTGCAGAAAACTATGGTTATAAAGGTTATAGCTCGGTTCCAATTCATTCTGAAACATCACTCAGAAGCTATTCTAAATTAGATGAATACGTTAATTTATTAAGAGCAGGTAATGAATCTTTAGCAGCAGTTATAGGTGGCACAGATATCTTAACAGTCCATCCTCATAATATTTTAACAGGGTCAAATGCTCTTTCAAGACGGTATGCTAGGAATGTTCAGCTCGTACTCAAAGAAGAAACCTATGTTGACGATGTTATTGATCATTCAGGTGGTTCCTATTTCGTTGAAACGCTCACAAATGAATATATCGAAGCGGCTTGGGATTATTTCCTTGAAATTGAAGAATTAGGTGGTTACTCAGCGTTTATTAACAGCGGTGAATTAGAAAAGAGAGTCAAAAAGACAAGAGAAAAACGCTTTTCTGATATCGCTCATAATAAAAAGTCTTTAATTGGAACAAACGTTTATGCAGATTTATCAGCACCGATTATTAAAGGTGATAACCCATTAGAAATAGCTCATCGTTTAGCTGAACCGTATGAGAAACTAAGAGCTTACTTTGAGGAAAAACAACCCAAAATTGTTTTGCTTACATTTGGAGAATTGAAAGACTTTAAACCGCGAGCAGACTTTGTCAAAGGATTTTTAGCGACAGGTGGGCTTGATGTTGAATTTAGTCCGGCATTTAAAACAGTAAAAGAAGGACAAGAATGGATTAAAACAACGGAATTTGATTATGGTGTCATCTGTGTTAGTCCAAAAGAAACTGAAGAAGTTGTTAATGAATTAGTTGAAGACTTACCAAAAGGCAAAACTATCGATATTGCTGGTAAATACACAGGTGAAGAAGCAAGTAATTGGAAAAATGCAGGTATTGCAGATTTTATTTATAAAGGACAAAACCAAATTGCAAAATTAAATGAAATAAAACAAAAATGGGAAGAGGTGGTTAAGCATGGATAAACCAGATTTTTCTAAAATAAAACCAATCATTGATTCAAAATCCAAAAAGCCTCAAGTACACTATACGGAAGATACCGTATCAACAAATGAAGGTATTGAGATTCAGCGTGTGTATACCAAAGATGATATTAAAAATGTTGAACATTTAAACGATTACCCGGGTGTTGCCCCAAATACTAGAGGACCTTATCCAACAATGTATGTTGCAAGACCCTGGACTGTTCGCCAATATGCAGGTTTTTCAACTGCTGAAGAAAGTAATGCTTTTTATCGCCGTAATTTAGCGATGGGACAAAAGGGTCTTTCAGTTGCATTCGACTTAGCGACACACCGTGGATATGATTCAGATCATGAACGTGTAACAGGTGATGTGGGTAAAGCAGGCGTTGCCATTGATTCTGTTGAAGATATGAAAATATTATTTGATGGTATCCCACTTGATGAGATGTCTGTTTCGATGACGATGAATGGTGCTGTATTGCCGATTATGGCGTTTTATATTATTGCAGCTGAAGAGCAAGGTGTGTCTCCAGATAAACTAGCTGGAACTATCCAAAATGATATTTTAAAAGAATATATGGTAAGAAATACTTATATATTCCCACCAAATATGTCTATGCAAATTATTGCTGATATATTTGAATACACGTCTAAATTTATGCCGCGATTTAACTCGATATCTATATCGGGTTATCATATGCAAGAAGCAGGAGCCACAGCTGATATTGAGCTCGCATATACTTTAGCAGATGGTTTAGAATATGTTAGGACTGGTTTAAAAGCTGGCATTGACATAGATTCGTTTGCACCTCGATTATCATTTTTCTGGGCGATCGGTAAGAATTATTATATGGAAATTGCAAAAATGCGTGCTGCAAGAAAAATCTGGGCTCAAATGATGAGTACGTTTAATCCAGAAAATTCAAAATCACTTGCTTTAAGAACTCACTCACAAACATCTGGGTGGAGTTTAACAGAACAAGATCCGTTTAATAATGTTACGCGTACTTTAGTTGAAGCGAATGCTGCGGCTATGGGTCACACGCAATCACTTCATACTAACGCATTAGATGAGGCAATTGCTTTACCGACGGACTTCTCGGCTCGTATTGCTCGTAATACACAATTATTTTTGCAAGAAGAAACTGGCATGACAGACGTAGCAGATCCTTTCGGTGGTTCTTATTATGTGGAAAAATTAACAGATGAATTAATGGACAAAGCTTGGGACTTAATCGATGAAATTGAAGAGTTAGGCGGTATGGCTAAAGCAATTGAAACTGGACTGCCTAAACTTAAAATAGAAGAAGCGGCAGCCAAACGCCAAGCACAAATCGACTCAAAAGCAGAGATTATTGTTGGTATGAACAAACATCAATTAGAAAAAGAAGAACCAATTGATATTTTAGACATCGATAATACAGTTGTGCGTGAAAAACAAATTGAACGAATTAATAAAATGAAAAACGACCGAGATGAAAAAGTAGTCCAAGATGCATTAGCTAAAGTGACTGAATCAGCTCGAACAGGAGAGACAAATATATTAGCTTGTGCAGTTGATGCAGCAAGAGCTCGTGCAACCATTGGTGAAATTTCGGATGCGATTGAGGAAGTTTCGGGCAGACATAAGGCGGTGATTCGTACAGTGAGTGGGATTTATAGTGCTAATTTCTCAGAAGAGGAAGAATTTGAAGAAGTAATTAAAATGACAGATGAATTCCTAGAGAACGAAGGGCGTCGACCACGTATTCTAATCGCTAAAATGGGTCAAGATGGACATGACCGTGGAGCAAAAGTCATTGCATCGTCATTTGCAGATATCGGCTTCGACGTAGATGTTGGGCCTTTATTCCAAACGCCAAAAGAAACAGCTGAACAAGCTGCTGAGAATGACGTGCATGTTATCGGAGTAAGCTCGCTTGCTGCAGGTCACAAAACACTTGTACCAGAATTAAAAAAAGCTTTAGAAGAAATTGGTCGAGGAGATATTCTCATCATTGTTGGTGGTGTCATTCCAGCACAAGATTATGATCAATTACGTAAAGATGGTGCTGCTGCTATATTTGGTCCTGGAACAGTAATTCCTGTTTCAGCTCAGCATGTCATTGAAAAAGTGTACGAAAACCTTGGTTATGAGGAAGTGACACAATGACACACAAGCCTGATGAATTTGTGAACGATAGTGCTATGAACGTGATGAATGGAGTTTCAGACTCACATGATGGAACTAAAAAGTCAAAACGTAAACGATTTGTTAAAAAGAATCGTGACATTTCGGTTGATGACTTATTTGCAAAAATTAAATCAGGTTCACGACTGGATTTAGCAAAAGGGATTACTTTGTTAGAAAGTATTGCAAATCATGATAGATCAGCAGCACAAGAATTATTATTAAAAGCTTTACCACACACTGGAAAAAGCATTCGAATAGGTATTACTGGAGTGCCTGGAGCTGGTAAAAGTACTTTTATAGAAAGTTTCGGGTTGTTATTAAGCACACTCGGTTTTAAAATAGCAGTATTAGCAATCGATCCAAGCTCATCATTAACAGGCGGAAGTATTTTGGGAGATAAGACTCGGATGGAAAAACTTGCAAGTGACCCAAATACATTTATTAGACCATCGCCTACCTCAGGGACACTGGGAGGCGTGCATAGAAAAACGCGTGAAACAATGTTGTTATGTGAAGCAGCCGGTTATGATATCATTTTAGTTGAAACAGTTGGTGTCGGACAAAGTGAAACGGCTGTTAGAAATATGGTTGATTTCTTTATGTTACTTGCGTTAACAGGCGCAGGTGATGATTTACAAGGTATGAAAAAGGGTATTATGGAGTTAACGGATTTAATAGTAGTGAATAAAGCAGATGGTGATAATGAGCGTCTTGCTAAACGAACAATGCGTGAATACCGTCAAATACTGCATGTGCTTCAACCTGTATCGCCAGGTTGGACGTCAAATGCTGTATCAGTATCGTCTTTGAATCGCACAGGATTTGAAGAGATATGGGAAACCATCCTCGATTTTAAAGAACAGATGTTGAAAAATGAATACTGGGAAACAAGACGTGCAGAGCAGACGAGTGATTGGTTTAGAAGTATGATCAACGACCAGTTAATCGAAAACTTCTTTAATAAACCAGGCAAAAAAGAAGAGGTTAGCCGACTTGAATCAAAACTTTTGGATGGAAAGTTAACCGTTGCAAGTGCGGTTGATAAATTATTTGAATAAATACTAAAACAGCTCTATTCATTGTAATAGAGCTGTTCTTTTATTAAAGTCTAAAAAATGTAAGGCTTTTCATTGCGTTATATTAAAATATGTTTTATCATAGATAATAAGAAGTAAACGTCAGACCTATATTTTTTTTAATAATTATGAATGATGGTTCATTCAAATGAAGCTTAAGGAGGATTATTAATGAGTCATAAAATCAAACGTGCAGCAGTACTAGGTTCTGGAGTGATGGGTTCAGGAATTGCAGCTCATTTAGCAAATATCGGGATACCTACAATTATGCTTGATGTTGTTCCAAAAGAATTAAATAAAAAAGAAGCAGCGGGTGGACTTACATTAGAGAGTAAAAAAGTACGTAATCGAATGGCTAATGAAAGTAAACAAGCTTTACTTAAACAAAGACCTTCTCCAATTACTTCAAAATATAGTCTAGACTTAATTGAAACCGGTAACATGACAGACGATATGGAGAAATTAGCAGAAGTAGATTGGATTATAGAAGTCGTGGTAGAAAGATTAGATATTAAAAAACAAGTTTTTGCTGAAGTCGAAAAACATCGTAAAGAAGGAACGATTGTTACATCGAATACGTCAGGTATATCAATTGAAGCAATGATTGAAGACTGTTCGGAAGATATGCAAAAACACTTTTTAGGCACGCATTTCTTTAACCCGCCACGTTATTTAAAATTACTTGAAGTGATTCCAACAAAACATACAGATCCAGAAGTATTATCTTTTATGAAACAATTTGGTGAAGACGTTTTAGGAAAAGGTGTAGTTGAAGCAAAAGATACACCAAACTTTATTGCGAATCGAATTGGGACGTATGGTTTATTAGTTACAGTTCAAGAGATGTTAAAAGCAAATTTAAGTATTAGCCAAGTCGATTCACTAACAGGTCCATTAATAGGGAGACCTAAAAGCGCTACATTTAGAACATTAGATGTTGTTGGTTTAGATACATTTATTAGCGTTGCCAATAACGTTCATGAGCAAGTGACAGGTGATGAGCAAAAAGTATTTGAAATTCCTGGATTCATGAATAAAATGGCTGAAAAAGGTTGGTTAGGTGCTAAAACAGGTAAAGGATTCTTTGAAAAAAGACGTGGGGAAAAAGGTAGCGAAATTTTAGAATTAAACCCTGACACCTTTGAATATGAACCACGCAAACGACTTAAAACAGCAGCAACAGAAATGGCTGGTCAGCAAAAAGGACCTGGAAATAAAATCAAAACACTTATTTCACAAAAAGGTGATGAAGCAAGTGACTTTGTCTGGTCGATTATTAAGCCCGTTTTAATTTATTCAGCTGAATTAGTTGGAGAGATTGCAGATGATATCTTAGCAATTGACCAAGCTATGAAATGGGGCTTTGGTTGGACGATGGGTCCATTTGAGATCTGGGATGCAATTGGTATCAAAAAATCAGTTGAACGTATGCAAGCTGAAGGCGATACGCTTCCGCAATGGATTGTTGATTTAGCAAAAGAAGAAAATCCAGCATTTTACCGCGTAACAGAAGATAAAGTTGAATATTTAGTTGATGGGAAATATAAAGACCAAGTCTTTAATGATAAAGAAATAGATTTAAAACGTTTAAAAGCTAAAAATGGTGTGATTAAAAAGAACTCAGGTGCAAGTTTAATAGACTTAGGCGATGGTGTGTTGGTGTTAGAATTCCACTCACATAGTAACGCTTTAGGACTTGATTCAATTCAAATGATTAATTTTGCAATTGAAGAAATTGGCAAAAATCCAAACTATAAAGGGTTAGTACTTGGTAACCAAGGAAGCAATTTCTGTGTTGGTGCAAATATCGGCCTGATGTTAATGGAAGCGCAAGATGATAATTTCTTTGAACTTGATATGGTTATTAAACAGTTCCAGAACATGGCGATGAATATTAAATACTCAGAAAAGCCAGTTGTAACTGCACCTTTCCAAATGTCTGTTGGAGGCGGGGCAGAAGTTACATTACCAGCTGCGGCCGTACAAGCTTCACAAGAAGCATATATTGGTTTAGTAGAAGTTGGTGTTGGACTAATACCAGGTGGTGGCGGAACGAAAGAGCTTTATTTAAAAATGTTACGTGGCATGCCAAAAGGGCTTGATTTTGATTTACAAAAGGTATCAAACGCAGTATTTGAAAGAATTGCAACTGCCGAAGTAGCAACATCAGCAGAAGAAGCTAGAGAATTAGGCTTCCTTGATGAAAATGATGGGATTAGTGTGAATCCTGATCATTTATTACATGATGCTAAACAAAAAGTATTAGCACTTGCTATGTCAGGATATCAAGCTCCGAAAAGAGAGAAGATACCAGTTGTTGGAGATGCAGGTTATGCAACAATGTTACTTGGTGCAGAGGGCTTACACTTAAGTGGCTATGCATCAGAACATGATTTGAAGATTGCTGAAAAATTAGCTTATGTACTTTCAGGTGGACGGATACAAGAAGGTACGCTTATAGATGAACAAGTTATGCTAGATCTCGAGCGTGAAGCTTTCTTAAGCTTAATCGCAGAGCCAAAAACACAAATGAGAATGCAACATATGTTAGTTAAAGGAAAACCACTAAGAAATTAATTGAAAGGGGAGGAATTATTGTGAAGGAAGCAGTTATTGTTTCAGGAGCAAGAACACCGGTAGGAAGAGCAAAAAGAGGATCATTAGCAAACGTGCGCCCAGATGATTTAGCAGCAACAGCACTTAAAGAAACGTTAAAGCGTGCAGACAATTATGATGGTCATATTGATGATGTTATTATCGGAAATGCGATGCCAGAAGCAGAGCAAGGGATGAACATGGCTAATAATATTGCTGGACTTGCTGGTTTAAGTACAGATACACCTGCCATTACGATTAACCGTTATTGTTCATCAGGTTTACAAAGTATTGCTTACGGGGCAGAACGTATTATGCTAGGGCAGAGTGATACAATTATTGCTGGTGGAGCAGAATCGATGAGTCTGATTCCAATGGGTGGACATGTGATTAGACCAAATCCTAAGCTCGTTATTGAAGCACCAGAATATTATATGGGCATGGGGCATACAGCAGAAGAAGTAGCGAATAAATTCTCTATTTCACGAGCTGATCAAGATGCATTTGCAGCTCAGAGTCATGAGCGTGCAGAAGCGGCTATTAAAGCAGGTAAATTTGATGATGAGATTGTACCTTATGAAATTGTTGAACGTGTTGTAGGTAAAGACGGTAAAATAGTTGAAGTTAAAAAAATGTTTGAAATGGATGAAGGGGTCCGTGCAGGCACAACACCAGAAGTCCTTGCTAAATTAAGACCAGCATTTTCGGTGACAGGGTCTGTAACAGCAGGTAACTCGTCACAAATGAGTGATGGTGCTGGTACTGTTTTATTAATGGACCGTGAAAAAGCAGAAGCAGAAGGTTTAGCGCCACAACTGAAGTTCCGCTCATTCGCAGTTGCGGGTGTGCCACCAGAAATTATGGGTGTGGGACCTGTAGAAGCGATTCCTAAAGCGTTAAAACTTGCAGGACTTGAGTTATCGGATATTGGTTTATTTGAATTAAACGAAGCCTTTGCTTCACAGTCACTGCACGTTATTAATACATTAAATTTAGATCCAAGTAAGGTGAACGTAAATGGAGGAGCAATCGCTCTTGGGCATCCGCTTGGTATGACAGGAACAAAATTAACCTTATCAATTATGCATGAAATGAAGCGACAAAATGTACAATTCGGTGTTGTCACAATGTGTATTGGTGGCGGTATGGGAGCAGCAGGAGTATTTGAATTAATTTAATTTTAAAAAAATGAGAGGATGATTTTAATGAGTGAAGAATTATTTGTAGGTGGATCGTTTTTAACGCAAGACTTTACAGGAGAAGATGTGCTAACGCCGGAGGACTTTTCAGAAGAACATAAAATGATTGCTAAAACAACTGAAGATTTTGTTGAAAAAGAGGTTGTACCTTTAATCGATAATCTAGAAAATCATGAATTTAAACATTCAGTTGATTTACTGCATAAAGCAGGAGAACTTGGATTACTAAGTGCAGATATTCCAGCTGAATATGGAGGATTAGAATTAGATAGAACAAGCTCATCATTAATTACTGAGAAGTTTGCACCAGCAGGAGGATTTTCGATTACACATGGTGCTCATGTTGGAATTGGTACGTTGCCTATTGTATTTTTTGGTAATCATGAACAAAAGACACAATACTTACCAACACTTGCAACAGGTGAAAAGATTGCAGCATATGCATTAACAGAGCCAGGGTCTGGGTCTGACGCAATGGGTGCTAAAACAACTGCTGTATTAAATGAAGCAGGGACACATTATATTTTAAATGGTGAAAAGCAGTGGATCACTAACTCAGACTTTGCTGATGTATTCGTAGTTTATGCAAAAATAAACGGTGAAGATTTCTCAGCGTTTATCGTTGAACGTGAATTCCCAGGTGTATCAGTTGGACCTGAAGAGAAAAAGATGGGTATCAAGAGTTCATCAACAAGAACATTAGTATTACAAGATGCAGAAATACCAGTCGAGAACCTTTTAGGTGAACAGGGTCGTGGACATATTATTGCTTTTAACATTTTAAACGTAGGTCGTTATAAGTTAGCGATTGGTAGTGTAGGTGGATCGAAGCGAGGTCTAGAGTTATCTGCAGAATATGTCACGCAACGTAAACAGTTTGGTACAGCAATATCAGACTTTACATTAACGCAAGAAAAATTAGGAACAATGGCTGCAGGCATTTATGCAAATGAAAGTGCTGTTTATCGTACAGTAGGTTTATTTGAACAACGCATGGGTGCTTTAACAGAAGAAGAATTCAAAGATGGTCGTGAGGTAGCTGCAGCAATTGCTGAGTATCAGATCGAGTGTTCAATGAATAAATATACAGCAACTGAATTACTAGATTATGTAGTTGATGAAGCTGTTCAATTACATGGTGGTTATGGATTTATGGCTGAGTATGAAGTTGAGCGTATGTATCGTGATTCACGTATTAATCGTATTTTTGAAGGAACAAACGAAATTAATCGTTTAATCGTTCCTGGTACGCTAATCAAAAAAGCAATGAAAGGTGAACTACCTTTATTAGAACAAGCTCAAGGACTTCAAGAAGAATTACTCATGATGATGCCAGAAGAAGTTGGTACTGAGAACCTAGATCAAGAAAAGTACTTACTTAAGAATGCTAAGAAAATAGTTTTACTAGGAGCGGGATTGTCTGCTCAAAAATATATGCAAAAGTTAGAAAATGAACAAGAAATCTTAGCTAATTTAGCAGACATGGCTGCAGATGTATTCAACATGGAAGCGGCGATTTTAAGAACTGAAAAAGCAATTGCAAAAGATGGCGATGCAAAGAGTAATCAAAAACTTCTCTACACACAAGTTTACACTCAAGAAGCATTTAATCGTATTGAAGCAAATGCAAAAGAGATTCTAATTGCTGTTGAACAAGGTGATGACTTACGTATGATGTTGTCTTCACTTCGTAAACTTACACGCCACACACCAATTAATGTCATTGGTAAGAAACGTGAAATTGCTAAAGCGATTATTGAAAAAGAAGCATACGTTTTATAAATATATAACAAATAAAAAAAGGTGTCTTAAACTACTTGCTATCAAGTAGACAGATTAATTGACCATGTATGCACTGCGTACATGGTCTTTCTTTATGCTGAATTTTGGCACGCCTACAGACAGCTTCTGCCTGAAGTAAAAATCATTGGTGTTAGAAAATATACTAATGGTATTATTTTCTAAATATCAACTTTAAAGGGAGCATATC
This sequence comes from Pseudogracilibacillus sp., assembly GCA_035301645.1. Taxonomy (GTDB): domain Bacteria; phylum Bacillota; class Bacilli; order Bacillales; family Amphibacillaceae; genus Pseudogracilibacillus. The sequence continues at coordinate 54,336 of DATGTX010000063.1, read as the reverse complement.
AATTTTAAAAGTCTTCTTTTTTATTTTCATAGCTAATCATTCGAACAGGAGCGTCAAGTTTGTTATAATCAATAATAGGAATGGTATGAGGAGGTTTATTTATGTCATTAACATTTTATTGGTATCCAAACTGTAGTACATGTCGAAACGCAAAAAAGTGGTTAGAAACAGAAGGAATTAATTTTAACCCTATTCATATTGTAGAAGAAACTCCGACAAAAGAAGAAATAAAAGAATTAATTGAAATAAGCAATATAGAACCGCGTAAGTTTTTTAATACGAGTGGCAAAGTTTACCGTGAAGAAAATTTAAAAGAAGTAATTCCAACAGCAACCTTAGATGAGATGGCAACTTTACTTGCTGGAAATGGTATGTTAATTAAACGACCTATATTAACAGATGGAAAGAGCGTGGCTTTAGGTTTTAAAGAAGCTGATTATGAAAGAATATGCAAAACTAAATAATAGGAGGTAATTTTAATGAGTTTACCAAGCGAATTACATTATTCTAAAACACACCACTGGGTTAGAAATGAAGGTAGTGATTTAAGAATTGGATTGACAGCATTCGGGCAAGAAGAACTAGGTGACATTGTATTTGTGGAACTTCCAGAACTTAATGAGGTAATAGAAAAAGGGGAATCATTTGGTAGTTTGGAGTCAGACAAAACTGTCTCAGAAATCTATGCACCAGTTAGTGGTACCGTAGTTGAAGTGAATTCAGAGCTTGAATCAAATCCTGAACTAATTAATGAATCACCTTACCAAAAAGCATGGATGATTGTTATAGAAGCGTCAGATGAAGATGAATTAGATTCACTATTATCTGCAGATGAATATCAAGCGCATATTGACTAATGTCTTATCAATTTGCTAAAGGCTGTGAGTATTTATGCTACAGCCTTTTAATCTTTTAAATACTAAAGGATGAGAAAAATGAATGATAACCTTCAAAAAATCATAATTGTTGAAGGGAAAACAGATAAACAACAAATAAAATCGCTCTTTTCTGAAGAAGTAATTATATTATCTACGCAAGGCACTTTTGCAATAGAACGATTTGATTATTTATTAGAAGAATATCAATTGGATGATCATGATGTGTATGTTTTTGTAGATGAGGATGAAGCAGGTAAGAAATTAAGAAAAGAATTAAAACGTGAACTTCCGCAAGCAACTCAAATCTACACTGACCCTAATTATAAAGAAGTAGCTGAAACTCCGAAAGATATATTAGCTCAAATACTCTTAGATTATCATTTTGAAATCAATCCAATTTATTTGTTTTTAAAAAGAAGGTGAAAATGTTGATTCAAGCTAATCAAGAAACTTTAAAAAAAGACGATTATTTACTTTATATATACACACCATTTTGCGGAACATGTCACTATGCAAAAAAAATCTTAGAAGATATAGAGAATACATTTTCTAAAGAAGTTTTTTATGAAATTAATGCATCTTTCTATCCTAGTTTTATGCAAGAAGAAAAAGTTGAAAGCGTTCCTTGTTTAGTTATCAAACAAGAGGGAGAAGTTAAGAAGAAGATTTATACGTTCCATTCTGTTCCTTTTATGGTACGAGAAGTTATGGCTTATCCCAACTTAATCATTTGAATAATACTAAATGAGAATACTGAATTGATTAATTGAGAATATAAAACAATATAAACTATAAATACTTTTATAACGATACTGTTAGAAAAGCATATATTACTTAGGTTAGTTAAGAAAAAGAAGTCATATAGGTTGAAAAAAAGCCAAATATAGCTTAAGATTAGAATGAGAATAAAGTGAGAATAAGTGATTAAAAAATATATCTTGGGGGTATAATAATATGTCAGAAAAAACATTAGTAATTAAAGATTTACACGTATCAATTAACGACAAAGAAATTTTAAAAGGTATTAACTTAACTATAAATAGTGGAGAGTTTCATGCAGTTATGGGGCCAAACGGTACTGGTAAGTCAACACTCGCATCTGCAATCATGGGACATCCATCTTTTGATATAACGCAAGGTTCAATACATTTAAATGGTGAAGACGTATTAGAAATGGAAGTAGACGAGCGTGCACGAGCAGGTCTGTTTTTAGGTATGCAGTATCCAAGTGAAGTAACAGGCGTTACTACTTCAGAATTCTTACGTACATCAGTTAACTCACGTCGCGAAGAAGGCGATGAAATACCATTAATGAAATTCATTCGTGAAATGGATGGATCAATGGGTGATTTAGAGATGGATCCAAACATGTCACAACGTTATCTAAATGAAGGTTTCTCAGGTGGGGAAAAGAAACGTAATGAAATTTTACAGATGATGATGATTAAACCAGATTTTGCAATTTTAGACGAAATTGACTCTGGTCTAGATATAGATGCTTTAAAAATCGTCGCAAATGGAATTAATAAATTACGCGAAGAAAAATCATTAGGTTGTTTAGTTATTACTCATTACCAACGTTTACTTAACTATATTGAACCAGATCACGTTCATGTAATTATGCAAGGACGAATTGTTAAATCAGGTGGTCCAGAGCTTGCAAAACGTCTTGAAGCTGAAGGTTATGAGTGGGTTAAAGAAGAGTTAGGTATTGAAGATGTAACAGTTGAACAAAAAGCATAAACAGCTAGGAGGGGATAGTTCAATGACAACACTTACTAATGAGTTATCATATGAAAAGAAAGATATAGAAGAATTTTCAACTAGTAAAGGCGAACCAGCATGGATGACAAATTTGAGAACAGAAGCTTATAGTTCAGCAAGTAAGTTAGACATGCCAAAACCAGACAAAACAAATATTAATCGTTGGAATTTTACCGAGTTTAAGCTTGGTAGCGAAGGCGAGAAATTTGAGAATATAAACAGCTTACCTAAAGAGCTAGCTGATTTCGTTGATCAAAAAAACGTACCAGAAAACATTCTTATTTTACGTAACCAGTCAACAGCTTATGCACAAATAAGTGAAGAACTAACGAATAAAGGTGTTATTTTTACTGATATTTTTACAGCACTTAAAGAGCATAGTGATTTAGTTGAGAAATACTATATGACTGATGCAGTGAGTGTTAACGAACATAAGTTGACAGCATTACATGCAGCATTAATGAATGGGGGCGTTTTTGTTTACATTCCCAAAGACGTTCAAATAGAAGAACCAATTCAAACATTGTTTTGGCAAGAAGATGATGAATTTGCACTATTTAACCATGTATTAATTGTTGCTGAAGAAAATAGTTCTGTGACGTATGTTGAGAATTATTTATCAAATAACGAAGAAGTAAAAACAGTAGCAAATATAATTGCAGAAGTTTATGCAGCAGATAATGCTAAAGTATCATTTGGTGGAGTAGACCACTTTGCAGCAGGCACAACAGCTTATATCAATCGTCGTGGTGTTGCAGGTGCTAATGCACAAATTGATTGGGCTTTAGGTCAAATGAATGAAGGTAATACAATTTCAGAAAACTCTACACATCTAGTTGGTGATGGTTCAATCACAAACCCAAGAACAGTAACAGTTGGAAAAGGCCGACAGATCCAAAACTTTACAGCGAAAACTGTTCATCATGGCTTAAATACTGATGGACAAATCTCGCAACGAGGTGTTATGTTAGACAAGACAACTGCTATCTTTAACGCAATTGGAAAAATTGATGATGGTGCTTCAGGTGCTAACGCAGAACAGGAATCAAGAATTCTTATGTTAAGTCGCGGTGCTCGTGGAGATGCTAACCCAATACTTTTAATTGACGAAGATGATGTAACTGCAGGACACGCAGCTTCAGTTGGTAGAATTGATGATATGCAAATGTATTATCTGAAAAGTCGTGGAATTACAGAAGAAGAAGCACAACGTTTAATTATCCATGGTTTCTTAGCACCAGTTGTTAGTGAATTACCAATAGAAACAGTCAAAACACAATTAACAGAGTTAATTGAAAGGAAGTTTGATTAATGGATATTCAATCTGTTCGCGCAGAATTTCCGATATTAAATCAAGATGTTAATGGTCATCCACTTGTGTATTTAGATTCATCAGCAACGTCACAGAAACCAGTAGCGGTCATTGAAGCGATAGATGAATATTACAGATTGCATAACTCAAACGTTCACCGTGGCGTACACACACTTGGGTCCCGTGCAACAGATTTGTATGAAGGCGCAAGAGAAAAAGTACGAAAATTCATTAATGCAAACATTCAAAAAGAAATAATCTTTAATCGTGGAACAACGACCTCAATTAATATTGTAGCTCAAAGTTATGGATTAACTCACGTTAAAGAAGGCGATGAAATTGTTATTACAGAAATGGAGCACCATAGTAATATTATTCCTTGGCAACAAGTGGCCAAACGTACAGGTGCAAAACTTAAGTTTATTCCACTTCAAGAAAATGGTACAATAAAACTTGAAGATGCTCGTAAGACAATTACAAACAAAACAAAAATTGTTGCAATTGCACATGTATCAAATGTGTTAGGCACAATCAACCCAGTAAAAGAAATTACAAAGATTGCTCATGAAAATGAAGCAGTTATTCTAATAGATGGAGCTCAAGCAGTCCCTCATATGCAAGTAGATGTTCAAGATATTAATTGTGACTTTTATGCCTTTTCAGGACATAAAATGCTTGGCCCAACAGGTATTGGTGTGCTTTTTGGAAAACAGGCTTTGCTTGAAGAAATGGAGCCAGTTGAATTCGGTGGTGAAATGATTGACTTTGTTGAATTGTATGATTCAACTTGGAAAGAATTACCGTGGAAATTCGAAGGCGGGACACCAATTATTGCTGGTGCAGTTGGTTTAGGAGCAGCAATTGATTTCTTATCAGACATCGGTATGGATAAAGTTTTAGAATATGAAAAAAAACTCGTTAAATATGCGCTCGAACAAATGCGTACAATTGATGAAATCACTATATTTGGACCTGAAAACAGAGCTGGACTTGTGACATTTAATTTAGATGGTGTTCACTCACATGACTTATCAACAGTATTAGATACTGAGGGAATAGCAATTAGAGCAGGACACCATTGTGCTCAGCCATTAATGAAATGGTTAGATGTCTCTTCTACAGCTAGAGCGAGTATGTATATTTATAATAATGAAGATGATGTTGATCGTCTCGTTGCAGGTTTAAAGAAAACAAAGGAGTATTTTGGCGATGCCTAATGTTAATTTAGATACATTATATCGACAAGTAATTATGGATCATTACAAAAACCCACGTAACAAGGGTAAATTTGACGATGATGAGTCAATGACAATCGAAATGAATAACCCGACATGTGGTGACCGTATCTTCCTTCAATTTAAATTAGATGGAGATGTTGTTGAAGATATTAAATTCTCAGGTGAAGGTTGTTCAATTAGTTTAGCGTCAGCTTCGATGATGACACAAGCTGTAAAAGGTAAAAAAATATCTGAAGCACTTGCAATGTCTGAATTGTTCTCAGACATGATGCTGGGTGAAGATGTTGATATGGACAAATTTAGTTTAGAAGATATAGAAGCATTACAAGGCGTATCAGTTTTTCCAGCGCGTATTAAGTGTGCAACACTTGCTTGGAAAGCAATGGAGCGTGTCGTAGAAGAGTAAAATGTAACAAAAATTTTAAAGGAGGTTTTTATACATGGCTAAAAACATGCCTGAAGTTGATAATTATCAATACGGTTTTCGTGATAAAGATGTTTCAGTGTTTCGTACTGAACGAGGGTTAACAAAAGAAATTGTAGAAGAAATCTCTAGTATGAAAAATGAACCAGAATGGATGCTTGAAGAACGCTTGAAAGCACTTGAAATATTTTACAATATTCCAATGCCACAATGGGGTGGAGATTTATCTGAATTAAATTTTGATGAGATTATTTACTATGTAAAACCATCTGAAAAACAAAGTACTTCATGGGATGAAGTTCCTGAAGAAATCAAAGAAACTTTTGACCGTTTAGGAATTCCAGAAGCTGAACAAAAATATTTAGCAGGTGTGTCAGCACAGTATGAGTCAGAAGTTGTTTATCAAAGTTTAGAAGAAGATTTAGAAAAACTAGGAATAGTTTTCTCAGATACTGATAGTGCTCTTCATACGCATGAAGAAATGTTCAAAGAATATTTTGGTAAAGTAATTCCGGCATCTGATAATAAATTCTCTGCACTTAATACAGCAGTTTGGTCAGGTGGATCATTTATCTATGTGCCTAAAGGGGTTGAAGTAACGTCACCTCTACAAGCATATTTCAGAATTAACTCAGAAAACATGGGTCAGTTTGAAAGAACATTAATTATTGTAGATGAAGATGCATCAGTTCATTATGTAGAAGGGTGTACTGCACCGACTTATACTACAAGCTCACTTCACAGTGCTGTTGTAGAAATATATGTTAAAAAAGGCGGATATTGCCGTTATACAACAATCCAAAACTGGTCAGATAACGTTTATAACTTAGTTACAAAACGTGCAACAGTTGATGAAGCTGCAACAATGGAGTGGATTGATGGTAATATGGGTTCTAAGCTGACGATGAAATATCCATCAGTCATCCTAAAAGGTGATCATTCACGTGGTGTAACGATTTCAATTGCTTTAGCAGGCAAGGGTCAGCACCAAGATGCCGGCGCTAAAATGCACCATATTGGAAAGAATACATCATCATCAATCGTATCAAAATCAATTTCCAAAGATGGTGGAAAAGTATCATACCGCGGTATTGTATCCTTTGGTCGCACAGCAGATGGAGCACGTTCAAACATCGAATGTGACACATTAATTATGGATGACATCTCAACGTCAGATACGATTCCATATAATGAAATTTTAAACGATAATGTATCACTTGAACACGAAGCAAAAGTATCTAAAGTATCTGAAGAGCAACTTTTCTATCTAATGAGTCGTGGATTAGAAGAACAAGAAGCTACAGATATGATTGTAATGGGCTTCATCGAGCCATTCACACGTGAACTTCCAATGGAGTATGCTGTTGAAATGAACAGACTTATGAGTTACGAAATGGAAGGTTCAATTGGTTAATAGATTAAATTAAACACAAGTTACGATTAAATTCGTAACTTGTGTTTTTTATGGTTCTATAATATATGACGTTGGTGAAGAAAAATCACATCTTTCTAAAAAAGGAAAGATGTGATTGAAATTCACTAACGTTTTTTCTTTTTAAATTAGAAAACAAGTGAATTTCCCTGTAGAATATAAGTCGACGAAAACCATAATCCAGGAGGGAAATCACTTGTCTACATCTAATAGTATAAAACTTTTGCTTGATATTCAAGATATAAACATCTTCTTCGAAGATGAATGCGTCAAAGAAGGTCAATATAAGGGAAAGGCCTGTAAATATGTTATTGGAAAATTATCTTATGATCCAACACACTGTAAGAACTGTGGCGTAAAAAACGAAGCTAAAAAAATAACTAAAAATGGTACACAAATGTCACGTATTACGTTACCAATTACAGGTGTTCAACCGACGTATTTATGTTTAAAAAAGCAACGTTTTCAATGCAATGCATGTAAAAAAAGTTTTACTGCCCAAACGCCTATCGTTCAAAAGCACTGTTTTATTTCTGAACATTCAAAAGCTCAAGTGACAATTAAGTCTGCTGAAGCGCAATCAGTCACATCAATTGCAAGAGATTGTTCTGTCTCTACATCAACGGTTCAGCGTGTGATAACGCAAGAAGCCCAAAGATATAAACCACATTACCAAAAGCTGCCTAAACATCTTTCGCTTGATGAGTTCAAATACGCAAAAGGCCAGATGGCCTTTGAATATATCGATGCAGAATCAGGCGATATTTTAGATATCTTAGATCGTCGTGACAGCCGGACAATCAAGAATCATTTCATCGCTAATTACAGTTTAAAAGATGTAAAAACCGTTGAAGCAGTCACAATTGATATGAATGCTGGATATGTCAATGTCATCAAAGAAGTATTTCCACAAGCAAAGATTATTATTGATCGATTTCATTTAGTTCAACTCATCAATCGATCAATGAATAAGTGTCGTGTCAACATAATGAACACATTAAAAACATCGAATGGCGAAGATATGAAGAAATACCGTCGCCTCAAACGTTATTGGAAACTTTTATTAAAAAAAGAATCGGACTTATCTCATACAGAATATAAATATTATGACTTGTTTGGTCAGCGCCTAGAGGTAAATATTGTCCGAGAAATGTTAGAATACAACGTTAGCTTGAAAACGAACTATATGCTGTATCAACAGCTATTGCGTGCTATGAACAATCATGACTTCAAGGCACTTGAAAAGACATTACAAGCTCCAATTAGTTCAGATATATCGACGTATATGAAAACAAGCATAAAAACATTAAAGAAGCACCTGCCTTTTATTGAAAATAGCTTCATTTATCCCTATAATAACGGACGAATTGAAGGGATAAATAATAAAATTAAAGTTCTTAATCGAGTAGCCTACGGCTACAGAAACTTTACAAATTATAAAAATCGTATTTTACTTCATTTCAAACTAAAACCGATCACTTCAGCAGCTAAAACAAAAAAGCACTCCAAAATAGCCTAAAGCTACTTTGCAGTGCCATAAAAGTTAACTATATTCACTTAAAATTTGTTACCAACGTCAATTGACAAAGAACCTTTTTTATTTTCATAGTTTAGACATAGTTAATGAGATTAATAGCGTTTATGGAATAACACCTTTGAAAAATTCTCTATTGAATATTATAATTAAGATATAACAAATCAATCAATCAACTTAGAAAAGGTGATGTAGATGAAACGTTTAGAAGAAAAAGTAGCGATTATAACAGGTAGTGGAGCAGGAATAGGGAAAGAGATTGCTCGAACTTATGCAAAAGAAGGCGCAAAAGTAATTATTGCTGATTTTAATGAAGCAGCACTTAACGAAACAGTGAAAGAATTATCAGATGAAGGTTATGAGGCTTTTGGTGTAGTAGTTAATGTGGCTAAAGAAGCAGATGTTATTAAAATGTTTGATGAAACTGTAAGTAAGTTTGGAAAAGTTGATATAGTAGTAAACAATGCTGGTGTCGGTGATAATATGCAAGGTGCAGCTAATGTTGAAGATAATGTTTGGGAGCGTGTTATGTCAATTAACGTTGATGGCGTGATGCGTATTACTCGTAAAGCAATTAATCTATTTTTAAAACAAGATGGAGGAACAATTGTTAATATGGCCTCAATCTCTGGTGTTACTGGTGGCCGTGGTGGATTCACATATACAGCCGCAAAACATGCCGTTGTAGGTATGACTAAGAACGTTGCTTCGCAATATGGTGTAGATAATATTCGTTGTAATGCAATTGCACCAGGACAAATTCAAACTGGATTTGCTGCCGCAATGGATAATGTCGATCAGGCTGGTATGAAGTCAGCAGTTCGTGCAGTTAACTTAATACCAAAACCAGGTGAAGTGCAAGATATTGCAAATATTGCATTATTTTTAGCATCAGAAGAATCGAGTTATATTAATGGTGTCGTGCTTACAGCTGATGATGGTTGGAGTGCTTATTAGTATAAAATTAAAACGATAAATTGCAGACTAAATTGCAATTTATCGTTTTTGTATTTTATGATGAAATTAATTAAATTTATCTGGATTATTTTGATCCCAATGAAGAGTTGTTTCAGAAACATGAGGTGTATCTGTAATAGGTGGTCGGCGTACTAATCCCATGATTCCTGCAATGAGATAAAGCACTCCAGGGACAACCCCAGCTAAAGCTGTACCTACAATGATTATAATCGCAGCGATGAGTATTACAACACTAGCAGCTACTGGTTTCTTATTACCAATAAAGAAGTACATAGCTATAATACCAAGGACCGTGCTAACTAATAATACTATTAAAGCAATCCACCCAAGCCCAAGAAGAAAGTTTAAAAACAACTGAGCATCTCCCGGATTAACTTGTAAACCTTCTTCCATACTACCTTCCATAAATCCTTCTTCAAACATGATTCTAAAGTTATCATTATTTGAAAAGAGTAAAATTGCAGCAACAATCAATGTGCCAATAAAACTTAACACAAACCCAATAATTGATAGCGTAACTTCACCTGTGCGCTTCATATTATCACTCCTAATCATTTAAGTAAATATAATAATATATTCAAAAAAGCACAGAATTAATCGAGTAGACCTTTAATTAAAAGAGGTGCTCAAATTACTGTGCTTTTGTAATTATTGTTTATTATTTAGGTTCTGCAATAACACCACATGCGATTCGATCCCCAGCATCGCCAGCTGGCTGTGATTTGTAATCATCAGGACCATCGTGAATAACTAGAGAAGTACCATCTTCAGTAAAGACAGTGTTTTCAGCATCTTTGTCTAAACTAATTTGATCTGTAGTAAATTCAACATCATTTATTTCGCCATCTGCATCAACTTCAATATTATCGAAATCACCAGCGTGCTGCCCATCTTTATCTTCTTTACCGTGATTTTTATCCTCAGGGTTGTAATGACCACCTGCAGATTCGAAATCTCTTGGCTCACAAATACCTTTTTCATGGACATGAAAAGCATGTTTTGCTTTTTCTTCTGGTAGCCCATCACCTGTTAGCTCTATTTTAACACCATCTTCTACATCACTTAGTGTTGCTTTTGCCGCTTCTTCGCCATCAATATCGTTTAAAGTGACTGTTACCTCATTCTCTTTCGTAACATCGTCGGAACTATCGTCTTGTTCTTTGTTTTCTGATGTTTGATCATTAGACTTATCATCACTCTGATCTGAGCTATCGTCATTGTTGTTACTACAAGCGCCAATAATTATAATCAATATTGTAATAAATAATAATGTAAGCAATCGTTTCATTATAAAACTCCTTTCTTTATTTGAGATTTGGTAATTTTATTCCCAGTAATCGATTGAATTAAACATATTACATTTTTAAATCTAGCTGATAGTTAAGGTGAACATGTATGAAGTTTGATTTATACCAATACCTATTAAAATCGATTTACAGGATTAAAAAATAATAACAAAGCCACTTATAAATAAATAGCTTTGTTATTATAGAAATAAAACTTAAAAAATATTTGCTGAATATTTAAATTTACGCAAGATTCCTGTTACAACTTTTCCGATATCTGGGAATTTACTTTGCTTAGATATAATGAGAGGCTACAACAATAATAAAAATTAAACTATAAAAACTAATTTGAGCGAGCCCTATTATAATAATCTTTAATTTATATATTTTCGTTTATACTTTCTCTGATTTCTTAGCATCCACAAGTTGTCCGCCTTTTTCTAAAAATTTTTCAATTCCTTCAGCAGCTCGGTAGGCTAAAGCTCCCACAGTACCTGTCGGGTTATACCCACTATTATGAGTAAATGAAGAAGCACCAATCACAAAAACATTATCCATATCCCATAACTGTGAATAATTATTTACGGCAGAAATTTCTGGATCATCTCCCATTATTACGCCACCTGTGTTATGCGTAGATTGATAAGGAACAATATCATAGTGCTCACTAATTTCATTTTCTTCAACCGTACTTGCTCCCATTTCTTCTAAGATTTCAGCACTTCTTTTTGATATATATTTATGCAAGTTTCTATCTTGATCTGTAAAATCATAAGTCATTTTTAAAAGGGGATTACCATATACATCTTTATATTCTTCATCCAAACTTAGGTAATTATCTTTGTGTGGCATTGAGGCTCCTTGAGAACCAACTGATAAAGTTCGGTTGTGATATTTTAAAGATGCATCTTTAAAGTCTTTTCCCCAACTAGGTGTTCCTTTTGGCACATCGTTATTTAAAATAGGTCGACGTCCTGTTTGAGTGATGGATATTGATCCACCATGAATGAAATCTAAATCAGTATGATCGAAATTATCGCCATTATAATCATCGACAGTCGCGCCAAGAGCCCCAGCTCCCATAAACGTATTAAATTTTTCGTTATCAAAATAACCAATTGCCCCAGCCATCAATTGGTAACAATAACTCCTCCCAATCACACCTTGTTTAGTATCAGGATCATAAGGTTTTCCAATTTTAGACTGAAGTAATAAGCGTGTATTATTTAAAGTAAAACTAGTTACAATAACGACATCTGCTGGTTGTTCAAATTCTTCACCAGTTTTTACATCAATGTATTTTACACCGGTTGCTTTGCCATTTTCATGTAAGATTTCTAACACATTTGAATCTGTTCTTAATTCAAAATTACCTGTTTTTTGAGCGGTCGGAATAACTGTAATATTAGGGCTTGATTTAGCACCATATTCACAGCCAAAACGTTCACAAAAACCACAATATTCGCATGGTTGAATAGTCTCACCATCAGGGTTCTCATACTTTTGAGATAAATTAGCTGAAGGCATTTGAAACGGATGAAGGTCGAGGTTTTTTGCAGCATCTTTAAAACGGTCTAAAATAGGTGTACTTTTCATTGGTGGAGTAGGATAGTCATTTTCACGGGGTGCTCCTTTTGGATTATCTTCTCCACTAATACCTGCAGTTTTTTCAAATTGATAAAAATAAGGTTCTAACTCCTCATAAGTAATGCCCCAATCTTGAATAAGGTAATCATCGCTTAATTTATTTTTGCCATATCGTTTATCAGTTTGAGTTTTTAATTCGAAATCATAAGGTAAAAAACGCCATGTTTGACCGTTCCAATGCACGCCTGCACCGCCTACGTTTTCTCCCATTAAAAAGGAACCGAGCTTACGCATAGGTAACGCTTTTTCATCCCGTTTATTTCTAAAAGTAATTGTTTCTTTGGATGTATCTTGCATTAAGCCATAGCGTTGGCCATAACGATACTCATCATGAATCATTTGAAAATCTTCAGTCGAACGGTTACTACCTCGTTCTAAACCGACAACCTTTTTACCGGCTTTTGTTAATTCAGCAGCCACGATACCACCTGTCCAACCTACACCAACTACAACTACTTCTATTTTATCTAACTTTTTGACCATAAGTAAGGGCCTCCTTAATTATTTATGCTGTACAGACAAGGATTGAGGTTCAATTTTAGTGAACTCTTCATTCTCTATCTCATTCGCATAACTCATTTGATGTCCAGGGTATTCTTTCATTTTCCAGCCTTCCATATCAATATTCCCACCATAAAGTGGGTCTGCATATGCACCAGCCATCGTTGCATCGATTAATAAATCGAAAAACATCGATGATTTAACACCTTTTAATTTTACTTTGTCGTCATCAAAAGCACTTAATATATCATCTTGTTCATCGTTTTTTAAATCCGTGAAAGCGCCGTCAAATTTTTCTTTACTTTCTCTATTAAGTCCTCTAATACCTTCCATAAAGATTTCATGACGTTTAAGTGGGGTTTGATAACCTTGGAAATCGCTACCTGTTCGAAATGGGCCTTGCATATATTCTTGATCATTTCTACCGTAACTTCCTGCTAATTGATGATCAATAAAATAAGGGACACCTAATTCAATAGCACCTGGCCCATTATCATCTTTTGGAAAAATCCGCTCTGTTGCAGCTCCTAAAGTTTCAAAATCCGCTTTCCGTTGAAAATACATATAAGCTTGGTTAGGGCTTTGTTTAACTGGCTTTTGTGTATCTTCTTTTGTATCATTTAAATTAACCCCTAAAAATGAACCTAAAAGTCCACCTCCAATAAGTCCACCAGCAGCATAGCTTGAATTTTTAACAAAACGTCTTCTCGATATCTTATTATCATCTTGATTATTAGCCATGTTAATCCTCCCTATTATTAAATAATTATTATTAAGTAAAATATTAATTACTCTATTAAAAAGGATAACACCTCCTTAAACTATTAAGAGAATATTTACAGACAAGATTTATTAATCACATCGCTTCTTTAATACCTTTTTTAACTAACCACCAGTTTGCTGGATAGCTTGTTAAAAAACCTAAAATCATTGCTATTTGCATCATAAACCAAAACACTATCTCATTTGGTTCAGGTGGGTTGACAAATAAAACAAGTTGGACAAGTGCCATCCATCCAAACATGCCAACTTCGAATGCTATTAATGATAATGTATCAGCTTTTATTGCAGATTTTAATGCTTTTTTAATACCTACTGATTTATCCATAGGATAGATTGCATAAAACTGGAAGATAATCCCAAAGGTATAAGCTAAAATAAATTCAACTGTATAATGTGTAAGTAGAGTAGAACCTGCAATCGATAATGAAGTTAAAGCGATAATAGGCACTCCTAGAGCATCACCTGCAGTACATCCAACAGAACAGTGACTTGTTGAAACAAATACTTTAGCAAAATTCCCCCGTGAATCTGTTTTTTCTATACTTTTAGCTTTAATTCGCCCCCATTTAAAATAAGTCCAAATTGCTATCGGGCCTAAAAACCAACCATTAATTGGCCATACCAAATTCATAATAAACATCTGTTGTGGATGTTTTATAATGTCAAAAATGATAATAAGTGAGCTAATTAGCCCAATAATGAGGGCAACCCAAGCAATTACATTTAACATAAATAAACACTCCTTAAGTTAGTTCATTACCCTCATTTTAATAAATTAAACATTTTATTTTATACTAACTTATTATTAAAAAAAGATGACAAAAGAAGTTTCTATCTCTATAATATTCTTTAATTAAAACAACTTTAAGGAGGAATGAAAATGAAAAGAATGTTAATGTTAATTATTTTCGGAATTTTCCTTATATTAAGTGCATGCGGTATGGGCGATGATGGTGGTGAGAATCCATCTGGTACTGGTGGGGGAGTAACGGACTCATCTGATGCAGATGGTATATTTAAAGAAAATTGTGCAACTTGTCATGGTGAAGATTTGTCTGGAGGGACAGGCCCTGATTTAACAGATGTGGGGCAAAGACTCTCAGAAGATGAAATCGAAGAAGTGATTGAAGATGGAAAAGGTGCTATGCCTAGTGGTTTAATTTCTGGTCAAGAACAAAAAACCGTAGCTGAATGGTTATCAGATATGAAATAATACAATTTTATATGACATAAAGCCCGCTTAGCAATTTATAAGTGGGCTTTATGTTTTACTTAACAGTATCTAATCCTTTCCAATCAAAATCTCCATCTTTAATTTTATCTCGGCGATCTTGTGTTAGGTAAGTCCGGTCAGGATCTTCATGATAATCGCCTACTTTTTCTGGGTCTCCGTCTGGTCGATCTTGAGAAAGGATATAAGCAGCTAAATCTGCGGCCTCTTGGTCTGTTAATGTACCTGGTTTATCTTTTGGCATATTATTTTTAATAAAACCAGCTGATTTTTCAATTTTACCCATGCCAGCCGCTATATTAAATGAATCATCACCCCATAATGCAGGACCTGTATTATTACTTGTTCCAGATCCATCAGTCGCATGACAAGAAATGCAGTTTTTCTTAATATATAATTCAGCTCCATCTGCTACATTGGGCTCAGGCACTTCTTCCATATCGTTTGTCATACGCCAAGTAATATCATCTTCTGATTCCACATCTTCAGAGATAAATTCAAAATATTTAATAATAGCAGTAAGTTCACGACTATCCTCTTCTAATTCTGTTCCATTCATGCTTCTGATAAAACAGCCATTAACACGGTCTTCTAATGTCGTAAATTCGCCACGTCGCATGGTTGGAAATTTTTCAGTTATTCCGACCATTGGAGAATTCGTATTAAGTCCACCATTTCCATGGCAACTTAGGCAAGAAAGCTCGTTCCCGACATTATCAGGTAGAGTCTTTTTTGTATTATCAAAAATTTCTTTACCATAAAGAATATCACTATCCGAATCGAGTTGTTCCAGTTTATTTCGTATATCATTTTCATTGTATAATTTCCCTGCATTTTCGTCTTTTGGCGCACATGCAACAACGATGATAAGTCCTAATACAAATATTAACCAAACATTACGTTCTTTTAATAAAAACTTCATTTTACCCCCCCTTATTTTTTAAGCAACCTATTTATATGCATACCCATATTTATTAAAATAAAACTTTTTAATCAAAGTTTAATGTTTAAATTACATTTAAGAAGGGTAAGTTACTTTTAATTGCAATATTCAGAATATAAAAAAGAAAGGATGCTCTAGTGATGAAAAAACTCCTTTTCTTCATTTCTATATTTTTAATAACAGGTTGCAGCAATATAACTGTTTTAGATCCCAAAAGTGAGACTGGAAAAGATCAAGCCTTTTTAATTTGGTTGAGTACTGCTTTGATGGTACTTGTCATTCTCGTTGTGTTTGTTTTATTTACATATTTCGTCATTAAGTATCGTGAAAAGCCAGGAAAATCTGATACCTTACCAATCGATGTAAAGGGAAATATGAAGTTAGAACTGACATACACAATAATTCCAATAATATTGTTAATTGTTTTAGCAGTGCCCACGGTTAAAATAACAATGGAACAATCCCCGAGTAAAACGGTCACAAAAAATGAAGAAGGAAGACATATTGAAGTTTTAGCCAAACAATTTGAGTGGTCATTTCAACACCCGAATGGAGAACGTGTGGCAGATGAATTAGTTGTACCTGAAGGTGAACCACTCGTATTTCATTTAACTTCAGAGGATGTTATTCATTCATTTTGGATACCGGAATTAGCAGGTAAAGTAGATGTAATCCCTGGCAACCAAATAACTTATGTAATTGATGATGCTGAAGTCGGTACATATCAAGGTAAATGTGCGGAGTACTGTGGTATTCAACATACAAATATGAATTTTACTGTCAAAGTCGTTGAAAAAGATGAATATATTAATTATTTAAATGATATCGAAGAAGAAGACGAAGAAGAGGACAAATAAATAATTTGGAGAGGAGTAGATCTAATGAATCTTTCTTTATTTGGTCAATCAGTATATGTTCAAACAGACGTTATTGTAGCTTGGATATTCACAATCATATTAAGCATTATTCTAGTTGTATTTATTTTAAAGAAAGAAAAACTACCTGTTCTTTGGGAATATATGCGGACAACCAATCATCGTAAAGTTGGGACCATATATTTATTATTCGGTTTTATATTTTTCCTGAGAGCTGGGGTTGACGCGCTTTTTATTCGGACACAGTTAGCGGTGCCTAATAATGAGTTTTGGGTTTTTCAATTTGAAAAGTACAATCAAGCATTTTCAACACACGGCACTATTATGATATTTTTTGCGGCAACACCAATGTTACTTGGATTAATGAATATTGCAGTACCTTTACAAATTGGAGCGCGAGATCTTGCATTTCCGTTCTTAAATGCGGTAAGTGTATGGTTATTTATAGCTGGGGCAATAGTTTTTAATATTGCTTTTTTCTTAGATAGTGCACCTGCAATCGGTTGGACAGGTTATGCACCATTATCAACAGCCTTATTTACACCAGATGTGAATACTGACTTCTATGTTTTTGGTGTCCAAATATCAGGATTAGGGACGATTTTTACAGCAATTAATTTAATAGTAACGATTATTAGGCATAGGGCACCTGGTATGACTTTCTTTAGGATGCCGCTATTCACTTGGGCAACTTTTATTACATGTTTTTTAATTATAGTGGCTTTTACAGTATTAGCAATCGGTTTATATCTCTTAATGTTTGACCGCTTATTTGGAACACAATTTTTCCAAGGGCCTGATGGGGATCCAGTTTTATGGCAACATTTATTCTGGATATTCGGGCATCCAGAAGTATATATTTTAGCATTGCCGGCGTTTGGTTTATTTTCAGATATTATATCAAACTTTGCAAAAAAACGTATTTTCGGCTACCCAGCAATGGTATTTTCAATCATTTTGATTGGATTCTTGTCATTTACCGTTTGGGCCCACCACATGTTAACTGTTGGTTTAGGTCCCATACTTAATACATTCTTTGCAATTTCAACAATGGCAATTGCGGTACCAACGGGCATTAAAGTATTCAACTGGCTATTCACTATTAAAGGCGGATCACTTAGATTCCCAACTCCAATGTTATTTTCACTTGGCTTTATCCCATCTTTTGTTATGGGGGGAGTTACAGGTGTAATGCTCTCTGTATCAGCAGCCAATTTCCAATTCCACGATTCTCATTTTGTAGTAGCGCATTTTCACTATGTTATACTTGCTTCTACAATCTTAGGAATTTTTGCAGGAATCTATTATTATTATCCAAAAATCACGGGACTTAAGTTAGATGATACATTAGGAAAATGGCATTTTTGGCTGTTTCTTATTGGATATCATTTAACATTCTTACCAATGCATTTAACAGGATTAAATGGGATGCAAAGACGTGTGTTTACGTACGACGTAGGTGAAGGCTTAGAAGTTACCAATATGTTAAGTACCATAGGTGCATTTATTATGGGGATCAGTATTTTATTTCTTTTCTATAATATATTTAAAACACACCGCAAGAATGAGAAAGTAGGCCCCGATCCATGGGACGGGCGTACACTTGAATGGACAGTAGGATCGCCATCACCAGAAGAAACATTTAACCCAATGCATTTAGTAGAAGAGATGGATCCCTTCTGGTATGCAAAAGTTCGTGGTGAAAAGATTAAAACGACTGAAGACCACCGTGCATCTCCAATAGCAAAAGATTCAATTATTCCAATGTTGATAGGGGTCTCCTTAGGAGTACTTGGTATTTGTTTAATTTATCAGTTATTCTTGATTGCATTTATACCAGGCGCGATGGTATTTGTACTCATGATTATCCGTGCATTGACTGATGAAAGGTCAAACTATTACGGTGAAAAAGAGGTGTCTAAGTAATGAATACTTATGAAACTGATTTATTCAAAGATAAGCAAATGGGCTTTCTAATCTATTTAGGTGTAGAAATGGTTATGTTCCTTACTTTGTTTTCTGTTTATATTATATTCACGCCCTCTTCTGAAGGGCCTCATCCATCAGAGGTGTTTAGTGCTACTACGGTGATTATTTCATCAATCTTTTTACTTTCTAGTAGCGGCACTTTAATGCTAGCTGAAAGAGGTCTAAAAAAAGAAAACTTAAAGAAGATTATTCTGTGGTTGCTAGTTACCTTATTATTTGGTTTAATATTCTTTGGTATCGAGATAAACGAGTTTCGAATGTTTATTAATGAAGGGTATAAGCTCTCAACAAGTTCTTTCTTAGGTGCTTACTACGTATTAGTAGGTTTACATGCGGCCCATGTCTTATTTGGAGTTGGTTGGATGATTATTTTGCTCATTCAATTATCGGGTATTAAAATTCCATTCTCACTTTTCACAGAGAAGCTAAAAATATTTTCGTATTACTGGCATTTTGTCGATTTGATTTGGGTGTTTATCATCGTCATTGTTTATAGTCGTTATTTATTCTAACTACCAAACTGTGAACTTCTTAAATGAAGTTCACAGTTTTTTTAATTATATATATTAAAAGTATTGCATTATTATTCATTTAGATGTATTATTATTACAATGATAAATATTAAATGAAGCTGGAGATGTGACTAATGAAAAAAGAAAATGTGATTATTATTGGAGCAGCAGGCAGAGACTTCCATAACTTTAATACATATTTTAGGGGTAATGAGGCATATAACGTTGTAGCTTTCACTGCAGCACAAATACCTGATATAGATGGACGTAAATACCCAACTGAGCTAGCAGGAGATTTATATCCGGATGGCATTCCAATTTACCCAGAAGAAGAACTAACAGATTTAATTAAAGAGCATGATATTGATGAATGTGTATTCGCCTATAGTGATCTACCTTATGAAAAAGTAATGGGGATTGGTGCAATTGTTAATTCAGCAGGCGCTAATTTTAAATTATTAGGAACAAAAAGTACAATGATAAAAAGTAATAAACCAGTAATCTCAGTTTGTGCGACCCGGACCGGAACAGGTAAGAGCCAGACTTCGAGAGTTGTGGTAGAAGAAATGCTTAAAAAAGGATTGAAAGTAATTGCGATTCGTCACCCAATGCCTTATGGCGATTTAGTAAAACAACGTGTACAAAGGTTTGCGACAGTTGAAGATTTAAAGAAGCATGACTGTACAATTGAAGAAATGGAAGAATACGAGCCACATGTCGATCGTGGGAATATTATTTATGCAGGTGTTGATTATCAAGCAATTTTAGAAGCGGCAGAAAATGATCCAGATGGCTGTGATGTAATTTTATGGGACGGCGGTAATAATGACTTTTCATTTTATGAACCTGATCTTGCGATAACTGTACTTGATCCCCATCGTCCAGGGCATGAATTAAGTTATTATCCAGGCGAAGTATGTTTAAGGACAGCAGATGTATCAATTATTAATAAAATTGATAGTGCACCACAAAAATCAATCAATCAAGTTGAACAAAATATAAAAACTTCAAGTCCTAACTCAATTATTATCAAAGCAGAGTCAGAAATTCTCGTGGATAATCCAGATCTTATTAAAGGAAAAAGAGTCCTTGTTGTTGAAGATGGTCCTACATTAACACATGGAGAAATGCAAATTGGAGCGGGAACAGTTGCTGCAGAACGTTTAGGAGCGAAAGAGTTAGTTGACCCTCGTCCTTATGCAGTTGGTTCTTTAAAAACGACATTTGAAACTTATCCCCATTTAGAAAATGTACTTCCAGCTATGGGCTATGGTGAAGAGCAATTAAAAGACTTAGAGGCAACTATTAATCAAGTAGATTGTGATGTTGTGATTATTGGAACGCCAATGGATTTAACAAGAATTATTAACATAAATAAACCAAAAACACGTATCCAGTATGAATTGGATGAAGTAACTGAACCTAATTTAAAAGAAGTATTAGGTCAGTTTATTGAAGACCATAACCTTATAAAACAAAAAAATTAATATTATAAAATGAGCCATGTAGATCAATTAAAATTGATTTACATGGCTTTTAAGTTTGGAGTTTTCTAAGAAAATGATTATATGATTAAAAATATGCATTAAACATGATAGTATAGTTTATATTGTGCGAAATAAAAAAATGAAAAATCAAGGGAGGAATTATATGAAGCTGCTTTTCAGAGATATATCAATGATAACAATTGGAGCGCTATGTTATGCATTAGCCTTAACAGTACTTGCTATACCAAATGATTTAACAGAAGGTGGCGTTCCGGGTGCAGCAATCCTTTTATATTATGCTTTTGGTTGGTCACCTGGAATTGTAACTTTTATTTTAACATCCGTTATTTTACTTATTGGTTATAAATCTTTATCTAAACGAGCAATTGGACTTTCAATTTTAACAGTTCCATTAGTTTCAATCTTTATCTATTTAACAGAAGATATGGTTGGTTCACTTGGTGATCCACTCGTTTCTGCTATCTTTGCAGGTTTTTTTATTGGGATAGGTGCTGGGCTTATTTTTAGGACAGGAAGCTCAATGGGTGGAACAAGTACACTTGCGATGATGTTAAATAAAAATTATGGATTTGATATGGTAAGAACCATTTTTATTATGGATTTATTAATCGTTTTATCAGGTATACTCATTATCGGCCCACTTAATATCATGTATACAATTATTATTTTATTTATTGCTAAAAAAGCGATGGACTTAGTTATGGATGGACTTGACCCACGGAAAGCTGTTAGCATCATTTCACATAAATCATCAGTCATTGCTGATGAAGTCATTGATCAAATGAATATAAGTGTCACTGTGTTTGAAGGTTATGGTGGTTATTTAAAAGAAGATACTGATATGACTTACGTTATTATTAATAAGTATCAACTTATGAAGTTGAAAAAAGTAATTGCTTCTGTTGATAATCACGCATTTGTTGTTGTTCATGATGTGCGAGATGTATTTGGAGGTAGTTTTGATTGGGGACCTCCTGAAAAAAAACAAAAAGTTAAATCTAAAAGAAAACCAGTACAGTCTAACTAGACTATACTGGTTATTTTTTGAGGTAGTCTTTTTGAAAACAACTCATATAAACAATATCATGATATTCTCCATTTATAAAAAATTCATCTTTTAAGACTGCCTCTTGAGTAAACCCGGCTTTTTTGTATACGTGGATAGCTTTTTCATTAACTGCATCAACATACAGATAAAACTTATTTAAATTAAGTGTTTTAAAAGCATATTCGGTAGATAAATTTGTTGCTTTAAGTGCATAGCCTTTACCTTGTTGAAGAGGGTCAATAATAATTGCGAATTCTGCTTTCCGGTGGATATAATCTACCGAAAATAATTGAATTAAACCAATGACTTCATCTCCATCTTGTAAAATGAAACTTTTAGTTCGAGTATCGTTTAAATTCTTTTCGAAATCTGCTTCAAGTCCAGCTCTTGAATAAAATGCCTCTTCAAACCAAAAACTCATAATGGTAGGGTCGTTATAAAGACGATGCATAAAATCAAGATCTGTTTTTTCAAAAACTCTTAAATATAAATTTTCAGACATAATAACTCTCCTATGTGTAAAGTGAAATAACTTAAATGGCTTTTTATAACTCTCCAATTAGCAGCGTTATTTCCTGGGAAATATTAATTTACTTAAATATTCTTTTCTAATACATGAACAAACTTTTCAAGCTGAGCTTGATCAACGTCATCAAAACGATTCAGAATAGGGCTATCTATGTCTAAGACGCCAAAAACTTTGCCATTGATCACAATTGGAATAACAATCTCAGACTGGCTCCGTGCGTCACAAGCGATATGGCCAGGGAACTCATTGACATTGGGGACAAGCATTGTTTGGTTATTAGAATAAGCAGTACCACAAACTCCCTGTTTGGCTGGTATCCGAATGCAAGCCGGTAAGCCTTGAAAAGGTCCAAGTACTAATTCAGTGTCTTTCCATATATAAAAACCAACCCAATTAATATTATCTAGAAACTGATTTAATAAAGCAGAAGCATTTGCTAGGTTAGCTGTTCTATCTGGTTCATCTTGAATAAGTGCTTCAAGTTGCTTAAGTAACGTAGAATAGTTCTTTTCTCTATCGTCTGAGTAACTTTTTTGTTCGAACATAAATATTCTCCTATCTAAATAAATGGTGTATCAATTGTAACATATGCTTCATAATTACTTCACATATTTAATATAATATATGTATAATAAGAGACATACTATATTATTTAATTACTAAAATAAACAACTTAAAAACTAAATAATAATGAAATGAGCTGGAGCATTGTATTGTAAATTTTGTGGAACTGCAAATAAGAAAAAAACTAAACGTTGTATACATTGTGACAGAAAATTAAAGAGTAAGAAGTTTTTAATCACATTATTAATTATATTAACCATATTCAGTGTTGCTAGCTTTTTTGTTTATTCTCCAATTGATAAAATGTTCAGTAAAGACACAGACATACTTATTAAATTGCAAGAAGAATTACCAAACACGAATAATGAAGTTGAAAAAACGCCAGAAAAGCAAAAAGAACAGAAAAAAACAGAAATTGACAAAAATAAAAAAATAGAAATTATTAAAGAAGCACAAGAATCCGTTTATACTGTTTTTTCAGAGGAATCTCAAGGTTCAGGCTTCTTATATAATCAAACAGGGATTATTATAACCAATGCTCATGTGGTAGAAGGTTCGATTAATGTCGTTGTAAAAAATAAATTAGGTCAAGAAATGCCAGGTAAAGTGATTGGTTACTCCAATGAAACTGATGTGGCAATTATCAAAGTAGAAGATTTGATCGGAGAAAAACCTTATCCATTAGAGTTAGAAAACTCGTCTGATGTCGGAGAACGCGTTATTGCATTGGGAAGTCCACATGGCCTTGAAAATACTGCAACAGTCGGTTATTTAACAGGTGTAGATCGTCATTTGACAATTGGGACTTTCATTTATGAAAATATATATCAAATATCAGCACCTATTGCACCCGGTAATAGTGGAGGAGCACTTGTTTCAGTCGATACGCAAAAGATAATTGCAATCAACTCAGCGAAAAGTACTGAAACAGACTCAATTGGATTTAGTATTCCTTTATATCATGTCAAACCACTTATTGAAAAATGGCTCGAGTTTCCAATGGATGAAGCAGCTATTTTAAAAGAGTTTTATGATGTAGATGGGGAATTTTATTTTGGTGAGGATTATAGTACTGATGATG
This sequence comes from Pseudogracilibacillus sp., assembly GCA_035301645.1. Taxonomy (GTDB): domain Bacteria; phylum Bacillota; class Bacilli; order Bacillales; family Amphibacillaceae; genus Pseudogracilibacillus. The sequence continues at coordinate 30,279 of DATGTX010000063.1, read as the reverse complement.
GCGAGTTTGATGGTGATAATTATGATGAAGAATTTGAAGAAGATATATATTGGTATTATGGTGAAGATTGGTATGACGAAGAAGAATTTAATGAATCAGATTATGACGAGAACTGGGACGAATATAACGAATCAGGTTATGAAGAGTATGATGACGAAAACTGGGACGAGTATGAGGAACCAGATTATGAAGAGTATGATGACGAAAACTGGGACGAGTATGAGGAACCAGAGTATGAAGATTATGAAGACGAAGACTGGGACGAGTATAATGAATCAGATTATGAAGAGAATTTGGAAGGGTACGATGAATATTATGATTACGAAGAAGATATCGTAGGGAAATAATCCTTTTATGTATGAATTTCATGTCTAAATAGTAACTAAGTGTTTTAGGTATTATCTAGTAATAAAAAACTTCCTCACGTATAATGAGTAGTAATTCATTATAGGAATTACGTGAGGAGAGTTAGAATGTTAAATAAGTTAGGAATTCATCCAATTACATTGGACTTACCATTTAGATTAAACCATGTAAACTGTTTTTTAGCAGAGGGTGAAAATGGTATGTTGCTGATTGATGCAGGATTAAATAATCAAGCCACACGAAAACGTTGGGACCAAGAATTAAAAGATATAAAACTTAAAGAGATTATTGTTACACACCATCATCCTGACCATATTGGAGCTGTAGGTTATCTTCAACAAAAATACGATACAACAGTACATATGGGGAAGACAGAAGAAGAGCTTGCGTTAACACATATGAATGACTCAGCAATTAAACAACTTCCTGAATATTATTATAAATCTGCTGTTCCAGAAGAAAAAGGGAAAGAAATGAAAGAAAATACAAAGGATTTTGTTCCCATAGTAACTCCTTATCCACAAGTGACAGATTATATCACAGAAAACAAAGAGTATAAAATAGGAAATGAAATTTATAAACCATTTATCGTGCCAGGCCACTCTGATGGTTTAGTCACTTTTTATAATGAAAAACATAAAGTACTTATTAGCACTGATCATATTTTGCCTAGGATTACGCCAAATATTTCATATTGGTATCAAGGTGATCCAAATCCTTTAGGATCTTATTTTAACTCATTACATAGAATGAAGGAGTTAGAAATAGATTATGTTATTCCTTCTCATGGTGAACCATTTTACGATGGCACAAGTCGGATTGAAGAGTTAATTGCCCATCATGAAGAAAGGTGTGATTTTGTTTTATCAATATTATCAGCTGGAAAATTAAATGTTTATCAGGTATCCGAAGCGTTGTTTCCTTTCAACTTAACAGTACATGAGCTTCGTTTTGCCATTGGAGAAACAGTTGCCCATTTAGAATATCTTCGTAGACGTGGAGATTGTAAAAGGGAAATTGAAGCTGGTCAGTGGTTTTATAAAATATAAAATTTGTTTTAAGTGTTTTAAAAGGGGGTGAGTGTAGTGAAAGTTAAAATATCAAGAATGGAAGAGGAAGAAGCGAAAATAACCTACCAAGAAAGTGGTGGTATAGCAATTATCACAATTCACCGTCCTCAAAAGAGAAATGCACTCTCTCAAGCAATGTGGGAAAAACTTTATGACTTAGCTGAAAAAGCAGAAAAGAATACTAAGAACAAAGTGCTAGTATTAAGAGGTTCTGGCCGCCAGTTTACAAGTGGATCTGATCTCTATGAATTTAACCAAATGACAATAGATGAAGCTGAAGAAGCATTTAGGATAATGGAACGAACAATAACATATTTCGAATTATTACCCATGCCGACACTATGTGTGATTAATGGGCCTGCGATGGGAGCAGGCTTGGAGCTCGCTTTAGCATGTGATATGCGAGTTGGCTCAGAAAATACCAAGTTAGGGATTCCCGTAGGTAATTTAGGAATCACGTTAAATAATCGATTTGCTCACAGATTAGTGACATTGTTAGGACCAAGTAAAACAAAAGAATTAGTATATATGGGTAAAATTTATGATGGTACACAAGCTCATCAGCATGGTTTACTAAATGAACTTGTAGATTCAAATACCTTAGTTAATCATGCATTAAATATGGCTTCTCGTATAGCCTCAAAGTCGCCAAGATCTCTACTCGCGATAAAAAGAGCAGTTGCTGAAAGTACAGAAAGCGCTCCAGAGTTATGGGAAGGGACAAGTAAGTTTGTAGATCCCGAAGATTTTCCAGAGGGAGTTAGTGCTTTTGTAGAAAAACGTGAACCAAAATTTAATCAGCGTTAATGACAAAAACCTCAGGAGGAGTTAAATTCTGAGGTTTTTTTATGCTTTATTAAATTTTAATTTGTTTTGTAAAAGAGATACCAAGATATTTATAAGTAATCTGAATATCCGTGATAGCACGATCATTAATAACATGGACGCCATAAATGGTGTTTTTTTCAGAAGCGGTCCCTTCATCTGCATTTTCAAAATTAGTAGCTGGAGAAGTGCCTCTTTTAATATCTACATCCTCAATATTTTTAAAAGTAACATCTTTGTCTTCGTGACTATTATAATTATCTGTTAAAGTGAAGCCATGGATGATATTACTTTCTTGCAACTTTACATCTATTGGTGCTTTATTTGTATTTACTAAAACTTCAGTTATGTTAATCATACTAAATCCTTTATTACCAATTCCTACAAGAGCTATCTGTTTATCATCACTTGAAGCAACTGTTCCAATTTCTAAGGGTGGGCTGAATTTAATGAATAAAAAAGTTCCGCCTAGGATGATGATTAAGAATAAAGAAGCAACCCATAGTGTCAGCCTCATTTTTGAACCACCTTTAATTAATTTATTTTATTTTAACATAAAATTAAAATAAAAAACCAGTAACTAATCTTAATGATTAATTACTGGGAGCTTATTAAATTGCTTGGAATTTTCTTCGTACAAAAAACTCTAACATTTTTTGCTTAATAATTGAAAGTCTTTTTTTGAAACGTTGTACCAAATAAACCAGATAATCTTCAAATCGATCAATTAAATCGTTTGTTCGATTATTAATTAATTGTTTTAGAATGATTAAATCAATTTTAAATTGGATGATATGGAAGTCGACAAAATCATTTATTGCATTAACTTGTTCATCTTTTATTTCTTTCACGCGTGTAAAGAAAGGCGGTTGAACAATTGTTGTTTCGCCAATTTTTTCTTTATGTGGTGAGAATATATAAACACCTTTCCGAATAATCTTGACCAAAATATTAGGCCCAATTTGGTGATGTGGAATTGGGATAACATGATTTCCTGTCGTTTTGCGCGTATTTTGAGCAGCAATAATATCTTGAGGAGATACAAAACCACTAATATAATAATGTGTTTGTATTCTGCCCACTTCTAGTCTAGCAGCAATTAATCTAACCATTTTCATAGACGTTCCAATAATCAATAAGCGATCTATATTTAATTTTTCAAGTTTATTTTTTATATCCATCATATGTTTTTCAGATGAAAGAATAGCGCGTTTTACAGCAGCAATTGTTGTTTTTTCATATTTAGCAGATTTCCCTGCTACTTTATTGCCATTTACAATTAATAATCCATCATCAATAATCGCAGGAATATTATGTTCATGAGCAAATTGAATAGCGTTAGAACTTTTTCCAGTTCCACTTTTCCCAATAAATGAGTAAACAATCATTTAATCACCTCAAATTTATCTTACAATAAAGCAAAAAATAATGCTATGGTTAAAAAATATATTTAGTAAGTTGTTAAGCCAGTTAATTTTTGTAACCAGTAAGTAAGCTTTAATGCTGAAGTTAAAGAATCTTCGTTAGTTTCATAATCAGAAGTAAATGTACCATCTTCATTATCCCATAATCTATTAAAGTATGCATCGACATCTTGCATAACGTCTGCATCTTGGGGAGCGGTAATTTTTAAGTTATTTTCTAAATTTAAGTCATCCAAGTTACGTGTTGTATAATTAGCAGACCCGCCAATTACAACAGACTCAGTAGGTTTTTTTATATAAATTATTTTCGTATGATATTGATCTTCTTTAGCCTCATACCAACGAATATCTAAATTATTATCTTTAACCATTTCAGAAGCGATTGGCATATTAGGTAACCCTGTTTTATTACTACCAAAAGCATTTTTGTTTGGATCAAGGATAAGTTGTACTTTTGCTCCTCTATCTGTTGCATCATGAATGGCATCAATTACATCTCTGTTTGCAATATAAAACATCCCAATCCAAATAGTATCATCTTTTTTTGCTTGTTCAATTTCTTCTAAGATACTTTTTAATATTTTTCCTTCTGTTAAATATTGAATCGCGATATCACCGCTTGTTGTTTCAACTTTATCTTTATAATCAATAACCATTTCTCCACCAGAATAATCAATCACTGCTTGTTCAGCTTTAACAATATCATTTATAATCTCACCAGATACTTTGAAAGCAATATTAGAAGCAAATCCGCTTTCATTATGTGGATTGGCAGAAGCGATAATAGCATTTTTTTCTGATGCAACCGCTTTTCGATGATTAGCTTTTACATTGAATAACTTAGCGTAAGAACGCACAGTGATTTTGGGTCCTTCTTTAGCTAGCGGATTCGGTAACCAACCTGTTCCTTCATTGCCAAACGGTTGAAAAAATAAGCGCCAAGCAGCTGAATAAAAGCTATTAGAATCACGCAGTTCACTTAAACTCGTAATGACCACTTCAATATCATTTTTTTCTAAATCTTCTAAGTGTCTATCTTCATAAGAACCATACCCTGTATTAACAGGATCCGTAATAAAAACGACTTGTAATTCTGGATGTTTTTCTTTTTGAGCTATTAAAGCTTTCGTAAGTTTGCCACTTAAATCAGGAAAATTTCTATTTTGGTCAGTAAAGTCATTGAATAAAAACATATCAACTACGACAAAATCTTCTGCCTGATTAATTACATTGATTACTTCTTTAAAAATATCTTGTTCAGTTTTCATCTCATCTTTATTATCGTAATACGTTAAATCAGATAAAAACTCAACCTTGTCTGTTTGATAGACATCACTCTCATAAGAAAGTCCTTTTGGGATAGGCTTAGTTTTATTTAAAATAACAATCCCAACAATTATAAGTAATAGTATTAATAAAATCCAAAGTGATTTCTTTTTATAAAATTTTTGCATTATGTATGGTCTCCAGTTTTTAATTATTATACCCTATCACCTCACTCTAAAACATCAAATTGTAAAATATATTTCTTAATCAGAAAAATAAAAATAAAAAAGTGAAAGAGTACTGTTATATGATTCATTTGATTGGAGTTAAGAGCAACTTAATTTAGTTTTAAAAAATATTTTTTAGTATTACAGCATTATAGAGTGTTGAATATAATGAAATCATCTGTTACAATTACTTTTATATAATTAATGTAACAGTAATTATATAAAATACATAGGGAGTTGAAATACGTGCAAAGATTTTTAAGTATTGGATTTATTTTATTATTAGCGGTCGTGTTAAATGCTTGTGGTAATCCAGAAGCTGGCGAGACGAAAGCAAACGATGCAAGTGATAAAAATACTGTGGATGATCGCTGGACTGAAATTAAAGAGTCAGGTGAACTGGTCGTAGGAACATCAGGAACTTTAATTGCAGCCTCATTCTATGATGGCGAAGAAGAGACAGAGGATCAATTAACAGGCTATGAAGTTGAAACAATGAAAGAGATTGCCGACCGCTTAGACTTAGAGATTAATTTTGAAATAATTGGCGTTGATAATGTAAGCCCAGCCATTAAAAGTGGTAGAATTGATATATCAACAGGTGGGATAACTGATAGGAGAAAAGAAGAATTTGAATTTAGTGAACCAATTAAATATTCGTTTGTCACTATGGCTGTGAGAAAAGATGATAATTCTGGAATTGAGGAATTAGAAGATTTAAAAGGTAAAAAAGCCGGAGGAGGAGCAACGACAATTTATAGTCAAATAGCTGAGCAATATGGGGCTGAAGTGATTACGTATGGTAACGCGCCAAACGAAGCTTATTTACGTGATGTCGATAATGGTAGGACTGATGTTGTAATTAATGATTATTATTTAACAAAGTTCGGTGTTGCTGCATTTCCAGATTTTGATATTCACTTACACCCTACATTGAATTTTCATCCAACAGAGTCTGGTGTAATGATGCCAAAAGGTGAGGAAACAATGAAAGAAGAAATTGATAAAGTAATTAGTGATATGCATGAAGATGGGACGTTATCTGAGCTCGCTAAAGAGTTTTATGAAGAAGATGCTTCTGTAAAACCAGATAAAGAAATTATTGAAGTAGATGGATTGGACATATAGGAGTCGGATTATGAATTTTAATGGTTTTGATTTTGGTGGATTATTTGATGTCGAGTTAGCTTTAGAAAACCTTCCTTTCATTCTCAAAGGATTACCAATGACTTTGTCCGTTGCCATAGTTGGAATGACAGTTGGTTTGATTCTCGGACTATTTTTAGCATTATTACGTGATTCCAATAGATGGATACTTCAATGGCCTGCACGTATTTATATATCTTTCATGCGTGGAACGCCTATGCTTGTATTTTTATTTATCATATATTTTGGCCTGCCGGTTATAGGGATTGAATTTAATGCGTTAACAGCCGCATTTTTGGCGTTTGGTTTAAATAGTGCGGCTTACATTGCTGAGATTAATCGTTCGGCATTAAATAGTATCGATACTGGACAATGGGAGTCAGCTAAGGCGCTTAATTTAAGCTACTGGCCAACCTTACGAAAGATTATTTTACCACAAGCAATTCGAACAGCAGTACCGCCTTTAACAAATGTATTTTTAGATATTGTAAAAGGAACATCACTTGCAGCGGTCATTACTGTGCCAGAATTATTTCAAAAGACACAAATAGTTGCTGGAAGAACGTATGATGCAATGACAATGTACATTTTAATCGCGCTCATTTATTGGCCGATATGTATTTTAATTGAATTAGTCCAAGACAAATTAGAAAAACGTTATAGTAAATATTTATAAAGCGCATAAAAATAGATTAGAGTATCCCACCCTTTAAGTTAATGGTAAGTCTAACTTAAAGGGTGCTTTTTGTGGAGTGAGGTATTGTTAATCTTTTGATTTAACTCTAATTTCAAATGGTTGATTTATCATTTTTTAATAACACAGATAAATCACCTTCAAAAACTTTTACTTCTTTATGATTAAATGTGGTTAACGTTACAGTAAGAATGCCGTTTTCGATTTTTCTTTCCTTTATATCAATGACTTTTACAACAGTGTATAATTCATCATCTGGATAAACTGCCTGAGTAAATTTAATATTATTCATGCGCGTCCCCGCGATAATATCATCACCATACTTACCTTCTTCAATCCATAATTTAAAAGAAATCGCTAAAGTTTGGATTCCTGATGCAATAATTCCATTAAATCTACCTTGATTTGCCTTTTCTTCATCTAAATGCATATACTGAGGGTCATAGTCTTTCGCAAATTCCATAATCTTCTTTTGTGTGAGTTTGAAAGATTTTGTTGTGAACTCCTGACCAACTGTAAACTCAGATAATTTCATATTGATTCACCTATTTTCTAATATTTATATAAAATAGTTCACTGAAAATGTTATTTAACGATTTTTAAAAATTGTGAACTCTTTTCTTTTCATAGTTTACCATAGAGTTTGTAAGTTAATAAAGATATGAAAATTTTCTATGTTATAATGCAAATATATACTCAATATTCAATAAAGGATATCTTTTCTATCAAAAAAACCTACAGAATAAAGACTGATTTTATTAATAATTGGACTGTACTGTAATAGATTAAGAAGGGAGATTTTAATAATGATAAGCAATAAAGATTATAAACATTTAGAACGTTGTGTTGAATTAGCTAAAATTGCGTTAGATAAAGGAGATGAGCCTTTTGGTTCTATTCTAGTTTCTGAAAAAGGTGAAGTACTTAAAGAAAATCATAACCGGGTTGCAGGTGGAGACCATACACAACACCCAGAATTTGCCTTAGCACGCTGGGCAGCAACCAATATGACCCCTGAGGAAAGACAAAAAGCGATTGTGTATACTTCAGGTGAACATTGTTCAATGTGTGCAGCTGCACACGGATGGGTAGGATTAGGACGTATTGTTTATGCGAGTTCGACTAAACAACTAGTAGAGTGGATGAGCGAAATGGAAGTACCACCCTCACGCGTTCGTAACCTTCCAATTGAAGAAGTAATTAAAGATACGGTAGTAGATGGTCCTGTTCCTGAATTAGCAGAACAAATCCGCGAACTCCACCAACAGCTACACACAATATAATGTATTTTTAAAAAAAATGTTAACTAATATTTTTTTATAACATGAAATCTGTTGACGTTACCATAGAAATTACATATAGTGTTTTTAATAATGTCTTTTTATAGTAATAATTATTATCTGATAGTTATTGCTATATTTTTACGTTAAGTTTTTGCAATTATAAAAAAATTGATTTGAAAGGGGATTATATTTAAATGAAGAAATTGACTTTATTGTTTAGCTCTTTATTACTTTTATTAGGATTAACTGCCTGTGGAGGCTCAAAAGAAGGAGATGCAGGTGAGGCAAAAGGAAAAACAATCGAAGCATCTATTGAAGATGCGCGGTATATTTTATCAGATCGAGATGGTGGTGAACCGATAGATGGAGAGGAAGCAGATGGCGGGATTTTATTAATAGATATATTAATTAAAAATGTTTCTGACGCATCTGTAGATGTTTTCCCTGAGATGAGCATGCAATTATACGACGGAGATTCACAAATGGATCCTGTAACAAATGTTAATCATGCATTAGGTATAGAAAGAGAATCTAATACAAGTGTTGGTGTTGATAAACAAAAGACCATGACCGTTATGTTTGATGTTGAAAAGGACAAAGAATATGAAATTAATATTTTGCCTCAATCCAGTGATTATGAAGCTGAAGTAGAAGATGTAAATATTCCTCTTGATACAGGTGAATATAACGAAAGCCTCGAAAGTTTAATGATACCAGAAAAAGCATTAACTGCTTATATTGAAACAATTTATTTTGATAAAGATAATAGCGATTATGAAAAATATATTTCAGCAGATAAAAATAGTCTTCAAGATGACGCACAAAAAAGCTTTAAGAAAATGATGGATATGACCGTTTCAAAAAGTATATCAAACGATGATGCTGAAAAACATTATGAAAGTTTTAAACAAAGTTCTGCTGAAAAAGACGAAATTGAAGTAACTGTAACAGGTAATAGTGGTGAAAAAGCTATTGTTAATGTTGAATACGAGGCGTTAGCTTATGATGATATAACCGAAAAAATGAGAGATTATAAAGAGGATTACCGAGATAATAATGATTTTGACCCAGATAAAGAAAATGAATATGCTTTGAAAAAGTTTGATTCAATATTAGATGAAATCGATGCAAAAAATGGTAGTCGTGAAATTGAAGTCGAGATGAAACAAAAAGATGGGAAATGGGCTATTGATGATTCAGGTCTTGAAGCAACTAAAAGATTAAACCAAGTATTTGCAGAAGGAGCTGTTAGATAACTATGCAAAAAAGGGCATTTATTTTTGGTGGTGTTTTCGCTCTTTTAGTTATAGGCTTAGTTGTCGCTTTTTTTGTAATCAATGCACAACACAAACCTGAAAAAACAGTAGAAATTTTTAACGAAGCTATCGCAGATAAAGATATGTCTTCGTTAAAAGAAATAATCAAACCTGATAAAAACGAAGCACAAGTAAATAAAGCTTCACTTACTGCTTTTATTAACTATTTAAATAAAAATAGTGAAAGTCATCAAGTTATCAAAGAAGAGTTTAAAAAGCAGATAGCTGATGATGATTTTTTAACTCCAACTGCGCAAGCTAGTTTAATCCTTGATGGAAAAACATTGGGAATGTTTCCGGATTATAAAGTTCAAATCAAAACAGTTAACATCAAAGCAAAAGGTGTTGAAGAAGATGATAAACTATCTCTTGGAGTAGAAGGATTTAAAGAACAAATTAGAGAAGTAGAAGAAGAAAAGAATCTGTATGGACCTCTTATACCCGGTGAATATGAAATTAATGCGACTTTAAAAAATGATTTAGGTAATTTCACTGAAAAAGATAAAACTGATGTCTGGGGTGACTCAGAAGTTAGTTTCCTGTTAGATGATGAAAAATTAGCGGAAAATGATAAAGAAATTCAAAAGGCATTAATTGCTACCACCAATGAATTTAATGAAAGTATGTCTATGTTTTTAGCGTCAGGATTTGATGAAAAAGAATTTAAAAACGTTACAGACGACTTAAAGAAGAGTCTTGGTAGTGCTAGTTTTGAATTTGAGTTAATTAAAGATTATATTGAAGAAATTGAATCAAAGTTTACCAAGTCAATTGTTGATATGGATGAAATAACTTTAAGTCACTTTGATGGAAAGTGGAGTGCAGAAATAACAATGCTTGTTTCTTATGAAGAAAAACTTAAATTAGAAGACACCCCTGCTGAAGACCTTTCTTATTCTGAACTCCGTAAATATAATTTAAAGTATGATACTGAAAAGAAACAATGGATTATTAATGACATTCAAGGTGAAGAAACAGAAGACTCAGAAGCAGATGATTGGGAAAATAAACAAGAAATTGATATGAAAAATTCTAAAAAACATATTTGGAAAGAAGAAGATTCATTTATTTAAATAAAAGGAAAAGTCGAAAGATGAAACGTTAGAAAGAACAAAATATTCTCATTTCAAGTATTGAATCAAGCTGTAAAAGGTTATATTTATTATTATAATAATAGCAAATAAAAGCAAAATTGACTGGTATGAATCTGGTGGGATACCATCAACATACCAGCGAATTAGCTGCTTATTATTTAATTTATAAAGTTGCAAAGACTTTCTCAATTGCTTTAATTGTTTTATTAATATCTTCATCAGAATGAGCTGTAGACATGAAGAGGCCTTCAAATTGTGAAGGCGGTAAGAATATGCCTTCTTCAATCATCCCTTGATAATATTTTTTAAATAATTCTAAGTCAGATGTTTGTGCTTCATCAAAGTTGGTTACTGGTGTATCAGTGAAAAATACACCCATCATAGAACCAGCTCGGTTGATTTGTAAAGGGATATTATTTTCTTCAGCTGCTTTACGATAACCATCTATCAAGCGATCAACCTGTTCATTCATATGTTCATAATCGTCTTCAGTTAAAGCCCCTAAAGTTGCAAGACCAGCTGTCATAGCAAGTGGGTTACCAGAAAGAGTTCCTGCTTGATAAATATTTCCGGCTGGTGCAATTTGCTCCATAATTTCACGTTTACCACCGTAAGCACCAACAGGTAATCCACCACCAATGACTTTACCTAGACATGTCAGATCAGCGTCGACATCGAAATGACCTTGTGCACAGTTATAACCTACGCGGAAACCAGTCATTACTTCGTCCAATATAAGTAACGCACCATATTGAGTTGTAATCTCTCTTAAGTCTTGTAAAAAGTTATTAATAGGAGGAACGACACCCATATTCCCTGAAACAGGCTCAACAATAACAGCTGCAATATCATCACCGTATGTCTCAAATGCTAATTTAACACTTTCAGGATCATTGTATGGCACAGTAATCGTTTGTTTTGCAATTGATTCAGGCACTCCAGGACTATCTGGAAGACCAAGTGTGGCAACACCTGAACCTGCTTTAATTAATAATGAATCCCCATGTCCGTGGTAATTACCTTCAAATTTCAAGATTTTATTACGTCCTGTATATCCGCGTGCGAGACGCAATGTACTCATTGTTGCTTCAGTACCTGAATTAACCATTCGAATCATTTCCACAGAAGGAACACGATCAATAACCATCTTTGCTAAATCGTTCTCTAATGTTGTCGGTGCACCGAAACTAGTGCCTTTAATAGTAGCATTTTGAAGTTGCTTAACGACATTATCTTCTGCATGCCCTAAAATAAGGGGTCCCCAACTTAATACGTAGTCAATATACTCATTACCATCAATATCAGTTATTTTAGAACCTTTACCTGACTCCATAAAGATCGGTGTCATACCGACAGATTTAAAAGCTCTAACTGGTGAGTTAACCCCACCTGGCATTAAATCTACTGCTTCATTATATGCATCTATTGATTGATTAAATTGTTTCATTTTATCTCCACCTTTTTATTTTTTTAACCATTTAGCAATATCTTTAGCATGATAAGTTAGAATCAAATTAGCACCTGCACGTTTGATGCTTATCATTTTCTCCATAACAATTGCTTCTTCATCAACCCAACCATTCATTGCAGCTGCTTTTACCATTGAATACTCCCCACTAACATTGTAAGCAACAACGGGTAAATTAAAGTTGTTTTTCACATCACGAATAATATCTAAGTATGAAAGTGCTGGTTTAACTATTAGAAAATCAGCTCCTTCAATCACATCAGATTCCGCTTCTCGTAGAGCTTCCAACCGGTTTGCTGGGTCCATTTGATACTGTTTTCTATCGCCAAATTGTGGTGTACTATCTGCAGCATCTCTAAAAGGACCATAAAATGCTGATGAATATTTGATAGCATAAGACATAATAGGTATATGGCTAAAACCTTCAGCATCTAAGGCTTCGCGGATAGTAATGACAAAGCCATCCATCATATTAGAAGGAGCAATGATATCTGCTCCAGCTTGTGCTTGGGAAACAGCAGTTTTTGCAAGTAAATTTAATGAAGCGTCATTACTTATTTCTCCATTATCAATCACGCCACAATGCCCATGAGACGTATATTCACAAAGACAGGTATCAGCAATAACAAGCATTTCTGGTACTATTTTTTTAATTAATTTAGTTGCTTCTTGTATAATACCTGATTCACAATAAGCTCCTGTACCTTCTTCGTCTTTATCTGTGATAACCCCGAAAAGCATAACTGCTTTAATACCTAGTTTCTGAATATCTTTAATTTCATCTGCTAATAAATCAAGTGATATTTGAAAGATTCCTGGCATTGAAACAACTTCATTTCTAACCTGTTCACCTTCGATAATAAACATAGGATATAATAAATCATTAACTGTTAATTCTGTTTCTCTTACAAGTGAGCACATCGCTTGAGAAGAACGTAAACGGCGATGACGATCAAATTTTGGTAAGTTACTCATTATCTATTCATCCTTTCGATTTCTGCTATTTTTTCTAACATACTATCTGCCGTAAACTGATTAGGAATACTTACGTGTTTGAACCCATGGTCTAAAGCGATTCTTTCAGTTGTTGTTCCAATGCAAATAACTTTAGTTTCGAGAGCTTCAATATGGTATTTCTCTTCAAGTAATTCAAGAAAACTTTTTATGGTTGATGGGCTCATGAATGTTATATAATCTATTCTTTCGGTTTTAAAAATATGGTTTAATTTTGATTTAATTTGTTTATTTACAACTGTTTCATAGACGACTAGGTTTTCAAAAGTGATTTCTTTTTCACGGAAGTAGTTAGGTAATACATCACGCGATAAATTACCACGGATAAGTAGTATATGGTTAGCTAATGGATGTTTTTCTAGAAATTCTTTAGCCATTTTCTCAGCATTATAAATTGTTGGAATAAAGTCAGCTGTGACGCCATACTTTTTTAAGGCATTTTCAGTTTTATGACCAACCGCTGCAATTTTAATTAATTGAAGGAAAGTTTTATCAGGCATTTGTTCCAAAAAACATTCGACACCATTTGCACTTGTGAAAAAAATCCAATTATAATGATTAGGATTAATTTGCTTGAATTTTACAGGGTTAATCTTTAAAAGTGGTGCGCTTAATACTTTCCCTGAATTATTTTCAATCATTTGATTAAACTCAGTTGCTTGAGTTGCTTCTCTGGTGACTAAGACGTGTTTATTAGTTAAGTGCATAGATTATTTACCACGTTTGGAGTTCTCAATAATATCTAATGCGCCCTGAGCGATTAATTCATCAGCAACTTTTTTAGCAACTACTTTATAATCATTCCCAGTCGCTGAAGTAATTAATAGTTTGGTACCATTTAAAGAAGCAATTGAAAGATAAATAGTTATTTGATCACTTTCGAAATTAGCATAGACACCAATTGGTGCTTTGTCATCTTCATCTAATAAACTCAGCGTATAACGTTCTGCTTTTGTTGCTTGTTCAGTTGATTTATCATTCAACAGTTTTAATATCTCAATCATTTCTTCATCGTCCGCTCGGCATTGGATAGCTAAAGCACCTTGAGCAACGGAAGGGACAAAACGATCAATTTCTAAGTATTCAGTGATGACTTTCTCACTTAAGTTCATTCGATTCAGTCCTGCTACTGCTAAGATAATCGCATCAAAATCACCTTGGTTTAATTGTTCAATTCGAGAATCAATTGGTCCTCTAATCCATTTCGTATTTAGATCTGGACGAATTGCTTTGATTTGAGCTCCACGTCTTGCACTGCTTGTTCCAATCACTGCACCTTCTTTAAGATCAGATAACTTAATATGATCTTTAGAAATTAATGCATCACGTGGATCCTCACGCTCAGGAACAGCTGCAATCGTAAACTCTGGATTCATATCTGGACTTAAATCCTTCATACTATGGACCGCAAAATCTACTTTTTTATTTTGGAGCAACGTTTCTAAATCTTCTATAAAAATTCCAGTACCACCAACTTTATCTAAAGCAACATCAAGAATTTTATCACCTTTTGTGGCAATTTTTTCTATTTTAATAGGGTAGTTAATGCCAATTTCTTTTAATTTATCGATTATAAGATGTGTTTGAATCATTGCTAACTTGCTTTCTCGACTACCTACGATTAATTCACGCATATAAGTCACTCCTTTTAAAAATGAAATTGTGAAAAAGAACTAAATAGAAAGAAATTAATAATTAATACTAAAAAGATAACTACATTATAATTAATGATTTGTTTGTTGCTAAAACGGTTAAGATTCTTTAATAAAATGTAAATCATATAGGCAAATAAGACCAAGATAGAAGTGATTGTTTTTATATCAAACCAATAAAATTCTGCATTAGCAACATATGCCCAGACGATTCCGAAAATAAGCCCGATTAATAATAAAGGAACTCCAATAATCGCAGCATAATATGAAAAACGATCTAGCTGATATAAATCAGTGAAACGCCACATTAATTTGAAGCTTTTCTTCTCTTTTAAAAAGTAATATTGAATTAAATACATTAAGGCGAGTAAAAAAGATATAGTTAAGAACCCATAAGACAAAATAGTGAGCGTTATATGAATTATTAACACTTCATGCACAAATTCAGTACTTTTAGAATAAACAAGATTTTTTGCATCCAATGTCATTGATAACAAGAGAATAAAAAAACTGAAAAAGTTAGTGAAAAACATTATAAAATTTATTTTGAAAAAATGATTCATTATTAGTGAAAATGTAATTAGTATCCAACTATAAAAGAACATACTTTCACTTAATGTTAGAATTGGGAAGTTTTTTTCGATAAACATTTGAAATAAAAGAATGAAAGTAATCAAAACCCAAACACTTAATAATAAGTAATAAGCTACATGACTGATTTTATTGTTACGTCGAACAAAATCAATAAAATAACTTATTAGACTAAGACTATATATTAAGACGACTATTTCATATAACGATTTTGTTATAACCATAGGCTTGTCTCCTTATAAGTAGAGTTATTAATTATCTGTTAAAAAGGAGGTTTTATTAGTCTTATTTACTGACGAAATTTTTTTGGTACGTTGAATTCGGTTAACTACATCTGTTTTTATTTGATCATTAATCCCAAATATATCGATAAACAAAGCAAGTAGTTCTTCAGAATCTTTTTTTCCTGCCATTTCTTTTGCCTGAATGATTGGTTCTTTAATCATTTGATTGATAATACTTTTTGTATGTTTACTAATTACTTTTTGTTCACGTTCAGTTAAATCAGGAATTTTTCGGTTAATGCTTGCATATGTTTCTGCTTGAATTGCTAACCCTTTTTCTCGAAGGGCAGCAAGGACAGGTACGACTCCTAAGTTTGTTACCCATTCTTTGAATTCTACTATTTCATTCTCTAAACCTAACTCAATTTGTTCAGCAGCTAGTTTGCGTTCTGCTAAATTTTCATCAACTATACTTTGTAAATCATCTATATCATATAAAAAAATATTTTCAAGTTCTGTAATGTTAGCCGCTAAATCACGTGGTACTGCGATATCTACTAGAAATAAAGGTTTTCCTTTTCTCGCTTTTTGGATTGGTTTTAAATCAGCTTTGTTTAAAATGGGATATTTAGCAGCAGTTGAGCTAATTAATATATCTATTTCTAATAAAATGTCGTTTAATGCTTCACTACTCATAGCTTTAGCATTAAACTTTTCTGCTAAATCTTCTGCACGATTTATTGAACGGTTGATAACAGTAATATCATTAACTCCTGAACCGACTAAGTTTTGAACTGCTAATTCACCCATCTCGCCAGCTCCTAAGATAGCCACCTTTTTATTTTCGATATTACCAAATATTTTTTTAGCTAACTCAACAGCAGCATAGCTTACTGATACGGCGTTCTCGCCAATGGCAGTTTTGAAATGAGATGTTTTTGCAAACGTAATAACGCGTTTAAACAACTCATTAAAAATCATGCCTGTTGTATTGTTCTCTTGAGCTAAGAGGAATGAATCTCTGACTTGCCCTAAAATTTGTGTTTCACCTAAGACCATAGAATTTAATCCTGTTGACACGCGTAAAAGATGTTCTATCGCATTATCATTATCAATGATTTGTAGGTAAGGTGTAAATTCATGCATTTCGACATTGAACCAATCAGCTAAAAATTGCTTAACATAATAACGCCCAGTATGGAGTTGGTCGGTTACGGCATAAATCTCTGTTCGGTTACAAGTAGAAATAATCACATTTTCTAATATACTTTTTCGATCATTTAATTGTTTCATCGCATCTATAATTGTGTCGGATGAGAATGCAAATTTTTCTCTAATTTCTATAGGAGTTAATTTATAATTAAAACCTACTTTTATAATATGCATATTACCGCTCCTTTTTTTGACTTGATTCAGTATTATCTCTGTTAATTTTTATTGTATCATAGAGATTTAGTGATGTACCATCCAATTATGAACTTTAGATTAACAAAAAAATAATTAAGGTGAAAAAAAGGGTTTTTAGAATGAATTATAAGGTTAATTGGCCAATTGTGACACATAAAATGCTGAAAATAATTATAATTAAATCCTCTTTAAGTATTGATATATAAGGTAATTAGAAGCATAAAGTCACTTTATTGATTAATTTGTGGGATAAGTGTGGAAAAACAGAGACGAATTTATGACATTTTTAAATAAAGCATTTTTATTTTGAAAAGAATGATATGTTTAACAATGAAAAGTTATCATTTTAGTTTATTTATAATAATTTAAAAGGGTGATTACATATGGAGAAGAAATTTAACGACACAATATTAAAGGCTTATAAAGGTGAAGCGACGTCTCATACACCAGCCTGGTTTATGCGCCAAGCTGGAAGGTCGCAAAGAGAATACTTAGAAATAAAAAAGAAATATTCTTTATTTGAAATTACACACCAACCAGAATTATGTGCTTATGTAACGCGTCTACCTGTTGAGCAATATGGTATTGATGCTGCAATCCTTTATAAAGATATTATGACACCGTTACCTGCGATGGGTATTGACGTTGAAATTGTTTCAGGGGTAGGTCCTGTGATTGATAAACCTTTAAAAGATCGAGCAGATATTGAAAAATTAGGTGAACTAGAACCAGAAGAAGATATAGATTATGTGTTAAATACAATTAAATTATTAACTGAGGAACAATTAAATGTGCCTTTAATTGGGTTCAGTGGCGCACCGTTTACTTTAGCGAGTTATATGATTGAAGGTGGCCCTTCAAAAACATATGCGAAAACAAAAGCATTTATGTATAAAGAATCAGAATTATGGTTTATGTTAATGGATAAATTAGCTGATATGATTATTACTTATGCAACAGCTCAAGTAAAAGCAGGCGTATCAGCCATTCAAATCTTCGACTCATGGGTAGGATCATTAAATGAATCGGATTACCGTATTTTTATTAAACCAACCATGAATCATATTTTTACAGAATTAAAAAAGCTTGATGTTCCACTTATTTTATTTGGAATTGGCGCAAAGCATTTATTACTTGAATTCAATGATTTACCAGTAGACGTTATTGGGCTTGATTGGCGTATCACGATACCAGAAGCACGCGCTATGGGTGTTACTAAAGTGTTGCAAGGTAACTTAGACCCTGCGATATTACTGGCAGATTGGGAGACGATTGAAACGCGTACTAAAGCAATTTTAGATGATGGGATGGCAGACGGACGTCATGTATTTAATTTAGGCCATGGTGTGACACCAGATATTACTCAAGAAACACTCAAAAAATTAGCTAACCTCGTTAAAACTTATTCAAAAAGATAAAAAATAAAGGGTGCGATAAAAATGACAAAAGAAAAAATTGGTTTATTAGTTATGGCATATGGAACGCCATATAAAGAAGCGGATATAGAACCATATTACACACATATTCGTCATGGTAGAAAACCTTCTCCTGAAGCCTTACTTGATTTACAAGAACGCTATGCAGCTATAGGTGGAATTTCACCTTTAGCTCATATCACAGATGCTCAAGGTGAACATTTAAGAGATAAATTGAATGCTTCACAAGATAAGTATGAATTTGTTTTATATATAGGTTTAAAACATATCCATCCATTTATAGAAGATTCCGTTAAAAAGATGAATGATGATGGGATTAAAAAAGCTGTCTCGATTGTTTTAGCACCACATTATTCAACATTTAGCGTGAAATCTTATAATGGCCGGGCACAAGAAGAAGCAGAAAAGTATGGCATAGAACTGAGTTCTGTTGCAAGTTGGTATACTGAAGACGGGTTTATTGAATATTGGGCTAGAGAGATTAATAAGACATATGCAAAAATGTCAGAATCTGAAAGAAACAATGCCATGCTTATTATCTCAGCACATAGTTTGCCAGAGAAAATATTAGTAGGTGGAGATCCATATGTTGAACAATTAGAAGAGACGGCTAAGTTAATTTCTGACGCAACAGGAATTACTCAATATGATATTGGTTGGCAAAGTGAAGGAAACACACCCGACCCATGGTTAGGCCCTGATGTGCAAGATTTAACTGCCGATTTGCATAAAAAATCAGGATATGAAGCCTTTGTTTATGCGCCAGTTGGTTTTGTTTCAGATCATTTAGAAGTGCTGTTCGATAATGATTATGAATGTAAAGTTGTTTGTGATCGTATAGGCGCTGCTTATTACCGACCAGAAATGCCTAATACAGACCCTTTATTCATCGAAACCCTTAGTGATGTCGTGCTCAAACAATTAAACTAAGTCAGAAAGGAGGTTATACACTTGAGTAAAAACATATTAATTATTGGTGGCGGAATTACTGGACTATCAACTGCTTATTACTTAAAAAAAGAAATTCAAAATAAAAACTTGCCTTATAGTATAAAGCTTGTCGAAGCGAGCGACCGTTTAGGTGGAAAAATTGAAACAGTAAAAAAAGAAGGCTTTACAATTGAACGTGGGCCAGACTCATTTCTTTCCCGCAAGCCACCGACACTTAATTTAATAAAGTCATTAGGTATGGAAGACCAACTCGTTAGAAATAGTACGGGTCAGGCATATGTGTTAGTAAAAGGAAAACTACATAAAATTCCTTCAGGTTCTTTTATGGGAATTCCAATTCATCTGAAGCCATTCTTATTTTCTGGATTAGTTTCACCAATTGGAAAATTGCGAGCTGGGTTTGATCTAGTAAAGAAAAAGTCAGCTCCAGCAAAAGACCAACCGCTCGGTACGTTTTTTAGGTACCGGTTTGGGGATGAACTTGTTGAGAATTTAATTGAACCTCTACTGGGAGGAATATATTCTGGTGACCTTGATAAAATGAGTTTGATGGCTACATTTCCAGACTTTTATGAAACTGAACAAAAGTACGGAAGTTTGATTAAAGGGTTACAAGCAACGAAACCTAAACCATTATCTAAAAAAGAAAAGAAGAATCGTCCAGGTGCTTTTTTTGCGCTAAAAAATGGGTTTGAATCATTAGTTGTGGAGTTAGGTAAACAATTTACTGAAGATGAAGTGACTTTAAATTGTGCAGTCGACCATGTTGAGAAAAAAGCAGAGCACTATAATGTCTTATTTGATAATGGGACTGTTTATCAAGCAGATTCGATTGTTGTAGCAACACCACATAATACTTTACCTAAAATGTTTAGTGAGTATAGTTATTTTGATCATTTTAAAGCAATGCCTCAGACTTCAGTTGCTAATGTCGCTTTAGCGTTTGATAAAACGGCAATTAAAAAAGATCTGGATGGAACAGGGTACGTAGTCTCACGTAATAGTGACTTTAGAATTACTGCTTGTACATGGACACATAAAAAATGGGCACATGCTGCACCAGACGATAAAATTCTATTAAGAACTTATGTTGGCCGACCAGATGATCAAGATGTTGTTAATTTAAGTGATGACGAAATTATTGAAGTGGTTTTAAACGATTTAAATAAAACAATGAAAATTAATAAAGATCCATTGTTCACAGTTGTTACGCGTTTTAAAAATAAAATGCCACAATACACAGTAGGTCATACAGATAGAGTAAGAGAAACAAAAGCTGAAATGGTCTCATCACTACCAGGGGTATATATCGCTGGAAGTTCTCTTTCTGGCGTTGCTGTCCCTGATTGTATTGAACAGGGCGAAGAAGCGGTAGAATCTGTCCTACAATATTTAGGATAATAACGAGACTATAATAGAAAAGCGAAAGCTTCTGTTATAGTCTTTTTTATTTTAATCAGCTATATTTAAAAAAGTATGTCCCACCGCAAATAAAACATACTCGCTTGCCGCGGGACTGTGAAGAATTGAAGTTCATTCTTCATTAGCAATGAGGGGAGTGCTCCCTATAAGTTAGCGTTTTAATTTTTATATAAAAAGCAAAATACCGAAAAAAGTGTTATCAAATATCAATTTTTGCTAAAATAATGTTATAATAAGGATGTATGAATTTAAGTAGTAAAGTTTTTTAAAGAGGAGGAAGTTTTTTGAAGAAGTTTATTTTAAGTATTGCCATATTAATGGTATTTAGTACATTGGGGTCTTTACCAACTGCAAAAGCAGACGCGGCGCCAGGTGATAAAATCGTTGTTTTAGGTGAAGATTTGACTAGCCAACAACAAAATGATTTACTCAAAGAAATGGGGGTTGATAGCCCTGATGATGTCCAAATAACAACAGTCTCAAACGCAGATGAACATAAATATTTAGGTGATTATATTCCTGCTGCTCAAATAGGTCAAAATGCAATCTCTTCAGCAATTATCGTGATTGGTGAAAAAGGTGATGGTTTATCACTTCAATTAAAAAACATTGATTATATAACTGAACAAATGTACGGTAATGCACTGAGTACCGCAGGTGTCAAGGATGCTAAAATATATATTACTGCTCCATTTGAAGTGTCGGGAACAGGTGCTTTAACTGGAATTATGGAAGCATATGAAATTACAAGTGGAGTAGAAATTGATGAAGACAAAAAAGAAGTTGCTAACGAAGAAATGGTTATTACTTCAGAGTTATCGGATAATGAGTCCATGAATGATGAAGAAGCGGCTGACTTTATAACATTAATCAAAACTAAAGTATCTGAAGAAAAACCACAAACGAAAGAAGATATCAAAAATTTAATCGAAGAAGTTGCTAATGAAAAGAACTATAATCTTTCAAAAGAAGAGATAGAAAAACTCGTCAACTTATTTCAAAAGTTTAAAGACTTAAACATAGACTGGGATGCCGTCAATCAAAAAGTCGATGACGCAAAAGGAAAAGTAACTGACTTTTTAGAGAGTGATGAAGGCAAAAACTTTATTGAAAAAGTAAAAGATTTCTTTAGATCATTATGGGATTTACTTTTTGGAGGTAAAGATTCAGAATCAATGGATTCAGTTAGTTAAATAATTTGAAAAGATAGGCATCTTATGTTTAAAAGACATATATGCCTATTTTTCATATTTTAATATCATTGTTATTCAGAATTTTCTGATATATAATGGATTTAACTCACATATAGGAGGGGTCGTATGTATAAACTCGATGAAAATCAAACTAAAATGATTACGAGAGCGAGAAGAAATACATTAGGAGATCTACTTACTAGAACTTCAGCAAGAGTGCCAAATAGACAGGCGTTTATATTTAAAAATAGGCAAATCACATATAAAGCACTTGATGAACTTGTCGATCGAACAGCGATTGGTTTATTAAATGAAGGTATAAAAAAAGATGATCGTCTAGCTGTTTTATCAAAAAATAGTCTAGATTTTATCGTTATAATGTTTGCTATAGCGCGAATTGGAGCTGTGTTTATTCCTATCAATTATATGTTGAAAACTAAAGATGTTGCCTATATTCTAGCGCATGCCGAAGTAAACGGTGTGTTTGCTTCAAAAAAATATACTAATGCCTTAGATAAAGCAGCAACTGAAGCAGGTCTAGTAGACCATTATCGTTTTCTGTTAGAGGAGACTTCTTCAATTGATTCATGGAAATCGTTGAATGAGTTATCAGAACGTACTTACAAAAAACATGAAGAAGTAGACATATTAGATGATGACTTAGCCCAAATATTGTATACGAGTGGCACTGAATCTAACCCCAAAGGTGTGATGTTATCACATAAAAGTATTATAAGTGAATACGTAAGCTGTATAGTTGATGGGAAAATGAGTGAAAAGGATATATTAGTACATGCTTTACCTTTTTATCATAGTGCTCAACTCCATGTGTTTCTAGGCCCGAGCATATACTTAGGGGCTAGTGGGATTATATTAGACGAAGCAACACCATCATCAATAATGCGAACGATTACAAAGTTTGGCGCTACTCAATTATTTGCTCCACCAACTGTTTGGATTGCTATGCTACGTGATGATGATTTTGACTCATATGAATTAACAACATTAAAGAAATGTTATTACGGAGCTGCCATTATGCCAAGAGAGATATTAAAAGAACTTTCAAAACGATTACCAAATGCATTATTTTGGAACTTTTATGGACAAACTGAAGTTGCACCATTAGCTACCGCTTTACAACCAGAAGATCAACTTAGAAAATTAGGTTCAGCAGGTAGAGCGACCTTAAATGTGGAAACAAAAATTGTTGATGAGAAAGACAATGAGGTTGCTAGAGGGGAAGTTGGAGAAATTGTCCACCGCACACCACATGCCATGCTTGGTTATTTCAACGATCCAAAAAAAACTGCTGAAGCATTTAAAAATGGGTGGTTTCACAGTGGGGATCTCGGTGAGATGGATGAAGAAGGGTATATAACAATTGTGGATCGAAAAAAAGATATTATTAATACAGGCGGTATTAATGTAGCAAGTCGTGAAGTCGAAGAAGTTATTTACCAATTAAAAGAAGTTTCAGAAGTTGCTGTTATTGGAGTCCCCGATGATTATTGGATTGAAGCAATCACAGCCATTGTTGTTTTAAAAGAAAATGAAGAACTAACTGAAGAAGATATAATAAATTATTGTCAGGATGAACTTTCCCAATTTAAATCCCCGAAACAAGTGTATTTTTCGGATACACTACCAAAAAATCCGAGTGGAAAAGTATTAAAGAAAGATTTGCGCGATTACTATGAAAAAGCTGAATAGAATAATCAAAATCTAGTAACTTTACATCCAAGTACTAGGTTTTGATTTACTAATATGGCAAGCCTACTATTTGAGATTAAGTAAACTTAAACTTAAAACAGTAACAATCACGAAGTTTTGAAAAAAAGTGGAACCTAGGATTTATACTCTACAAATATACCCAATATAGGAAATTCAGATTAATCTTCAAGAATTCTAATATCTAATGTCGCAAATTTAATCTGTGGATTTTTTTCAAATTCACTAAGAATCTGTCTTTGTATTGCAGTTTTAGTACTCGTGCCATTTTCATAATCAACTAAATAACGTAAAATTAATATAATACCATCATCGTTTGTATCTAAAGAAAAGACAGATTTTAACTCTTCTGTATCATTAGGCAAGCGATGATTATACTTTGTTAAATTAGGCCGTACTGATTCGTTAAAATAAGTATCGCCTACATCACTGATTATTTTCTCGGCTGTCTGCCAATCGCTATCAAATGAAAGAACATATTTTATTTCATGCCAAATAAATTCATTATTAACTCCAATCATTCTAACGGCTTCATCAAAAATTATTTTATTTGGAAGATTGATAACTCGCCCCGTATTAGCATCTGACGATAATTGGTCACGCACTTCTAAAAGTTTAATACTAACAA
Organism: Pseudogracilibacillus sp.; assembly: GCA_035301645.1. Taxonomy (GTDB): domain Bacteria; phylum Bacillota; class Bacilli; order Bacillales; family Amphibacillaceae; genus Pseudogracilibacillus. The sequence continues at coordinate 5,854 of DATGTX010000063.1, read as the reverse complement.
GATTTATTTCAATCACATCGCCAATGATGTCATTGACCTCAATTCGGTGACCTATTTTAAAATAATGGCGGTATCTAATAATAAAATAAGCAATAATATTAGAAGTTAACCCTCTTACCATAAAGACAATGACCACACCGATGATCATAGCAACTAAAACTATTGCATTGAGTGCATGAATCCAAATAAATAAGGTCGAAATAATTGTCAAAGTAACTATGATACTTTTAGTTACTGTTTTAATTCTAATTCTCGTCTTAAAATCTTTAAAATAATACTTAATCGCCTTTTTTAATAATAGATATAATAAGAAACTAATGGTAATTACAATGGCTGTTAATGTTATTTTATTTAAATATGCGCCAGGCGTATTTAATGTGGAAAATATACCTTCTGTAAATTTTTCGAAGTAGTCTGTTAGAACATCTTTCATATGATACACACTCCTATCTTAATCGTAATACTACTATACCTTAATTATTATTTCATCTATTATTTTAAATCTTTCACGTCTGTCATCTTAGTAAGTTATTGTCAAATACTATACGCAAGATTACCACTCATTATTGTATAAAGTTAATTATTCATATATAATAAGTTAAGATGTCAGAAAATTAAGAAAATTATTCTGGTATCATATAACTGCTTTAAAATAGAATAGGAGGTAATGAGCATGCAAAAAAAGTTCAGTAATAAATTAATTTTATTAGTTTTATCTAGTTTGTTGCTAGTATTAGCAAGTTGTGGTGGAGACTCAGACTCAAAGCCTGCAGATAATGAAGATAGCGGTGAGAAAAAGACGCTTATTGCTGGAACTGATGCAACATATGCCCCAATGGAATCAATGGATAAAGATGGTGAGATAGTAGGAATAGATATTGATATAGTTAATGCAATTGCGGAAGCAGCAGGGTTTGAAGTGGAATACAGAAATATAGGGTGGGAGCCTTTATTTCCAGCTGTAGACAATGATGAAGTTGATTTTGCCGTTTCATCGATAACAATTACAGACGAACGTGAAGAGTCATTTGATTTTACAGAATCTTATTATGTAGCGAATCAAATTATTCTAGTCCCTGAAGACTCAGACATCAAGAAATTCACTGATTTAGAAGGAAAAAAAGTATCAGCTCAAATTAATACGACAGGTCATATTGTGTTACAAGATCTATTAGGAAAAACAAGTAAAGATATCGTTGCAGCCGAGACAATGCCGTTTGCAATTGAAGAAGTATTAAATGGTAATGCAGTCGCATCTGTTGGAGATAACTCGACAGTAAACGAATACATTAAAAATAATCCCGATGTTAAAGTTAAAACAATAGAAGACGATAGCTTTGAAAAAGAAAATTACGGATTAATGGTTAAAAAAGATAACACTGAAGTAAAAGACTTATTAAATGAAGGAATCCAAAAAATAAAAGAAAGTGGCGAATTAGAAGAAATCACTGGCATCACTTTAGAGTAAGTGTTTAAAAATATATTTATCAGCACTTAACTAGGGGGTGATACAGTGGAGTTCCTTGATATAAGATTTGATATTATATGGGATTATAAAGATTTATTTATTCGAGGAGTAGGAGTCACTTTAGGACTTACTTTTGTTGGTTATTTAAGTGGAATATTTTTAGGTTTATTTATAGGGATGGGACGTTTATCAAAAAAAGTTTGGATTAATTATCCGAGTAAACTCTACATTGATTTCTTTCGTGGAACCCCATTACTTGTTCAAATTTTACTCATACATTTAGCCTTAATTCCATCTATATTCGGACAGTCACAAGGGTTCTTTGTTTCGGGTGCATTAGCTCTTGCTTTAAACTCAGGTGCTTATAACGCAGAAATAATCCGAGCAGGTATTCAATCGATTGATAAAGGACAGTTGGAAGCGGCAAGGTCTCTCGGGATGCCAAGTTCAATTGCTATGATGTATATTATTTTACCACAAGCATTTAGACGCATGATTCCTCCATTAGGTAATGAATTAATTTCTTTACTTAAAGACTCATCACTAGTAACAGTTATCGCTGCAAATGATTTATTATATGCAGGGAAAGTTGTTGCCGGAGCATACTTTAGGTTTTGGGAGCCGTATATTACCGTCGCAATTTTATATCTTATGTTAACTTATGTATTTACAAGAATAATCGCTTATGTAGAAAGACGATTAAGTATTGACTACGTAGCTTCGGAAAGACGCATGTTTAGGTTCGGTCGAAGAGGGGGCTAAAAATGATTAGAGTAGAAGATTTGCATAAGTCTTTTGGAAGTTTAAAAGTATTAAAAGGGATTGATTGTGAAGTAAAAGAAAAAGAAGTAGTTTGTGTTATTGGACCAAGTGGTTCTGGAAAAAGTACATTCCTCCGATGTATTAATTTATTAGAAGAAATTACAAATGGAGCAGTCTACATTAAGGATGTCAAAGTAAATGACGAAAAAACAGATATTAATAAAATAAGAATAGATGTAGGTATGGTTTTTCAGCAATTTAACCTTTTTCCACATCTAAGAGTAATCGATAATATTACAATTTCTCCACGTAAAATTAGAAAAATGAATCCACGGGCCGCAGAAGAACTAGCTATGGAATTACTCGAAAAAGTTGGTTTAAGTGATAAAGCCCAAGCATATCCAGAACAACTCTCAGGTGGACAAATGCAAAGAGTCGCGATTGCACGGGCTTTAGCTATGAAACCCAAAGTTATGTTATTTGATGAACCGACTTCATCACTTGATCCTGAAATGGTTAAAGAAGTTTTAGACGTTATGAAAAACTTAGCTAAAGAAGGCATGACAATGGTAGTAGTGACACATGAGATGAACTTTGCTCGCGATGTCGCTGATCGAGTCATTTTTTTAGATGATGGAAAACTAGTAGAAGAAGGTGTACCGAAAGATATTTTTTATAATCCACAAAATAAACGAACTCAAGCCTTCTTAGGAGAAATGTTGTAAGTTATTACACCTTATTGAAAAGAGACTGTGAAATATCTTTTCAATAGGGTGTTTTTCTGTTTTATAAATAAGTGAAATCAGTAAAGTGCAAAGAAACAATGATATCTGATAGAATAAGGGTAAGTTGATAGGAGTGATTAAGTGAACAAAAAAAAGATAAAAGTAGTAGGAGTTGCTGGAGAACTAACAGGATGGAAAGTGACAATTGCTTTACATGCTGTTTTAGAAGCAATGAAAAAAATTAATCCTAATATAACAACAGAATTAATCGAAATGAAAGAATATGATGTAGAATTTGTTACAGGGCAGCCGCTCTCTTATTATAATAATGACACATGGGAGGTTGTAAGCACAATATCATCTGCAGATATACTTATTTTTGGTACACCTATTTATCAAGCTTCAATTACTGGAGCATTAAAAAACTTGTTTGATCATTTTCCGGTTGACGCATTTAATAGAAAAGTAACGGGTATGGTGACTGTTGGTGGGGTTGAAAAGCACTTTTTAGTCTCAGAATATCAATTAAAGCCAATACTTTCATATTTAAAAGGATTAGTTCCGCGTCGTAATGTATTTGTGCATAGTGACTCATTTAGTGAAATAAATGAAATTATTGATGAAAGTGTCAAGCCACGAATTAATTTAATGGCAGAAGAAATGTTAAATTTATATAAATGTATTAAATAAAGTATCAAAAAAACTGAAATGAATATGGTTTAAAACTATATTCATTTCAGTTTTTAGTATGAGATTACACTGTATTTAGGAGTGATTTTGTGAAAAAGCTAAGTTCAATTATTAATGAGTTAAAAGAAGCATACATAAATAAAAATCTGACAGGTTCTGTTTACTCAATATCATTAATCTTATTTTTAATTATCGTATTAATTATTTACTTTTTATATTTACCAAATACGTTTATTTGGATGTTAGGTACATTAATAGTAGCTTCTATTGCTCACTTTTTATTGTATTCGTTTATAGCATTTAATATCGAATCGAAAAAAGAACGACCATTTGTTAATCAATATAATAAAATCATGGAAGAATATGAACAATCAAATGACCCTCAGGCGCTTTATAATGGCTTAAGCAATATTAGATTCTTGCCTGTAAAACTAGAAACTAAAAATGCCTATAACTTAAGTATGTCAACTGCTCTATATAGAATTAACCGTAGCAAAGAAGCGTTAACTTACTTAGATAAAATAGAAACAGATAATAGTAATTTAATAAAAATCGTGGAAGAACAAAGAAAATTATTTAAGGGTAAGAAGAAATAAATACGTGTTTACCAAACAAAGTAAAAATATATTTTTAAACTTTCATGAATGAATTATTTACAATATTTAAGAGGTGTTGAAAATATGAAAACTGTTAAAAATATGAAACCTAAAGTCTTTATTCTTTTATTAATCGTTTTAACAATTAATACTATAAGATATGGAACTTATCTCATAGAAGGATTTGGAAGTATTTACAATTGGGCGCTATTTACCTTAAATTTAATCACTTTATTAATTATTATTATTTCTAAAGTAAAAGAAAAGTTAATTGAATCAAATAGTGACTAAATAATCAGTCAAGTCCATAGTTATGTGTAAAATTAAAATACAATGTTTAACCGAATAATTAAAATTGAATATACTTCCGAGAAGAACTTATCCATTCTTCATGCAAATCAATTAGAACTGCACCAATCAATCGATTGGCTGATGCAACATTCGGAAATATACGAATTACTTTTTCACGACGACGCACTTCTTGCTTTAAACGTTCGATTAAGTTTGTGCTTTTTAATCGAGCATGACCGCCACCAACGATCGTGTATTGAAAGGCATCTTCGAAGCCTTCATCTAGTTTCTGACAAGCTTTTTTATAAGGTGTTTTGTCTGCATAAGCTTCTAAAAGGTTATTTTTAGCCTTACGAGCTAAATCAATATCAGAGAAGCGAAAGATTGTTTTCATTGCTTCTCGAAATGGTTTTGAATCCTTTTTAGGAACAGAACTTAAGATATTTCGCATAAAGTGAACTTGGCATCTTTGCCAAGAAGCACCAGCGAATGATTTACGAATAGCAGAAATTAAACCGGCATGTGCATCAGAAATAACGAGTTCTGTACCATTAAGTCCACGCTGCTTTAAATAATCAAAGAAGGTAGACCAAGATTCATCGCTTTCACCGTTTTGAATCATGAGCCCAATAATTTCACGTTCGCCTTCTGCGGTTATGCCCAGAGCAATATGACAGCTTTTTGATACCACACGATGTTCTTCGCGTACTTTAATATAAAGTACATCAACCATGACAAATGGAAACTTCGTTCCCAAAAGAGACCGATACTGCCATTCCTTTACCATTGGATCTAATTGCTGAGTTAAATCAGAAATAAATGACTTAGATACTTTTTTACCACAGAGTTCTTCAACAACTTGAGATACTTTACGTGTTGAGACACCTGAAACATACATTTCTAACATCGAAGTTAACAATGCTTTCTCATTTCTCTGATAGCGGTCAAAAATATCTGGTGAGAACTTTCCATCACGCGTTCTTGGAACTGCAAGACTTAGCGTGCCAATGCGTGTTGTCCATTCTCTTTCATAGAAACCGTTACGTTGACTAATACGTTCGTCAGAACGTTCATACTCATTTGCTTGAATGTATTGTGTGCGTTGTTCTTCCATGAGTTGATTAAAAACGGTTGTTAAAATGGTTTTAGATAAATCATCTTTCACCGATTTATCAATTAAGTTTTGTATTTCTTTCGTTTCCAAGGTAAAATGTAGGTGGGTCATATGATCAGCCTCCAGGTATGTTTTTGTGGTTAAAAACATTATATCTTACAGGCGATCATATGGCCTATTCTTTTACACAATTATATGGACTTTATCA
>DATGTX010000062.1:0-4662 GCA_035301645.1 Pseudogracilibacillus sp. | reverse complement strand
GTTCTCTCAGTCACACCACACTGTTTTAAATCAATTAGATGATTATCATATCAAACAAGCAATAAATAGAGCCTTCGGCTGGAATAAAAGTGAATTCAAAAATAATATTCAAAGTGCGATTACAAACAAAGATAAGGATACTTTTATTTTGTGGACAGATACATTTGAGAGTACATTAGAAAAAACAAAAGAAATAAAAAAGCTTTCAGTATTTCGAACTTATATTTTGAATCATTGGGATCGCATTTTTGATTGGAGAAAAATAATTAAAAATGCCCCCATAAATGCTAGGTCACTTGGTTGTATTGAATCTAGGCAAAGACATATTTCATTTCGTATGAAAAGACGTGGGATGCATTGGAGTCTTGCGGGTGCTGAAGCAATGGTTAAAGTAAAACAAGGTATGCTTAACGGAACGTTAAGGGAAGTTTATTTGAAGCAGCAAAAAAGAAGTAAAAGAAAACAGCGTGAAATAACAAAGACAGTTCACAAATCGCATTATTTTAAACAAACAAAACATGCGAATAACAGTCGCCAAGGTTCAATTAGCCTTTACTCAGCACACTCAAGTGCAGTAGGAAGGCTATTAAAAAGCATTACTTAAATACTAAAGTCCGTCACGTACATAAAGTGACTTCTCTAAATATAGCTATGAATAGCTTATCGAGGAAAAGTTGACACATACTTGAACGAGTTAATTGTTGACTTTGTTTTTATTATAGCCTATGATTACAACTACATTCAAAGACCAATAAAAATTTCATAAAATTATCAAGAGTGACTGAGGGACCAGGTCCTATGACGTCCGGCAACCCCCTATGAGGATAGGGTAGGTGCTAATTCCTGCAAAGTATTTAATTACTTTGAAAGATAATGAAGTCTATCTAAGCAGTACGAATTCATTATTAAAATGAGTTCGTACTTTTTTTATTGGTTAAGATGTGAGTGGAATTATTTCATTATTATAAAAATAGAAAGTAGGAGAGAAATGAAAAAATTATTATTATTATTAACGACACTTATATTAGCAGCAATTGTCTTAACAGGATGTGGGAACAGTGAAGCAGAAGAAGATAAAGAAGAGTCAGGTTTGAGTGATGAATCACTTAAAATTGGTGTGGTAAGTGGACCAGATGAACAAAACTTTGAAATTGTTAAGGAGTTAGCAAAAGAAGATGGGCTTGAATTAGAACTCGTTTCTTTTTCTGATTATATTATGCCGAATACAGCACTTGATGAAGGTGAAGTGGATTTAAATAGTTTTCAACATGAGCCATTTTTAGATGAGTTTAATGAAGATCATGATACAAACTTAGTTCCAGTCTTTCCAACATATTTAAGTGCAATTGGTGTCTATTCAAATGATATAGATGATATTGAAGATACACCAGAAGGCGCTCAAGTAGGTATTCCAAATGATCCATCGAATAGTTCACGCGCACTTGTCTTATTTGAAGAAGCAGGAATCATTGAACTTGATGATGCAAAACGTGATAACGCAACACCGAATGATATTGTTAAAAATGAACGAGAGATCGAGTTTATCGAGTTAGATGCTGCACAATTACCAACAATGTTGGATGAAGTTGATTTAGCAGTGATTAATGGTAACTATGCTACATTAAACGGTTTAGACCCGTCAAAAGACACCATTTATCTCGAGTCGTCTGACTCACCTTATGTCAATGTTGTGGTTGCAAGAGAAGAGAATAAAGACGACCCAGTTGTTGAACAAATCAAAGGGTATTACCAATCAGATGAAGTAAAAGATTTTATTTTAGAAGAATATAAAGGAGCAGATCAGCCTGCTTGGTAAGGTTTAGTTAAATCTTAATTTGTGATTAAATAATCTAACAAAAATTAGAAAGTAGGAGAAAAAATGAAGAAATTATTATTATTACTATCATCATTAGTTTTAGCTACTGTTATATTAACGGGTTGCTCAGGTGGAGAGGCAGAAGAGAGTAAAGAAGAAGAGTCAGGCTTAAGTGATGAATCATTAAAAGTGGGTGTCACGGGCGGTCCTCATGAACTTATATTTGAAGTGGTTCAAGACTTGGCAAAAGAGGATGGTCTAGATTTAGAGCTTGTTGTGTTTTCTGATTATATTATGCCGAATACAGCGCTTGATGAAGGCGAAATTGATTTAAATAGTTATCAGCATGGACCTTTTCTAGATGAATATAATGACGACCATGATACGAATTTAGTAGCAGCTTTTCCTTCAGTTTTAAGTGCAATTGGTGTATATTCAAATGATGTAACAGATATTAAAGAGATACCAGAAGGTGCGCAAGTTGGTATTCCAAACGACCCATCAAATAGTTCACGTGCGCTTGTTTTATTTGAAGAAGCAGGAGTTATTAAATTAGATGACGATAAACGTGATAATGCGACAATCTTAGATATTGTTGAGAATGAAAAAGATATTGAATTTACTGAGCTTGATGCAGCACAATTACCGAAGATGTTAGACGAAGTTGATTTAGCAGTGATTAATGGTAACTTTGCGACAGAAAGTGGTCTAGACCCAACAACTGATTCTATCTTTACTGAATCAACAGACTCACCTTATGTCAACGTGGTTGCAGTGAAAGCAGGAAATGAAGATGATCCAGTGATTGATCAGATCAAAGAATATTACTATACGGATGAAGTGAAAGACTTTATTTTAGAAGAATATAAAGGTGCATATCAGCCAAGTTGGTAAAAGTTAGGTAGGGATTAAGAATGATAGTTTTAGAAAATGTATCAAAAAGTTTTGCGACTAAAAATGGGACAGTTGAAGCTGTAAAGAAGAGTAATTTACATGTTAAAAAAGGTGAAATCCATGGAGTGATTGGCTACAGTGGAGCGGGTAAAAGTACCCTAATCCGCTGTGTCAATCTCTTGGAAAAACCGACGAGTGGTAAAGTCTTTATTGAAGGTGAAGAAGCCACGGGACAATCGCTTGAAAAGTTACGTCATACGCGACAAAATATTGGAATGATTTTCCAAGGGTTTAATTTATTAAAAACAGCAACAGTTTATGATAATGTAATGATTCCGCTTAAACTAATGGGACTTTCAAAAACAGAAGTCGCAGAGCGTGTGAATAAATACTTAGATATCGTTGGTTTAGCTGATCGTAAAAAAGCTTATCCTGCTCAGTTATCAGGTGGACAAAAACAGCGTGTCGCTATCGCGCGCGCTCTTGCACAAGAGCCGTCAATTTTATTAAGTGATGAAGCGACAAGTGCATTAGATCCAGAAACAACCGATTCCATTTTAGAGTTACTTTTAAAAGTGAATGAAGAGCTTGGAATTACGATTTTATTAATTACGCATGAGATGAATGTGATTCAAAAGATTTGTGACTATGTTCACGTGATGGAAAATGGGTCAATTATTGAACAAGGTTCGACACTTGATTTGTTTACTCAGCCACAACATCAAACGACGAAGCGCTTTTTAAATACATTATCACAAAGACAGCTGTCAGACTCCTTAATTGATGAGTTAAATATTGCTGGTATAGTTGTGCGACTGACCTTTGTCGGTGGTGCAACGGGGGATCCTTTACTTGCGTCTTTAACTGAGCAGTTTGGTGCGAAGCCCAATATTTTATCAGCTAATATTATCGAGCTTAAAAATGGGATTATCGGAAATATTGTGATTCATTTATCGGGTAATCGATCAGATAATTCAAATGTTCTTAAATATTTAGAAGAGCATGAAGTTATGGTAGAGGAGTTGAGGATTAAATGAAAGAGTTCTCGGATAAATGGACCCCTTTATTAATTGAAGCATTAAATGAAACATTACAAATGACTTTTATATCATTATTTTTCTCAGTTATTATTGGAATTGGAATGGGAATTATCCTTGTATTAACAAGACCAAACTTTTTATTTGAAAATAAATTGGTTTATAATGTGTTAAATATTATTGTCAATATATTACGGTCGATTCCATTTATAATCCTTTTATTCTTTATTTTACCTTTCACAAAGATTATTGCTGGAACGGTAATTGGAGTTAAGGGTGTGATTGTACCGCTTGTTATTTACACAGCACCATATATTGCAAGACTTATGGAAACAGCACTCTTAGAAGTTGATCCTGGTGTGATTGAAGCTTACCAAGCAATGGGGATTAAGCGTCGTTCGATTGTCTGGCGTGTTCTCTTAAGAGAAGCGCGTCCGTCGATTATTTTAGGACTCACGATTGCAACAGTCAGCCTAATCGGTGCAACAGCAATGGCGGGACTGGTTGGAGCAGGCGGTCTTGGTGACCTTGCTTATCGTTATGGACATATTCAATATGAGGTTGAGGTCATGTATGCGACTGTCTTTATTCTTGTCGTTCTTGTCCAAGGGATTCAAATGTTTGGTAATTACTTTGCTCGTAAACTTAAAAAAGATTAAAAAGCAGCCACTTCTTAGATGAAGTGTTGAATTAACTTAAAAAAATGAAAAGCTATAAAACACCTCCGAAGTGGAAAACTTTAAATAATAAAGTGTGTACATTTAATCGGAGGTGTTTTTTGATATGTTTATGTTCAGTTCAGAGAGTGTTATAATGCAATTAGTTAAAGATGAAGTGAGGGATATCAAAATGCTAACAGTTGAAAATTTACAGAAGTCCTATGGCGATAAATTATTATTTGATAATATAAATGTT
>DATGTX010000061.1:0-30342 GCA_035301645.1 Pseudogracilibacillus sp. | reverse complement strand
GAAGCGACGATCCACCTCTCAATCCATTAAGTGTATTTTCTCAAATAATTGAGGAAATACCAATAAGAAATAACTATAGGTTCATAAGGTCTACCTTTCAAAGTCGGAAGACTAAAACCTTAAATATAATATACAAGGAAGATGAAAATGTTGTTTGATACACATATGCACTTAAATGCAAGGCAATATGATGAAGACCGAAAAGAAGTAATTGAACGTGCTTTTAGTGAAGGTGTAGAGCAAATGGTTGTTGTGGGTTTTGATGATGAAACGATTCCTTTAGCGATTGAAATAGCTGAAGAGTATGAGCATATCTATGCAGCCGTGGGGTGGCATCCGGTTGATGCTATTAGTTATACTGAAGAAAAACTAACTTGGTTAGAAGAATTAAGTAGCCATCCAAAAGTAGTCGCTTTAGGTGAGATGGGTCTCGACTATTATTGGGATACGTCGCCTGAAAAAACGCAAAAAGAAGTATTCAAAGCACAGATTAACTTAGCTAAAAAAGTGAACTTACCCATTGTTATTCATAACCGGGAAGCAAGTGAAGATATTAAGAAGATTCTTATAGAAGAGCATGCAGAAGAAGTCGGTGGGATAATGCATTGCTATAGTAGCCCGATTGAAGATTTACAAACGTATATAGATATGAACTTTTACATTTCTTTAGCAGGACCGGTTACTTTTAAAAATGCGCCTGAGGTAAGAGAAATCGCAAAAGAAATTCCGTTGAATCGTTTATTAATTGAAACAGATTCACCTTATTTAACACCTCACCCATACCGAGGAAAAAGAAATGAGCCTGCTCGAGTGAAGTTAATTGCAGAAGAAATTGCCCGTGTAAAAGACATTTCTTTTGAAGAATTAGCAAAAATCACAACAAAAAATGCAAAAAGAATATTTAAACTAAAAAACTAAAACGCAGAACGACAATAGTTGAAAAGGTTGCCATTTTCTGTCATATGTTTGTAAAGTAATCGTAACTCAATTGTTTTTGACTTCAAACTCCTATATTCATACAATATGTCTTATGTAAAAAAAGGAGAGAAACAATTGATGAGAAATTTTATTAAACCACTAATGGCATTAAAAACAAAATCCGGTTATTCTATTTTTAGTGTAATTATCGTGGCAGTATTTTCTGCTTGGGGCATAACTGATGCTCTACAAGCTGAAGTAACATATGCAGCAGATGGGGAGTCACAAACAGTTAAGTCTTCTAATGAGACAGTCGGTGAATTATTAGATGACCTTGATATAGAAGTAACAAATAATGATTACATTTCACATGCGGTTGATGAAACGCTAGAGGATGGAATGGAAATCGAGCATATTCCTGCAAAGGAAGTCGTCATAATTATAGATGGTAAAGAAGAAACTTATGAAACAACAGCTACAAATGTTGGGTCTTTATTTAAAGAAAAAGACCTAGCGTTCTCAGATCAAGATGATGTCTCACATAGCCCTTCAACTAAAATAGAAGATGGCCTAGTGATAGATATCGAACAAGCATTTGAAGTTCCAATTGATAATGCGGGAGAAAAAGAAACAGTGTGGACGACAGGTGGAACAGTTGAAGAAGTTCTAGATGATAATGACTTAAAGCCTGGAAAATCAGATAAAGTAAAACCAGGTAAAAAAGAGGAAGTCACAAAAGAAACAGAAATCAAAGTAACTGAAGTAACGAAAGAGACAGTAGTAGAAGAAGAGACAATTGATTTTAAAACAAAAGAAAAAACTGATTCTAACTTAGAAAAAGGCAAAAAAAAGGTTATTCAACAAGGTAGCAATGGAAATGTCGAAAAAACGTATGAATTAGTTTTAGAAAATGGTAAAGAAGTTGAAAAAACTGAAATTGATAAGAAAGTTTTACAAAAAGCTAAAAAAGAAATAGTTTCTATAGGAACAAAAGAAAAACCAAAAGCAATTAAACAAATGTCAAATACTGCTCCTTCTGGTGGGGAGACTAAAACAATGCAAGCTACAGCTTATACGGCAGATTGTACTGGTTGTTCTGGCGTGACAGCGACGGGTATCAACTTATCATCAAATCGTAGTCAGAAAGTTGTTGCTGTGGATCCAAGTGTCATTCCGTTAGGTTCTAGAGTATGGGTGTCTGGTTATGGGGAAGCAGTCGCTGGAGATACAGGTGGCGATATAAAAGGAAATAGAATTGACTTACATTTCCCTGATAAAGGTTCAGCTCATTCATTTGGTCGTAAGAGTGTCACAGTAAAAGTTATAAATTAAATAATTGCTTAAATGATTATACTCTCGTTGCTTAAAAGTGGCGAGAGTATTTGTTTTTTTGATACACTAAGGACTATGATGATAATAAAGAGGGTATGAAATGAAAATTAAAGAAGTTATTGTTGTTGAGGGCAAAAATGATACAATGAAAATAAACCAAGCTGTTGAAGCATATACAATTGAAACAAATGGATCGGCTATTGACTTAGAAACACTTAATCGAATTGCTCATGCTAAAGAGAAGCGAGGCGTGATTATTTTTACAGATCCTGACTATCCGGGCGAACGAATTAGAAGAATTGTCGATGAACATATACCAGGATGTAAGCATGCATTTTTAACTCAAGATGAAGCCAAAGATTACAAGTCTCGAGTAAATAATTTAGGGATAGAAAATGCGCCTAATGAAATAATTAGAAAAGCTTTGAGCCAAGTTTATGAAACAGAGATTAATCACAAAACAGAAATCACAAAAAATGAACTTATAAAATACGGTTTAATCGGCGGAATAGATTCAAAAGCGCGCCGAGAAGAGCTTGGTAAGCGACTGCGTATAGGTTACGCGAATGGAAAGCAATTACTTAAACGATTATCAATGTTTGATATTTCGAAAGAACAACTTATTGAAGAAGTGAAAGCTATTTCAGCGGGAGAGCGAGATAAAAATGACTAACTACATTGCAACACCTTCAAGAACACAAGCAATCATGAAAGAACATCATTTTTCAGTGAAAAAAAGTTTGGGACAAAACTTTTTGATTGATGTTAATACTTTAACACGAATCATTGAGTCGGCTGGTATAGATTCAGATTCAAATGTCATTGAAATAGGTCCTGGTATAGGTTCGCTTACAGAACAACTTGCTTTAAAAGCTAAAAAAGTTGTGGCATTTGAAATTGACCAACGTCTACAGCCAGTTTTAGCTGAGACATTGTCGCCTTATGACAATATTAAAATAATTTTTGAAGATATTTTAAATGCAGACATTGAAAATATAATCAGAACGGAATTCTCGCCAGATGAAAAAGTTCATATTGTAGCCAACTTGCCATACTATATTACAACACCGATCTTGTTGAAGCTTTTACATAGTCAGTTACCAATCGATACGATGACTGTGATGATGCAAAAAGAGGTTGCTGAACGGATGGCAGCTGAGCCGAACAGTAAAGCATATGGTTCACTTACAATAGCGGTTCAGTACTATACAAAAGCAGAAATTATTATGGATGTACCTAAAACTGTTTTTTTACCACAACCAAATGTGACTTCAAGTGTCTTGCATTTAAATTTAAATGCTAAAAAAGAAGTCGATGTTCAGAATGAAAAGTTGTTTTTTGATGTCATTCGGGCCAGTTTTGTCCATAGAAGAAAAACAATATTAAATAATTTAGGTGTGTATTATAAGGGTGAGTATACAAAAGATGAACTAAAAAACTTATTAAATCAAGCAGAAATAGATCCACAAAGACGTGGTGAATCGCTTTCAATAGACGATTTCGCCAAACTTTCTAACAGATTTGAAAATAATAAATAAAACAGGATTAACTATTTGACAAGTAAATAATGATACTGTTATACTAAGGAACTGAAATTAATTTGACTTCACTGTAATAAAGTGGTATAATAGATGCAGTGAGGTGGTTTCTAGTGAAAACTTTAATCGAAATTAAAAAAGGACTAGAAGATCGTATTGGAAAACGTATTGAATTGACTGCCAACGGAGGCCGCAGAAAAACTGTGATTCGTTCTGGAATACTTTCAGAAACTTATCGTGCAGTATTTGTGGTTGACTTGGACCAAGAAGAAAACGCGTTCGAACGAGTATCTTACAGTTATGCAGATGTTTTAACTGAAGCAGTAGAAATTAATTTTTTAGATGATAAAGCTAAAGTAGTGGCTGAATAGTTTTAAAAGACCCACTCTTTACTAAAAGCTATTTAGACATATATGTGTCTAAATAGCTTTTTTAATGACTGTTTTTATAAGAAATTAAAGAGTTAATCTGTTATCATAATAACAGGATTACTTATGGAGGGATTTAAATTTGGATAGTCGTAAAAATGTTAATGACCCAAAAGATTTTTTGAAGAAAGTAAATAAACGCGTTAGTTTTAGCGTTATTATAATAGCTTTACTTATAATTTCAGCTATAGTCAGTTATAAAATTTTAAAAGAGTATGTTTGGATGGGTTCAGTTGGATTTGAATCAGTTTATACTACAATTCTTTACAGTAAAGCAACGTTAGGTATAGTAGGCTTCTTGTTATTTGGTATATTAACTTTTATTACTTTATATTGGATAAGAAAGTCATACATAAGTCATTTTAATAAAGATCAGTTACCAAGAATTTTAACAAGTGGAAAACTAATTTACGGTGTAATGATTTTAGCAGGCGTTATTATCGGTTTACTAGGAAGTACAATTGTTCAAGGAATTGGGTGGGAACCTGCCTTAAAGTTTCTGAACTCTACTTCTTTTGGTAAAGCTGACCCGCATTTCGGCAAAGACGTCTCATTTTATATATTCATTTTGCCGTTTATTCAATTTGTTTTATATACATTATTAAACTTAGCAATATTCCTTTTACTAATCCAAGCGGCTGCCTATTCAGTCTTTAATATATACCGAATGAGTCGTTCAGCTCAAATCCATTTAGGTGTGACAATCGGTAGTATTGGTCTCTTGCTAACAGGGATTCATTTCTTTGGTCGTTATGACACACTTTTAACTGATCAAGTGAATATGTTCCAAAAGAGTGTTGTGCATGGATTAAGTTATACAGATAAATTAATTAACGTACCAAAAGCATATGTTTTAGCTGCAGTAGCAATTATTGCATCAGTGTGGATTTTTATCTCATTAATGCGAGGCAAAATTGAAGCGATTATTAAACCTGTTGGACTTTATATAGGTGTGGCTGTAATTGGTTTAGTTGCTTCAATGCTTGTACAAAATTTTCTTGTGTCGCCGAATGAATTTAGTCGCGAAGAACCATTTTTGCAACATAATTTAGACTTTACACGTGCTGCATATGATCTTGATTCAATCGTCGAAAAAGAAAATCCAGGTAATATGAGTTTGGACGAAGATATGGTAGAACGAAATCAGCTGACTTTAGATAACGTCAGATTAAATGATTCACGTCCTTTATTGGATATTTATAATCAATTACAAACATTTAGAACATATTATAAATTTAATGACATGGATATTGATCGATATGAGATTGATGGAGAATATGAACAAGTGTTTATCGGGGCTAGAGAATTAAGTACGGATGACCTGCCCGATCAAGCACAAACATGGGTGAACAAAAACCTTCGCTACACGCATGGTTATGGGGTAGCGATGAGCCATGTCAATAAAGTAACCAAGCAAGGGCAACCTGAATACTTAATGAAGAATGTACCTTCCGAAGGAGAACTAGATGTAAGCAGACCACAGATTTACTATGGTGAAGAGCCTTATCCAAACATAATTACTAATACGAAGGTAGATGAATTCGATTATCCAACAACGGATGCAAATGAAACAAACCGTTATGAAGAAGAAGCAGGAATTCCATTGACAGGTTATAAAAAATGGTTGTTTGCGATGAGTGAAAAATCAATTAGAATGATTGTTTCAGATCAGTTAACAAAAGAGAGTCAGCTACATGATACACGTAATATTAAAGATCGTGTAAATAGAATTGCTCCTTTCTTTGATTATGATACAGACCCTTATATAGTCGTACGTGATGACGGCTCATTAGTTTGGATGATTGATGCTTATTTAAAAGCAGAACGTTATCCTTACTCAGAAGCACATCAAGGTACTGAAAACTATTTAAGAAACTCAGTCAAAGTTACAGTAGATGCTTATACAGGAGAAGTTACGTTTTATGTAGCAGATGAAGAAGACCCGTTACTACAAACGTATCAAAAGATGTTGCCACAGTTATTTGCAACAGAAGTACCAGAAGATATTAAATCACATTTCCGTTATCCAGAAGTAATGTTTAAAACACAAGCAAAAATGTATGGAACGTATCATATGTCTAATTTAGAAGTGTTTTATAACCGTGAAGATTTTTGGGACTTTCCTACAGAAAAGTATTTTAATGAAGACCAAGAAATGGAACCATACTATGTGACCATGAAAATGGAAGAAGCAGAGGAAGAAGAGTTTGTCTTAATGACGCCATACACACCTAAGAAGCGACAAAACATGATTTCTTGGATGGGTGTAAGAAACGATGGTGACAATTATGGGGAAATGTTTGTTTATAAATACCCAAAACAGAAAAACGTATATGGCCCGCAACAAATCGAAAATAGAATTAACCAAGATAGTACAATTTCAAAAGAATTAAACTTATGGGCACAAGGTGGTTCTGAAGTTATCAGAGGTAACTTATTAGTTATCCCGATTGAAGATACTGTTTTATATGTCGAACCCATTTATATTGAATCATCGAATGAATCTTCATTACCAGAGGTTAAGCAAGTGGTAATGGCTTATGGAGAACATATTGTTATGGAAGAAAACTTTGACAAATCACTTGCGAAAATCATGGAGTTAATAGATCCAGATAATGAATCAAGTGAAGGTGGAAAAGAAAAGCCTGCTGAAGAACAGCAAGATCAAGAAGAGGCAGACGAACCAGAAGAAAATGAATCTGTCGAATCTCTTGTTGAATCTGAAGAAACACTAGCAAAAATTTCTAAGTTGTTTGAAGAACATCGACAAGCTACAGCAGATGGTGATTGGGCTTTAGCTGGTCAAAAAATGGAAGAAATAGATAAAATCTTAGAAACATTAAAATAAATGGTTATATCTCCCTTACTATTTTGTAGGGGAGGTTTTAATTGCTAAAAATAAATGGTCAATTAAACATGAATTATTTAAGAAATGTGTTAAAATAAAATGTAAAGATAAAACATGTAATTAAACTAAATTAATTGAGATTATTTAATTTAATGTAGTTAGACTAGATGAATCAGTATTATTTATTGAAATCAAATGATATATACGTTATTATCTTATAATGGAGATTAGAATGGGGGTTGTTTTTATATGAAACGGCATGCTGTGATATTAGCAGCTGGACAAGGCACGCGTATGAAGTCTAAATTATATAAAGTGCTTCATCCAATATTAGGACGACCAATGATCCAATATGTAATCGAATCATTAGCACCTTCTAAAATTGATAAGCTTGTCACAATTGTAGGACATGGGGCAGAAAAAGTCAGTCAAGAGGTGGGTTCACAGAGTGAATTTGTTATCCAAGAAGAGCAATTAGGTACAGCTCATGCAGTTATGCAAGCTAAAGCTAGTTTAGCAGGTATAGAAGGAACAACAATTGTCGTTTGTGGTGATACGCCTTTAATTACTGAAGCAACTTTCAATAATCTATTTGATTACCACGAAAAAACAGCTTCAAAAGCAACAGTGCTGACAACAGAGGTAGAGAACCCAACTGGTTATGGTAGAGTTATTCGAAACGATTCGCAAGATGTAAGTCGAATTGTCGAGCATAAGGATGCTAGTCAAGAAGAGTTAAATGTAAAAGAAATTAATACTGGAACATATTGTTTTGATAATAAAGCATTGTTTGAAGCTTTAGAAAAAGTTGATAATAATAATGCTCAAGGTGAGTATTACTTACCAGACGTCATCGAGATACTAAAAAAAGGTAACGAAAAAATCAGTGCATTTTTAATGGCTGATCAAGAAGAATCAATAGGTATTAATGACCGTGTTGCTTTAGCAGAAGCAGAAGCAGTTATGAAACGTCGTATTAATGAAAGTCATTTAAGAAATGGCGTTACAATTACAGATATTAATAATACGTATATTGGTCCTGATGTAAAGATTGAATCAGATGTTACTATTTATCCAGGAACAATGATTACTGGTAATAGTTCAATTCAATCAAACACAATTATCGGCCCTAATAGCGAATTACATAATTGCGTTATAGGTGAAGCATCCACTGTTAAACAAAGTGTAGTGTCAGATAGCCGGATAGGTAAACATGTTGATGTTGGACCGTTTGCCAATATTCGTCCAGAAACAGAGATTGGTAATGATGTAAAAGTTGGAAATTTTGTAGAACTTAAGAAGACATCATTAGGCAATGATACAAAAGTTTCACATCTTACATATCTCGGGGACGCTGTTTTAGGTGAGAATGTAAATATCGGCTGTGGTTCAATTACTGTTAATTATGACGGTGTGAATAAACATCAAACAACAATCGAGTCTAATTCGTTTATAGGTTGTAATACAAACCTAATGGCGCCAGTTACTATTAAAGAAGGTGCATTCATAGCAGCAGGTTCAACGATAACTAAAGATGTACCAAAAGAAAGCCTAGCAATCGGTAGAGCAAAGCAAGAAAATAAAGAAGGCTATGCACGCAAATTAAAGAATAAAAATCAAAACAATTAATGGAGGCTTTATTTATGTCATCGGACTGCAAGAATGAATTCAAGCGACCTTTACAATTATTCACGTTAAATTCAAATCCTGATTTAGCACAAGAGATCGCAAATCATATCGGAGTTCCTTTAGGGAAATGTACAGTTTCAAAATTTAGTGATGGAGAAACAAGGATTAATATTGAAGAAAGCGTACGTGGTTGTGACGTATATATTATCCAATCAACTTCAAACCCAGTTAATGAAAATTTAATGGAGCTTTACATATTAATTGATGCTTTAAAACGGGCATCAGCAGCTACTATTAATATTGTTATCCCATATTATGGGTATGCACGCCAAGATAGAAAAGCAAGATCGCGTGAGCCAATTACTTCAAAATTAGTAGCTAATTTAATGGAAACAGCTGGGGCAGATAGAATTGTCACTTTAGACTTACATGCGCCACAAATTCAAGGATTCTTTGACGTACCGATTGATCACTTACAAGCTGTACCGATTTTATCAGATTACTTTGCTGAGAAGAATTTAGAAAATCTTGTAATTGTATCGCCAGACCATGGTGGTGTTATTCGTGCAAGAAGAATGGCAGATCGATTAAAAGCACCCTTGGGTATTATTGACAAAAGACGTCCAAGTCCAAACGTCGCAGAAGTAATGAACATCATAGGTGAGATTGAAGGAAAGACTGCGATTATCATTGATGATATAATCGATACAGCAGGGACAATTAAACTAGCAGCTGATGCTTTAATTGAAAAAGGCGCAAGAGAAGTATATGCTTGTTGTACACATCCTGTTTTATCAGGCCCTGCAATTGAAAGAATTGAAGAATCTAAGATTAAAGAATTAGTTGTTACGAATACAATCGCTCTAGAGGATTCAAAAAGAATTGATAAGATTACCCAATTATCTGTAGCGAATTTAATAGGTGAAGCTATTAAACGAGTGAATAGAGACGAGTCAGTTAGTAGTTTATTTGAATAAAAGTTTATAAAAAATAAAAATTATATCTATTTAGATGGAGGAAATTATAATGGCAATTAAGCTAAAAGCAGAAAAAAGAGAAGATTTAAAAACGTCAGTAACAAAAAGTATTAGAGCAAGAGGATTTATACCATCAGTGATTTATGGTCAAGATACTGAGCCTACTGCAATATCGGTAGAAGGAATCGAACTACTTAAAACAGTTAGAGATGAAGGTCGTAACGCAATAATGACATTAGACATCCAAGATGGTGAATCTGTTGATGTTATGTTACATGAATACCAAACAGATCCTGTTTCAAGTGATGTAACACATATTGACTTCTATATTGTCAACTTAACTGAAGCAATGGATGTATCTGTTGTCGTAAACCTAGTTGGAGAAGCTGTAGGTTCAAAAGAAGGCGGAATTGTTCAACAGCCGTCATACGAATTAGAAGTACGTGCTATGCCGCGTGACATTCCTGAAGAAATCAATGTAAATATTGATGAACTTAATATTGGAGATAGTATCTCTGTAAGTGATTTACCAGTTTCAGATAAATATGAATTCTTAGATGATCAAGATGCAACGATTGTTACAGTCTTACCTCCAGAAGAAGAGGAAGAAGAAACTGAAGAAGTTGACTTAAGTGTTGAGCCTGAATTAGTTGGCGCTGAAGACGAAGAAGAAGAAGAAGAAAACTAAATTTAAACATTACAATACCCTCTAAGTAAGAACGCATTTCTTAATTAGAGGGATTATTGTATTTAATTTTATAATAATTTATAAAGGAAGAATATCATGAAAGTAATAGTTGGGTTAGGCAACCCTGGTAAGAAATATGATAAGACAAAACATAACGCTGGTTTTTTTATAATAGATGAGTTATTAAAACGTCATTCAATCACTTTAGATAAAACTAAGTTCAAAGCAGATTATGCTATTGAGTTTATTAATGGTGAGAAGGTCATGTTTGTAAAACCACAAACATTTATGAATCTATCGGGACAAGCATTAAGGCCACTGATGGATTATTATAATGCAGAAATAAAAGACTTAATAGTTATTTATGACGATTTAGATTTACCAACTGGAAAGATTAGATTAAGACAAGTAGGTGGGCATGGCGGTCATAACGGCATACGTTCTTTAATTGAACATTTAGGTACGAAAGAATTTAATCGTATCCGAGTTGGAATCGGGAGACCTACCAATTCCATGCCAGTTGTTGATTATGTTCTTCGTCCATTTACAAAAGAACAGAGTGAAGATATCGCACATAGTGTCTTACTATCCAGTGATGCGTGTGAATATTGGTTGGAACATACATTTTTAGAAACAATGAATAAATATAATTAAATAAAATGAACATACCGCTTTGGTGAATACCAAAGCTTTTTGGTATTCATTTAATAATTAAAATAAAGGAGGGTCCATGTTTTGGAAGGAATCTATAAATATATTAAAGAAGATCTTGGTGTTAAAAGTATTATAAATGGTCTAGAAAAAGGCTATAAAGAGCAACTTGTTGCAGGATTAACTGGCCCATCTCGTAGCTTGTTTACTTCAGTTATTCAAAAATCTTATGATAAACAGATTTTAATTGTAACTAACCATTTAAGCCAAGCTCAAGAATTATATGGAGACTTAATTGAACATACAAATGAAAAAGATGTTTATTTATATCCAGTTAATGAATTAATTACTTCAGAAGTCGCCATTGCTAGTCCTGAAATGCGAAGTGAACGAATGACCACCTTATCTGCGATGTTAAATGGCGAAGCGAAAATTATCATCGCACCAATTGCTGCTTTAAAAAGAATTTTACCTCCGAAAGAAATTTGGGAAAAATATCAATTAAGATTTACACAAGGACATTCGATTAATTTACCTAACTTTTTGGAAACGTTTATTTATATGGGGTATAAGCGAGTACAGATGGTGACAACACCTGGCGAATTTAGCGTTCGTGGTGGGATTATAGATATTTATCCAATGACGGAGAGTTATCCTGTTAGAATTGAACTCTTTGATGATGAAGTTGATTCAATTCGTTATTTTAATGCAGATTCACAAAGATCACTTGAACAAATAAATGAAATCATCATTAATCCAGCAGAAGAAATCTTATTAACTCAGGAAGACTTTTTAAGCACAGGGCATAAATTGGATAAATTATTAAGTGAGACGATTGCTTCATTTAAAACAAAAGTAGCCAAAGAAAAACTGATAGAATCTGTCGGTTATGATATCGAACGTATTAAAGTAGGCGAGAAGTTCCCGGGAATCTCTATTTATAACGCTTATTTTTATGATGAGCCTGCTATTTTGTTAGATTATTTAGCAGAAGATGCTGTTGTTTTCTTTGATGAAATGAGCAGAATCCAAGAGGCTGCAGATCAATTGGATTTAGAGGAAGCAGAATGGTATAACTATTCATTAGAGATGAATCATTTGATGAAGAACATGACTTTTTCATATGACTTCACAACGATTAAAAGAAAGTTATCTCATCCACAAATCTACTTATCTGTATTTATGCGTCATATTCCTAATACTAAACCAGACCAAACAATCAATATTTCGACTCGAACGATGCAAGAGTTCCATGGTCAAATGCCACTCCTTAAAGGTGAATTAGATAGATGGAAAAAAGCAGAGTACTCGGTTGTCGTTTTAGCCTCTGACCGAGAGCGTGCTAAAAAGGTTCAAGCCACTTTTGATGACTATGATATAGAGTTACCCATCATTGAGAAGTTAAGTTTTCCATTAGATGAACAAGTGATTAGTATTGGTAATTTGAGTAAAGGAATTGAATTACCTGCGTCTAAGTTAGCTATCATAACGGAAAACGAACTATTTAAAAAGAAAAAAAGACGTGTTAGAAAACAACAAAATATAACGAATGCTGAACGAATTAAAAATTATCAAGAACTTGATATAGGTGATTATGTCGTCCACCGTAATCATGGGGTTGGTAGATATATAGGAATTGAGACATTAGTTGTTAAAGATAATCATAAAGATTTTATGCTTATCCAATATTCTGGCGATGATAAACTTTATGTACCGATTGACCAAATTGACCTCGTTCAGAAATTTGTAGGATCTGAAGGTAAAAAGCCACGCCTTTATAAATTAGGTGGAACTGAATGGAGTAAAGTAAAAAACAAAGTTCAAACTTCAGTAGAAGATATCGCAGATGATTTAATTGAATTGTATGCTGAAAGACAAGCACAAAAAGGCCATGCGTTTGATGCTGATTCATCGTTGCAAACTGATTTTGAAGCTTCTTTCCCTTATGTAGAAACGCCAGACCAATTAACAAGTATTGAAGAAATAAAAAAAGACATGGAAAAAGAACGCCCAATGGATCGCTTATTATGCGGGGATGTGGGTTATGGAAAAACAGAAGTAGCGATTAGAGCTGCTTTTAAAGCAATCTCGGAAGGAAAGCAAGTAGCATTGCTCGTGCCAACAACAATTTTAGCCCAACAACATTTTCAGACGATTACTGAGCGTTTTAGTGAATACCCTATTGAAATAGGCTTATTAAGTCGTTTCCGGACTAAAAAAGAGCAGACTGAAACGATTACTAATTTAAAAAGTGGTAGTGTTGACATTGTTATTGGCACACATCGCTTATTATCTAAAGATATAATATATAAAGACTTAGGTTTGTTAATAGTGGATGAAGAACAACGTTTTGGAGTTAAGCATAAAGAAAAGATCAAAGAAATTAAAACAAATGTTGATGTATTAACTTTAACTGCGACACCTATTCCAAGGACATTACATATGTCTATGTTAGGGATTAGGGATTTATCCATTATTGAAACACCACCAGAAAATAGGTTTCCAGTTCAAACTTACGTGTTAGAAAGGAATCCATTATTTATTAAAGAAGCTATCGAACGTGAGATGGCAAGAGGTGGTCAAGTATTCTTGCTTTATAATCGAATTGAAAATATCGAAAAAATTGCCCAGGAAATAAATCAGCTTGTAGATGGGGTTAATATAGGAATCGCTCATGGAAGAATGAACGAAAGAGAATTAGAAGACGTCATGCTGGGATTCTTAGAAGGCGAATATGATGTGTTAGTGAGTACAACAATTATAGAAACAGGTGTCGATATCCCGAATGTAAATACATTAATTGTATATGACGCAGATCGTATGGGATTAAGTCAGCTTTATCAATTAAGAGGTAGAGTTGGTCGTTCAAATCGTGTAGCCTATGCTTACTTTACTTATCAAACAGATAAAGTATTAAATGAAGTGGCTGAAAAAAGATTATTAGCGATTAAAGAATTTACAGAATTAGGTTCTGGTTTTAAAATTGCGATGCGCGACTTATCAATTCGTGGGGCAGGGAACTTACTTGGAGCCGCCCAACATGGCTTTATTGATTCAGTCGGCTTTGATTTATATTCTCAAATGCTGAAGGAAGCAATTGACGCTCGAAAATCTGGTAAAGAAATAGAAGCAGTTCAACCATTCAACCCAGAATTAGGGTTAATTGTTAACGCCTATCTACCTAATGAATATATTGAAGATGAACAACAAAAGATCGATATGTATAAACGATTCCAAACGCTGGACACAGAAGAAGATATTACCGACTTGCAGGATGAGTTAATTGACCGTTTTGGTGATTTTCCTCAAGAAGTCGAACATCTCTTCTTAGTTTCTAAATTAAAAATGTTAGCTAAAAAAGAACGGGTAGAGTCATTAATGGAAACGGATAAAAAGATAGAATTACTTGTTACGAAAGAAAGAAGTCAAGATATCGATGGGACTAAATTATTCGAACTGGCGACTAAATATGGCCGTTCTGTTCGTTTAGGAACAGCAAACAATCAATTAAAAGTTATCTTTTCGTTTGAAAAAAAGGAACCAAAAACGACACGCTATGAACGCGTTAGTAAATTCATTGAAGAAATGACTCATATCAACCGAATAGAAGAAGTTGAACCATCGAATGCTTAATGAATAGTTGCGAGGTGAATGCATGGTAAAGAATAAACAAAGCCATCTTTTAAAGGGGGCACTTATATTAACTGTAGCTGGTTTGATAAGTAAAGTTCTGAGTGCTCTTTACCGCATTCCCCTTCAAAACTTAACTGGCGATTATGGATACTATGTATATCAACAAGTTTATCCATTTATAGGCATGTTAATGATGTTATCTTTATATGGATTTCCAGCTGCAGTATCCAAATTAACATCCGAAAAGAGACATAATAAATCACAATTAACATTTAAAGTTTTTACATTCCCAATTTTAATGATTCTATTTACTTTTAGTATAATCTTAGCAATTGTTATGTTTTTATTAGCACCTTACTTAGCACATTTAATCGGTGATGAGAAATTAGTTTTTAGTTATCAATTAATAAGTTTAGGTTTTTTGATGATTCCGCTACTGTCTTTTTACCGGGGATATTTTCAAGGTATTGGTGATATGCGACCAACTGCTTATTCTCAAGTTTTTGAGCAACTATTTAGAGTTTTACTCATAATTATTATCGCATTCTTGATTAGTCATAATGTCTTTGGTATCTATGATATGGGTGTTTGGGCTGTTTATGCAACGCTATTAGGTGGTATAATTGGTACAATTGTTTTAATTATATTTAAATTAAAAGAACCAGAAAGTATTCCTTTAAAAGTAAGTCATAAAGTTCCTTGGCGTTATTTTATCAATGTATTATTTGTTTTTGGGATTATCGCTGCACTGAATCATATGATTTTATTACTTTTACAATTTGCTGATGTGTTTACACTCGTTCCTCATCTGATTGATTATGGTTATACTGAAATCCAAGCAATGGAAATGAAAGGGATTTTTGATAGAGGTCAGCCTCTCATTCAATTTGGCGCTGTTCTCGGTTCTTCATTTGCTTTAGCGCTCATTCCAGAAATTGCGAGTCAAAAAGAAACTGCCAAAGAACAGACAGTGCAAATTATTAAAGATGCTCTTACTTTCAGTTTTTATTTAGCAGCAGGGGCTACATTAGGTCTTATCTTTATTTTACCTGACTTAAATGTCTTGCTGTTTGAAGATAAAAGTGGAACAACAAGTTTACAAATTTTAATGCTAGCAATTTTATTTGGGTCAATCGCTGTGACTACAAATGCTATTTTACAAAGCTATGGTTACTATAAACAAATCACCTTATTTATTTTCAGTATGTTTATTATAAAAATCGGATTAAATTTTCTACTTGTCGATATGTTGGGAATTATGGGAAGCTCACTAGCAACGATTATAAGTTTATTAATTTTAAGTATGGTGAGTCTTTTGTTTTTAAAAATAAAATTAACAAAAACCTCATTTATACGAATGATTAATTGGCCCGCATTTTTTTATGCAAGTCTCAGCATGGTTAGTTTTTTAATTGGCATAAAATATTTCCTGGGAAATTATTTTATTGATTCAAGATTAATGCTGCTTATTTATATAATGATAATTGTTGGAATAGGTGGACTGATCTATTTATTATTGCTGCTTAGATATGATGCTTTATCCAAACGACAAATTCAAACATTACCTTTTATAAATGTTATTTTGAAACTCGAACAAATCGCTAAGTTTAAGAAGGAGTGAAAGCAGTATGAGCATAGAAGTCATTGGTCTTGGGGCAGGAGATATTAATCAACTACCTCTAGGTATTTATAAAAAATTATTAAAGACTAAAAATAAAATATTCAGTAGAACAAATAGTCATCCTGTCATTGAAGAATTGATGAATGAGGGCGTTTATTTTAATTCATTTGATGATTATTATATAGAACAAGATGAATTCGTTAATGTTTACTTGAATATTTCAGCTAAATTATTAGAATTAGGACAAAAAGAAAATATAATTTACGTCGTTCCAGGACATCCTTTAGTTGCTGAACAAACAGTTCAGACATTATTAAACCAAGATAAAGTCCAAGTTGAAATAAAAGGTGGTAAAAGTTTTTTAGATGATCTTTTTACTACATTAAAAATAGACCCAATCGAAGGTTTCCAACTCGTTGATGGAACCAAGTTCTCTAGAAATGATTTAAATTACAAGCAGCATATCATCTTTGCGCAAGTTTATGATGCTTATATTGCTTCAGAAGTTAAGTTAGTTCTTCTAGAAGACTTAAATCCTGATTATGAAGTCGTCATTGTCAAAGCGGTTGGAAGTGAGCATGAAGAGATCAAGAAAGTTGCTTTACATGAATTAGATCACAAATTAGAGTTAGATAACTTGATGTCTATATACGTGCCGCCTACAAATGAGAAGTTACGGCATACTTTTTCGGATTTTAAACAAACGATTGCTACACTTCGAGGACCTGATGGGTGCGAATGGGATAAAAAGCAAACGCATATGTCCTTGCGGAAATATTTATTAGAAGAGAGCTATGAATTAATCGAAGCGATTAATAATCAGGATGATGAAAATATCATTGAAGAGTTAGGTGATGTTCTCTTACAAGTTATGTTGCATAGTCAAATCGGCACAGATGCAGGTTATTTCACAATTGATGATGTGATTAAAGAAGTAAATGAAAAGATGATACGTAGACATCCACACGTCTTTAATCAAACAGTTGTCAGTTCTGTTGAAGAAATTAATGCTAATTGGGAAGCAATTAAGGCAAATGAAGTAGGGAGAAAAAAAGAAGTATCTGCTTTGAACAGTGTCTTAAAAAGTTTACCAACATTGCAAAAGACAACTGAAATAATTAAAAAAGCCAAAAAGTCAGGGTTTGATTGGGAAAATACGACTCAAATTTGGGATAAATTAGAAGAAGAGTTAGCCGAGTTTAAAGAAGCAATAGAAAACCAAGATGAAAAAGAAATGGAATTAGAGTTAGGTGATATCTTGTTTGTTGTAGCAGATTTAGCTCATCATTATAAAATCGTTCCCGAATTAGCTTTAACTCGTGTCAATGACAAATTCATCACACGCTTTCAAAATGTAGAAAAGGGAGCTAAGTCTCTTGATAAAGACGTTTTAGATTTATCAGAAGCAGAAAAAAATGATTTTTGGGAGCAAGCCAAAGAAAGGGAGTGAGCAAATGCGTTTAGATAAATTTCTAAAAGTAACTAGATTAATTAAAAGGCGTCCCTTAGCAAAGCAAGTTGCTGATCAAGGGCGTATTAAAATAAATGATTTACAAGCAAAAGCTTCGACAAACCTAGAGGTAGGCGACAATGTCGAAATTAAATTTGGTCAGACTATTTTAACAATAGTAGTAACGGAATTAAAAGATCATGTTAGAAAAGAAGAGGCGACAAACTTATACAAAATTGTAAAAGAAGAAAGAGTAGAATAATTTTTGTAAAAAGCTGTCATATATCAGAGGTTTATAGTATAATGATATCATCCAACATTTTTTAATTTAGTTGATTTCTAAGGGGGGGCAAGTAAGTGAGCGAATCAAATGATACTATAGCACGAATAAAATCGGACTATATGAAGCAATACGATGCACAATTGCGTAGAGAAAAACGAAGACGCAAAAGGCTTTTTAGACGTATAATGGCATCTGTATTATTTGTTACACTAGTCCTCGGTAGTTTGACATTATACCATTTTAAACAACGTTCTGTACAAGCAGAAATTAAAACAGAGTACAATGAATTAGAAAAAGAAATGGCTAAGTTGGAAAAAGAAGAGAAAAACTTAACAGAAGAAATATCATTGTTAAAAAATGATGAATATGTTTTAGATCTTGCTCGAACGAATTATTTCTTATCTCAGGAAGATGAACTCATATTTTTAACAGAAGATGTTGAATAAAGAAGTTAAAATCAATCGTATTGACATTAGTAGAAGCTATTAGCTATACTATTATATAAAATAAATATATATTCCAAGGAGGAGCATTTTCTTTATGTCAATTGAAGTAGGTAGTAAGGTAGAAGGTAAAGTTACAGGGATTACAAATTTTGGTGCTTTTGTGGAGTTAGAAAAAAACACAACAGGTCTTGTGCATATCAGTGAGGTTGCTGATAGTTACGTGAAAGACATTAATGAATACTTGAAAGTTGGAGAAACTGTCACAGTAAAAATTATTAATGTGGAAAAAGACGGTAAAATTGGACTTTCAATTAAAAAAGCAATCGAAAAGCCAGTTCGTCAAAAAAGTCCGCGTGAGCGCACAGAAAACTTTGAATCTAAAATTAATGACTTTTTAAAAGATTCTGAAGACCGTTTAAGTACATTAAAAAAGCAGACTGAAACCAAGCGTGGTGGACGTGGAGCAAAAAGAGGTTAAAAGATTTTACGATAACTTCTAAAAGAGTCAATTATTGTTTTCCTAGTAATTTTATAAGAGACTTTTGACATGATTATGTTCTTGGCAAAATAAATAATCAGTTCTTTATTATAGACCCTTTTTATAATTAATGCATGAGTGTTAATTATAAAAGGGTTTTATTATTCTTATTTTTAAAACAAAAAAGCACTTAAACATAAAGTTTAAGTGCTTTTAGTAAGTAGCGGCAGAGGGAATTGAACCCACGACCTTTCGGGTATGAACCGAATGCTCTAGCCAGCTGAGCTACACCGCCAAGTAAGTACAATAAGTTATATTACATGAGAACATTCAGTGAGTCAAATAAAGTGAAGTAATCAAAACCAATTCAATTTAAGAGGTAATATTTAAGATAAGGGTTAGTAAGTGATACAATAAGTGGTAGATTAAAAAACGTATTTAGGATGAGGTTTATGGAACAAGAAGTACTTTCTTTTATTGATAAACATCGACTCATACAAGGTCCAGCGAAAGTGTTAGTAGGTGTTTCGGGTGGTCCTGATTCAATGGCATTGCTTTATTTTTTAAATCGATATAAGAAAAATTTAAATATTGAGCTAGTAGTCCTCTCTGTAGATCACCAGTTACGTGGAGAGATATCTCAAGCAGAAGGTGAATATGTAAAAGATGCTTGTAATCGGTGGTCCATTCCATTTATTCAAGAGGTTATTGATGTAAAGTCCCATATTAAGGAAAATAAAACAAGTCAGCAAACCGCATCTAGAGAGCTACGCTATGAGGCATATAAAAAAGTGTTAGAAAAAACGAATGCTAAGTATTTAGCACTAGGGCATCATGCAGATGATCAAGTTGAAACGATGCTAATGGCCTTAACAAAAGTTACTCAACCTGAAGTTTTGTCAGGAATACCTATACAGCGCCCGTTTAATAAAAGTGTGGTCATTAGACCATTTCTAAGCGTAAATAAACATATGATTGAATTGTATTGTGAAGAGCATAATCTTAACCCGCGTTATGATGCATCAAATGAAGATCTTGATTATGAACGTAATTATTTCAGGAAAAAGGTTGTCCCTCTATTACAACAACGTAATCCTAATATTTATAAAACAGCTCAAATAATGAGTGAAAATCTTCAAACAGATAATACATATTTAAATGAAGAAGCACAATTATTATTTAATGCATTAATGGCAAAGCAAAATAAATTAGACAGCTTTAAGCTAGATAGAAAAACATTTCAAAATATTTCAAAACCTTTACAAAGAAGAGTATATAAATTAATATTAGATTATCTTTATAAGGGTAAACGGAGTGAGTTATCGTATGAGCATGAAGCGATCTTTATGCAACTAATCGATGAAGGGGTATCAAATTATCGTTTAGACTTTCCATTAGGTTTGAAATTAGAAAAGTCATACGAAAGCATCCATTTCTTTTTCCCGAAAACGACAGAAAAAAAAGCTTCTTTTAATCCACTTGAAGTAACACTAGGCGACACAATCAATATCGGTCAGGATAGAAAATTAACGAGTAGCATTGTAGAAGATGAATTGGACTTAAAAACGAACAATTCAAGCATTTATTATTGTGAAAAAAACAGTGTGGATTTACCTTTAAGAGTGAGAAAAAGAAAACCAGGTGATAGAATTAGTTGGCAAGGGTTAAATGGTAGTAAGAAAGTGAAGGATGTTTTAATTGATAGAAAAGTACCTCGGATGAAACGAGATGAGTTACTTATAGTAACAGATAATAAAGATGAATTATTATGGATAATAGGTCTGATTAAAGGCTCACCTAAAAAAAAGGTGGGGAGAGGACCCTACATAAAATTAAAATATGAAGAAATCTATTAGGAGGTAATTATGAAAAATGATATAGAATACACGCTTTTTACGGAAGAAGATATAATAAATGTCTGTAAAAAGATTGGTGCACAATTAACAGAAGAGTATAAGGGTAAATACCCACTTGTTGTAGGTGTTTTAAAAGGTGCAATGCCTTTTATGGCTGACCTTATTAAATATATCGATACACATTTAGAATTAGATTTTATGGATGTTTCTAGTTATGGAAGTGGTACAAGATCATCTGGAGAGGTCAAAATTGTAAAAGATTTGGATGCTCAGGTTGAAGGGCGTGACTTACTAATTATAGAAGATATAATTGATAGTGGGTTAACACTTAGTTATTTAGTTGATCTGTTTAAGTATCGAAAAGCAAATTCTGTAAAGATAGTTACCTTACTAGACAAGCCTGACAATAGGTCTGCAAAGATTAAAGCAGATATTATTGGATTTGAAGTGCCTAATAAATTTGTAGTCGGTTATGGTTTAGACTATAATCAAAGGTATCGTAATTTACCTTATATAGGTGTTTTAAAGCCTGAAATTTATGAAGCAATTGAAGTAGTTGAAGAATAAAAGCTACCTCACGAAAATTAAGTGAAAAGTTAGTAATTGCTAGTATTTAGACTTAATTATTGTCTAAAAAGTTTTTCATATGGTAATATATATTATAGTTTTTCCCAATATGGGAGGAGGCAGAGAATGAAACGTTTAAATCGTGGAGTAGTTTTATATGTAATAATAATCTTAGGTGTTATTTTGACCATTACAACGTTAATGAACGGTAATGAGCAGCCTAAAGAGTTTGATTTAAAAGAATTTACGCAAGCTTTAGACGCAGGCGAAATCAAAGAAATGACTATGGAGCCTAAGAATAAAATAATGCGTATTACAGGTGAGTTAGAGAAGGATAAACGTCCTTTCATCACTCAAATTCCTGATAACAATGACATTGTCGCTAGAGTTTCAACAACTGCAGAAGAACAAGGAATTATTAAGTTTGCAGAAGAAGAACAACCAAGTGCTTTAGTTAGCATGTTGACAGTAGCAGTGCCATTTATTTTAATCGGTTTAATTTTCTTCATCATCTTTACACGCGCCCAAGGTGGCGGCGGTGGTGGTGGAGGCAAAATGATGAACTTTGGTAAAAGTAAAGCTAAACTTTACACAGAAGAAGAAACTAAAGTTCGTTTTGCTGACGTTGCTGGAGCAGATGAAGAGAAGCAAGAGTTAATGGAAGTTGTGGATTTCTTAAAAGACCCACGTAAGTATCAAGATTTAGGTGCTCGTATTCCTAAGGGAGTTCTTTTAATTGGTCCTCCAGGTACAGGTAAGACGTTACTAGCAAAAGCAGTTGCTGGTGAAGCAGGCACGCCATTCTTCTCAATCAGTGGTTCTGATTTTGTTGAGATGTTTGTCGGTGTAGGTGCTTCGCGTGTTCGTGACTTATTTGAAAATGCGAAGAAAAATGCCCCTGCTATTATCTTTATCGACGAGATTGATGCTGTAGGTCGTCAACGTGGAGCTGGTGTAGGTGGCGGTCACGATGAACGTGAACAAACATTAAATCAGTTACTTGTTGAAATGGATGGATTTGCTGATAATGAGAATATTATCATGATTGCAGCAACTAACCGTCCTGACATTCTTGACCCTGCATTATTACGTCCAGGTCGTTTTGACAGACAAATACCTGTAAACAATCCAGACGTAAGTGGTAGACAAGCTATTCTTAAAGTACACGCACGTAATAAAAATTTATTACCAGACGTGAATTTAAAAGTTATCGCTATGAGGACGCCAGGATTTTCAGGTGCTGACTTAGAAAACTTACTTAACGAAGCTGCAATTGTAGCTGCAAGACATGAGAAAAAGTCTATCTCAATGCTAGAAATAGATGAGGCTATTGACCGTGTGATTGCAGGTCCTGCAAAACGTAGCCGTGTTGTTTCTGAAAAAGAAAGACAAATTGTTGCATATCACGAGAGTGGACACACTATTATTGGAATGGTGTTAGATGATGCTGATACAGTGCATAAAGTAACAATTGTACCACGTGGACAAGCTGGTGGTTATGCAGTTATGTTACCAAAAGAAGATCGCTTTATTAATACAAAACCAGAGTTGCTTGATAAAATAACAGGTTTACTCGGTGGACGTGTTGCTGAAGAAATTATCTTTGGTAAAGACCATGTAAGTACTGGAGCTTCAAATGATTTTGAGCGAGCAACAGCAATCGCTAATAAAATGATTACAGAATTTGGAATGAGTGAGAAAATTGGTGCAACTCAATTTACATCGAACGGTGGAGAAGTATTCTTAGGACGCGATATGCAGAATGAATCAAGTTATAGTGATGCAATCGCGCACCAAATCGATATTGAGACACAGAAGTTCATTAATTTCTGTTATGACCGTGCAAAAGAGATCTTAACGAAACATAAAACACAGCTTGAGACTGTCGCTAAGAAGTTGCTTGAAGTTGAAACACTTGATGCAGAAGAAATTAAGTCTTTATTCGATCATGGTGTTATGCCAGAACCGGTTGAAACTTCAGAAGAAGTTGAAGAAACAGAGACACCTTCTGCGACTGAAACAGTAACTGATATAAAACCAAATGATTTAGAGAAAGAGTCTGATGATTCTAATGAAGAAATAAATAACCTTTCAGATAAACCTCTTGATGAAAGTCCAAGTGAAAAAGAATCAGATGAAGATCCAGAGAAGAAAGACTAGATTTATTAAAAAAGAACTTTTCTTTTAACTAAGAAAGGTTCTTTTTTACTCTTTATAATAAGCTTATGGTATATTTAACATAACTTAAAAGAGGTAAGGGGAGTTCGAACAATGATCTTTGTTCTTGATATAGGTAATACTAATACGGTTATGGGTGTATTTGACCAAGATGAATTAAAGCATGAGTGGCGAATTAAAACAGATAGGCATAAAACAGAAGATGAATTTGCTATTTTAATTAAATCGCTTTTTGACTTTAAAAATCTTAAATTCTCTGATATTACAGGAATTATAATTTCTTCTGTTGTGCCACCTATTATGCAGGCACTAGAGCGTATGTGTGTGAATTACTTTAATAAAAAAGCATTGATTGTTGGAGAAGGAAATGTTCATACAACATTAAATATGAAATACCCTTATCCAAATGAAATTGGTGCTGACCGTATTGTTAATGCGATAGGTGCAATTGATATGTATTCAGCGCCTTTTATTATTATTGATTTTGGGACAGCAACAACATACTGCTATATAGATGAAGAAAAAGCTTATTGTGGAGGTATCATCTCTCCAGGTATTAAAATTTCAATGGATGCTTTATATGCTCAAGCATCAAAGTTACCCAAGATCCAAATAGAAAAGCCAGACAATGTCATCGGAAGTTCTACAGTTGGGGCAATGCAGTCGGGTGTCTATTATGGTTATATCGGACAAGTTGATGGGATAGTTAACCGAATTAAAGCAGAAAATAACAAAGAAGCTAAAGTTATAGCAACAGGCGGTTTTGCTGCACTTATAGCAAAAGGTTCAGAAACAATAGATTATGTAGAGCCTCACTTAACGCTTAAAGGTTTATATTTAATTTATCAAACAAACATTAAAGAGAAAGAAGGTAATTAATATGAAAGACTATTTAGTAAAAGCAACACTTTATGATAATACGGTGAGGGCTTATGCAGCTGTGACAACTCATTCGGTAGAAGAAGCACGCGTGAGACAAGATTCATGGGCAACAACAACTGCAGCACTTGGTAGAACGATGACGAGTACTGTTTTAATGGGTGCGATGTTAAAGGGCGAAGATAAGTTAACAGTAAAGATTGAAGGAAATGGACCTATTGGGCAAATAGTAACGGATGCTAATGCTAAAGGCGAAGTGAGAGGTTATGTCAGTAATCCCCATGTCGATTTTGATTTAAATGAAAAAGGAAAGCTGGATGTGGGTCGCGCTGTAGGAAATGAAGGAAGTTTAAGTGTTGTAAAAGATTTAGGATTAAAAGATTACTTTACAGGTTCAGTACCAATTGTTTCAGGTGAGATAGGGGACGACTTCACGTACTACTTTGCATTATCAGAACAAACTCCTTCAGCAGTGGGTGCAGGTGTATTGATTAATCCAGATCATTCCGTTCTTGCTTCAGGTGGTTTTATTATTCAATTACTCCCGGGAGCAAGTGAGGAAATGATTAGTCAATTAGAAGCAGATATTAATTCTTTTCCAGCAATATCTAATTTAATAGAAGCAGGAAACTCTCCTGAAGAAATATTAGAGACCTTATTTAAGGGTGAAAAGATTAACTTTCTTGAAACTTTACCGATCGAATTCAGTTGCGAGTGTTCTAAAGAAAGAATCGAAGGAGCAATTAAAGGTTTAGGTGAAGCAGAGATAAAAGATATGATTGAAAAAGATAAAGGCGCAGAGGCGACGTGTCATTTTTGTAATGAAGTATATACATTTACCGAAGATGACTTAAAAGAGCTTATTAAATAAGCTATTGACAAACAGATGTATAAAAAGTATTATTAATCTTAATCATATCTAACTACTATGAATTAAAAGGAGATTTTAATATGAAAATAGTTAATAATATCTCAGAATTAATCGGTGAAACACCCATTGTTAAATTGAATAATCAAAATATCGGAGACAGCGCGGATATCTATGTAAAATTAGAATACTTTAACCCTGGAAGTTCTGTTAAAGACCGGATAGCTAATGCGATGATTGGTCAAGCAGAAATAGACGACTTATTAAAACCAGGCGGTACTATTATCGAGCCAACAAGTGGTAATACAGGAATAGGCCTTGCAATGGTAGCTGCAGCTAAGGGTTATAAGTTGGTCGTGACAATGCCTGATACCATGAGTAAAGAGCGTCGTAATTTGTTAAATGCTTATGGAGCGGAAATTGTTTTAACACCTGGATCTAAAGGAATGAAGGGCGCAATAGAAAAAGCTAGTGAGTTAGCTGAAGCACATGGTTATTTTATGCCACAACAGTTTAATAATGAAGCTAATCCACGTGTTCATGCTGCTTCAACAGGAAAAGAAATTGTTGCTCAAATGCCAGAAGGGTTAGATGCATTTGTTTCTGGAGTTGGAACGGGTGGAACAATTACAGGTGTAGGACATGTTTTAAAAGAAGCTTTCCCAGATGTTAAAATTTATGCTGTCGAACCAGAAGATTCAGCCATTTTATCAGGTGGCTCTCCAGGACCTCATAAAATACAAGGTATCGGAGCAGGATTTGTCCCAGAGGTGCTCGATACAAAAGTATATGATGAAGTGTTACAAGTGACGAATGAAGAAGCTTATGAGGCTGCTCGCCATACAGCGAAGACAGAAGGTATTCTAGGCGGGGTCTCGTCAGGGGCAGCTATTTCAGCAGCCATTAAACTCGCAGCAAAGTTAGGAAAAGGAAAGAAAGTGTTAGCTATTTTACCAGATAACGGAGAACGTTACCTTTCAACACCTTTATATGAAGATGAAGAATAAAAACAATGCCTAGGCATTGTTTTTTCTTTTTAAATATAAATGATAAATAATACGTCATAATCATTTTTATGGTAAAATTATTAATTAGAGACACTTAATAAGGTATAAAGTGAAAGAAGGCATTATTTATGTTAATAAAAACAAATAAAAAAACATATGATTTAGCAAAGCGTACTCATGTAATGGGGATCTTAAATGTAACACCAGACTCATTTTCAGATGGAGGAACATATTCTACAATGGAAGCGGCTTTAGAAAGAGCCATGAAAATGGAAGCTGATGGAGCTGATATAATTGATATTGGTGGAGAATCGACTCGCCCGAGCTATCAAAAAGTAACTGAGCAAGAAGAAAGTGAACGTGTCATACCAATTATCGAAGAGTTATCTAAACATTTATCCATACCAATTTCGATTGATACATACAAATCAAAAACAGCTCTTTTAGCTGTTAAAGCAGGAGCAGAGATTATTAATGATGTTTGGGGGGCAAAAAAAGAACCGAAAATAGCAAAAGTAGCTGCCGAATATCAAACACCAATTATCCTCATGCATAATAGAAATAATAAAGACTATAAAAATATTATTACAGATATAAAAGCAGACTTAATGGAGAGCATTGAAATTGCGACAACAGCTGACGTAAATAAAGCAAATATTATTTTAGATCCAGGTGTAGGTTTTGCTAAGACAATGGCCGATAATTATGAAGTCTTAAAACATCTAGATGAATTTGTCAAAATGGATTATCCAATACTGCTGGGTACATCACGTAAATCGTTTATTAATGAAGTGCTTCCTAGCCAACCAAATGAAAGAGATAATGCAACAGGGGCTACAACATGTTTAGGAATTACTAAAGGAGTTAGACTTCACAGAGTTCATGATGTGAAACGCACAGTAGAGTTAGCTAAAATGATGGATGCAATGTTAGAGGGGGGTGCTTCAATTGGATAAAATTATTATGAAAAACATGCAATTTTATGGGCATCATGGGTTATTCTCTGAAGAAACAAAACTCGGACAAAGATTCAATGTAAGTGCTGATCTTTTTGTTTCGTTAAAAAAAGCAGGTTTATCAGATGATATGGAAGACTCTGTTAATTATGGATTAGTTTTCGATATTGTTAAAAAGAGAGTAGAAGGTAAACCATATAATTTAATAGAAGCATTAGCTGAGAAAATTGCAGACGACTTATTCAACGAATTCCCCAAAATAACTGAGTGTCTTATCCAAGTTGAGAAGCCTAACCCACCGATCAATGGACACTACGACTCTGTTGCGGTAGAAATAGTGAGGAGGAGAAAAGATTGAATGATATTTTATTAGGCTTAGGAACGAATCTAGGTGAACGTAAGAAAAACTTAGATATTGCAATTGAACTATTAAATGCCCATGAAGTAATTACAATAGATCAAGTGTCTTCTATTTATGAAACCAAACCAGTAGGGTATAGTAAACAAGGTAAGTTTTTAAATATGGTGATTAAAGGTAGGACTGATTTAAAACCTTCATTACTATTAGAAGCTTGCCAAGCTATTGAGAAAAAAATAGGTCGTGAAGAGACAATACTAAATGGGCCGCGGATTATTGATATAGATATCCTAGTTTATAATAAAGAAAATAGACAACTCGAGAACTTAAGAATCCCACATCCAAGAATGCATGAGCGTGCGTTCGTATTAATTCCACTTCATGAAATATCACCTGATTTTATCATTCCTACTTCAGGAAAAGAAGTAGCTGACTTAGTAGATCACTTATCGAATAAAGAAAGAAGTGAAGTAGTTAAGTGGGGAGAAGTCCAATGGCCTAACAATTTGGTTAATTAAAACAAATATAGTATAGTTTGTTTTTAGTATAGTTAAGCTTGAAAAAGTGACTAAAAGTTTACTTGCTAGATATAGTTAGTCTTGTTAAACTAAGTTATATTAAAAGTGTAGAGTATTAAATCAATTGAGCTCGACTGACGATTATAAGAAAAAAGAATTAATTTAAAATAATCATATACAATTAACAGAAAAAAGTGAAAAATGGAGTGATAGATTGTGTCAGAAGAAATTAGTGACCAAATGCAAGTTAGAAGAGAGAAGTTAGCTAACCATTACGAAGAAGGGGTAGATCCTTTTGGCGGAAAGTTTGTTCGCTCACATAATGCGAAAGAACTGGTTAAGCTTTATGATGAATTTACAAAAGAAGAATTAGAAGAAAAAGCTTTTGAAACAACTGTTGCTGGACGTATGATGACCAAGCGTGGCAAGGGTAAGGTAGGCTTCGCGCATATCCAAGATGCTTCTGGACAAATTCAGTTATATGTACGTAAAGATGAAATTGGTGAAGCGGCTTATGAATTATATAAAACATTAGATATCGGTGACATCTTGGGTGTAACTGGCCTTATGTTTAAAACAAATACAGGAGAACTCTCTATTCAAGTAAAAGAATTCACTTTACTTAGTAAGTCATTAAGACCTTTACCAGACAAGTATCATGGACTTCAAGATATAGAAATGCGTTATCGCCAAAGATACTTAGATTTAATTACTAATGAAGAGAGTAGAGAAACATTCTATTTAAGGAGTCGTATCATTCAATCGATGCGTAACTACTTAAATAATGAAGGATTTTTAGAAGTAGAAACGCCTATGCTTCACTCTATACCAGGTGGAGCAACAGCTCGTCCATTCCAAACGCATCATAACGCATTAGATATGGAGCTTTATATTCGAATTGCGATAGAACTTCATTTAAAGCGACTTATTGTTGGTGGGATGGAAAAAGTATATGAAATCGGACGTGTATTTAGAAATGAAGGAACGTCAACTCGGCACAATCCTGAATTTACAATGATTGAATTGTATGAAGCCTATGCAGATTATAATGATATTATGGAATTAACAGAAAATATGGTTGCTCATATTGCAAAAGAAGTTCTGGGTACAACAGTTATCACTTACGGGGAAGACGAGATAGACTTAACGCCTCGTTGGAAGAGGCTCCATATGGTAGATGCGATTAAAGCAGAAACGGGAATTGATTTTTGGAAGCAAATGAGTGATGAAGAAGCTCGTGACCTAGCAAAAGAACATAATGTTAAAATAACAAAAGAAATGGGCTACGGTCACGTAGTAAATGAGTTCTTTGAACAAAAAGTTGAAGAAACACTTGTTCAACCAACATTTATTCATGGACATCCAGTAGATGTATCACCACTAGCTAAGAAAAATAAAGAAGATGAACGATTTACCGATCGCTTTGAGTTGTTTATTGTAAGGAGAGAACACGCTAATGCATTTAGCGAGTTAAATGATCCAATTGATCAACGTGAGCGTTTTGAAGCCCAAGTAAAAGAAAGAGAAGCGGGTAATGAAGAAGCGCATCAAATGGATACTGATTTTATAGAAGCATTAGAATACGGAATGCCACCTACAGGCGGATTGGGTATAGGTATTGATCGTTTAGTTATGTTATTGACAAACGCAGCTTCAATAAGAGATGTATTGCTATTTCCACAAATGAAAAGTAAATAATTAAATTAAGAAACCATTGCTAATAGGGTTAGCGATGGTTTCTATTAAAAATAAAGGTTATTGTTTGTAATTAAGAAACAAACTTGGTAAGATTGGGTTTGCGCTTTTGAAAGAAGGAAAGCCAATTTAATCTAAGTTTTGAGATATAAATCATATTCGTTGACGAGTGTTTCAAAATTTGTTATAGTTATAAACGTTGCAGAAAAAAGCAACTAGCACAGAGCCTTATCTTTTGAATAAAACATTTTAATAAATAACTTATAAAAGTGTTGACAAGAAATCAGGCAAGTGTTATATTATAGAAGTCGCATTTTTGCGAGAGAGAAAATCATTGCTCCTTGAAAACTGAACAGAACAACTATTAAATGTCAAGAATATTTTTAAGTGACTTATTAGTTAGAAGCTATTTATAGCTTTTAGATAATAACCTCTTAATCAATTCAAATTAATTATAGGCAAGCTAAGTATATGAATACGTTGTGATTCATATGTTTCAAATCTTTCTATTATGGAGAGTTTGATCTTGGCTCAGGACGA
>DATGTX010000060.1:0-3561 GCA_035301645.1 Pseudogracilibacillus sp. | reverse complement strand
CGGTTTGTTACTTGCGATGATTTCATTTGTTAAAAGAGCCAGCTCTGCGTTGGATATGGATACATTTAAAATTGATAATCAAGAACCAACTATTACGGAAGAGAAATTAAGTGCGAATGAGTGTCCAGAAATTGCTAATTTTACAATTCAAGGTCCATTATTTTTTGGAGCAGCAGATCGTTTTGAATCAACTTTAACACGTTCAATTAATGAGCGACCTTCTGTCTTGATTTTAAAAATGAAATACGTGCCATTAATTGACGCAACAGCTGAAGCAAACTTGTCTGCTTTAATTGATGATTTCGTTAAATTAGGTGGAACTGTACTTATTACCGAATTACCTGATGAACCGCTTAATATGTTAAAAAGAAGTGGTCTATATGACAAGATTGGTGGTCAGTACTTCTTTAATAAAACAACGGATGCTGTTAACTATGCGCTCAATCTTGTCGATGTGAAAAAGTGTTCTGTATGTTCACATCAAGGAGCAACTTCTTGCCAAGTATTTAAAAAGATAGATGATTAATTATTAAAAGCAATAGTTTCTTTAAAAAGGCATCTTCTCAAAACAATATGGAACTCAAAGAAAAAAATAACGGCTAAGAGAATGATTTCTCTTAACCGTTATTTTATTTGTAAAATTTATTCTGCTCCAATACCTGTATGTGATCTAACAGACATTTCAGCAAACATCTTATCTTTATCTTCAGGCTTTGTAAGTAATGAGACAACTACTGCAATGATGAAGCCAGCAGGGATTGAAACAATACCTGGGTTAGTTAGTGGGAATAAAGCATTATCTCCCATAATTTCTGGTCCAACCAAGATTAAGATGACTGTAAGAGCTGTACCAGATAACATAGCCCCGACTGCTCCTGGTGTATTAAATCTCTTCCAATAAATCGAGAAGATAATAACTGGTAAGTTCGCACTTGCTCCAACTGCGAATGCATAAGTAACTAATTGAGCAACGTTGAAGTCTTTTGCTAAAATCCCTAATAGGATTGAAAGAACACCGATTACAATTGATGTAATACGTGCCACTCTGAATTGCTTCTTACTATCAACTTCTCCACGTTTAATAACGTTTGTGTAGATATCATGCGCGAAGACACCAGCACCTGTAATAACAAGTCCTGCTACAACTGCTACAATTGTAGCGAAGGCTACAGCTGAAATACCAGCCATAAAGATTTCTCCTCCAATTGTTCCAGCTCCTCCACCTAATACTTGAGCGAGTAGTGGTGCGGCCATGTTTCCTCCACCACCTGCTTCATTAATTGCATCAGCACCAACAAGTGCTGCTGAAGCGAAACCAATTACTGCAATTACAAAATAGAATGTACCAATAATAATCATACCCCAAACAACTGACGAACGAGCTGCTTGTGCTGTTGGTACTGTAAAGAATCTAACTAATAAGTGTGATAATCCGGCTGTACCCAAGATAAGTGTTAGACCAAGTGATAGTAAATCAATTGGATCTTTATATAAGTTACCTGGATGTAAGAACTGATTACCCTCTACTGTTATTTCTGATAAATCTCCAAATAGAGAAGATAAGTTAAACTTAAAGATGACTGCAATAAACAGTAACATAATTAACATAGCACCCATTAAAAGAATCGCTTTGATAATTTGTACCCAACTTGTTGCAAGCATCCCTCCAAGTGATACATAAATCATCATTAAGATTCCCACAATAATAAGTGAAAGTTCATATGGTATTCCGATAAGTAAGTTTATAATTGCTCCAGCACCAACCAGCTGTGAAATCATATAAAACATTGTAATTGCCATCGTTACAACAGCTGCTGCTGTTCTAACAGGACGTTGGTTTAATCGATAAGAAATAACGTCAGCTACAGTGAAGTTTCCTGAGTTTCTAAATGGTTCTGCAATGACATATAATACGATAACGTAACCCATTAACCAACCAATAGAATACATAAATCCATCATAACCATAAAGCGCTACCAAACCAGCGATACCTAAGAATGATGCAGCACTTAAGTAATCTCCCGCAATTGCTAACCCATTTTGGAAACCTGTAAGCGAACGACCAGCTGCATAGAAGTCACCTGTTCCAGTCGTTTTTTTAGACGCTAGATATGTAACATACATTGTTAAAACAATAATAAGTCCGAATAATACTAAACCAAATATTTTTGCAATATCCATTTTTTATATAGTCCCCTTTCCATCAGTGTATTTTTCGACAATTTCATCTACTAATTTGTCGTATTGACGAGCTTTGATAACGTATACAAAAGCT
Source organism: Pseudogracilibacillus sp. (assembly GCA_035301645.1). Lineage (GTDB taxonomy): Bacteria > Bacillota > Bacilli > Bacillales > Amphibacillaceae > Pseudogracilibacillus. Next base: position 1,286 of record DATGTX010000060.1, on the reverse strand, counting down.
AGAGCCCAAATAACTAAGTAATACGAAATTCCAAATAAATAACCTGTTGTTAAGTTTCCGAAAAGCGGCTCAGACATAAAGTCTTGTGCATATGCTGACATAGCAATAAAGAATAGATAATATGCCACAAATAATAATGGTACAGGGAATATGAAGCGGTACTTTCTCCTTTTTAATTCTTCAAATTCTTCAGTTTTCTCAATCTTGATATATTCGTACTTATCATTATATTCAACCATTTTATTACCTCCTGTATTTTTAATGTAAACGCTTTAATTAATGTACGTTCAAGTATAACAAGACAACTCTTCTCTATTGCTTAAATTGCTCGAGTTGTACTTATAAATGCCTAAAGTGTACTTTTCTCGTTTTAAGTGTTTATTTCTAGTTACCAAACTTTTCAAATAAGCCTTTTCTTGCCGATCTACTAACTGGTATCGTCGTATTCTCTTCATCTTTTAATGTAATATTATAGGCACCATTAAACCAAGGTGTAATTTCTAAAATCTGGTTCAAATTAACTAAATAACTGCGATGTGTTCTAAAAAAAGGCAAGCCTGTTAATTTCCTTTCTAATTCTTGTAATGTTAACTTACTTTCAATGATTTTATCTTCTGTATAAATTTCAAGCACACGGTCAGAAGGCACGGCGTAATATATTGAAGAAGGAGAAATAACAATCATCTTTTCCCCATCATCAATTAATAATTTTTTAATAGCTGAAGCTTCTACCTCTATTTCTTTTGGTTTGATAATTTCTTTAGAATCACTTCTCCTACTCCTCAACCGCTCGAGCATTTGTTGAAAACGTACTTGGTCAAATGGCTTAAGTAAATAATCAATTGCCTCTACATCAAATGCTTCAACTGCATATGTATCATAAGCTGTTATAAAAACGATATAAGGAGGAGTTTTTGTTGCTTTTATAATTTGGCGTGCCGCATCTATACCCGTCATTCCTGGCATCTCTATATCGAGCATTAATACATCTGGTTTATGTTCAAAATAAAGGTCTATCAATTCTTCTCCTGTTTCTGCACTGGGACAAAGCTCAATATCTTTTTCTTTTTCTAGCATGTAAATCAATTCTTCTTTTGCCAAATATTCGTCCTCAGCAATCATTATTCGCATTGTCATTTTACTTGCTTCCTTGTATATTATATTTAAGGTTTTAGTCTTCCGACTTTGAAAGGTAGACCTTATGAACCTATAGTTATTTCTTATTGGTATTTCCTCAATTATTTGAGAAAATACACTTAATGGATTGAGAGGTGGATCGTCGCTTC
>DATGTX010000059.1:0-4445 GCA_035301645.1 Pseudogracilibacillus sp. | reverse complement strand
AAAGTAATACACATAAACAATGACCCCTTCACCACCAAAAGATGTTGCTGAGGCTATGAAGTGGAAAACGACATAATTTATTAAAAATAAAGCTGTTGAAACAAGTGCTGCATATATAAATCGCATATGCACTTTGACATTGCCACGCATAATAGCAATAAGTGCGATAACCAAGAATACGAATGCTAATCCATTAAAAATGGCATTCATCATCGGCAGTATTGTAACATCAAATAAATCAAAATTCTCAACTGCTGGTAATCTAAGTAATGTCACAATTGCGGTAATAAGAACAATCGTTATGATGGTAATCATTAATCGATAATCGCGCTTAGATTTTGAAGCTTGTACTTTACTTCCTCTAGATTCCATTAAATCCTACTCCTTGCTATTCCTATGTTTAATCCATTTTATCATATAATTTAACTTTTTAACCAACATAATGACTGTATCTTACGTTTAGTTTATTCATATGTGTCTATATTTTGGCCTAATTTCTTTATTGTCTTGATTATGATCATAAATATATTCATTTAATCTCGAGAAATAATTAAATTCTGGTACCTTTAATTTATTTAATCTGGTACTTTTAAATGAACCAATTTTTTGGCATAATTGAAAAGTCGGTTTACTTTAATATAATTTTCTAAACATTAAAAAGATTATCTCCAGTAAAGAAGGTTTGATACATATTACTTAAAAAGTTAAATAATATATAGTAATCAAATAGTTTTAAAAAATAAAATTATATTTATCAATTTTTATTTAATTACAAGGTTTGTAAGCGAATTCTTGACACATTCAAAATTCACTTAGTCGATCGCCAATTAAATTGTAAAGTATTGTGTAAATATGAAAGGAATGAAAGATTTGTCAGTAGAAAAAGATTTAAATTTAGATAATGATGGTTCAGCATTAACAAAAACACGTTTGTCATTACTTGAGGGAGTTTCCTTAATTGTTGGAACTAATATTGGTGCTGGCGTATTAAGCCTAGCTTTTGGTTCTAAGCTTGCCGGATGGCCTGTACTACTTTTCTGGATTGTTTTAACAGGAGTTTTGACAACTATTATGATGTTATATGTTGCCGAGACAACTTTAAGAACAAAGAAAAGTTTACAATTAAGTGGTTTGACTGAAAAATATGTCGGTAGAGCTGGGTCTTGGGTCATGTTCATCTCAGTTGCCATTAACGCGTTAGGTGCCATGACAGCCTACGCAGCAGGTAGCGGGGAAGTTTTATCTGAAATGTTTAATATGCCACCGTTTATCGGAAGCTTAATCTTCTTTATTCCAGCGGCAGGAGTTATCTGGTTAGGACTTAAAGTTGCTGGTGTTTCTGGGAAAGTAATCACAATTGGAATGCTTATGTTATTAGGGATCTTAATAGTAGCTTCGATTTTTGGGCCTAAATTAAAAGCCGAGTTTATTTTCTTTACTAATTTTAAATATGCTATTCCTGTTTTTAGTTTAGTTGTCTTTTCCTTTTTAGCTCAATACATTGTTCCTGAACTAGCACGTGGTTATTCAACGACTAAAAAAGATGTTAAAAAGTTACCAAAAGCCATTATTTTAGGTATGTTAATTACTGGAATTATCCTTAGCACTGTACCTTTAGTAGCACTAGGCGTTGTTGGACCAGATGATATTACTGAAGTTGTTACGATTGCTTGGGCGGATGCTTTAGGACAATGGGCATTTTTCGTAGCTAATGGCTTTGCTTTATTAGCTATGCTTACGTCATTCTGGGGGATTGGACAGAGCTTTATGACAAACATAGTCGACCAATTCAAATTCCCTTCTGAATGGAGTAAAAAACATAGATTAATTTCTGTTGGAATTGTCACTGTGACACCGTTTATTATTGCGTATAGTGGCTTAGTCGGTTTTGTTGACGCTCTCTCAATCGCCGGAGCTTTTGCTGGTGTTGTTATGTCGATCTTTCCTGTAGTCATGCTTAACCGAGCAAGAGAATTAAATGAACAAGAACCTGGATGGAGTGCAGGTAAATTAGCTCATCCAGCTATCCAAACGCTTACAATCATAATCTTTTTAGGAGCCGCGGTTTATACATTACTTGGTTTGTTTGGTTTCTTACCAAAAAGTTGGTAATTTCAAATAAAAAACTCTCAAATCAATCATCAATTATTGGTGATTGATTTGAGAGTTAAAATATCTTATAAAAATTAGGGATTTAGAAACTATATACCATCGTAAAAGGAAAAATCCGTTTAAACTTTAATAAGCTTCTAAGATTTAAAAGCAACATACAAAACATCAGTTTATTTGATTTTGTAAAAAATAAAAGCTATACTAAATTTTGTAATCCTTTAAAGGGGCATTAGCTCAGTTGGGAGAGTGCCTGCGTGGCACGCAGGAGGTCGTCGGTTCAAGACCGACATGCTCCATACGGAAGAGCGCTTATACACTAAGGTGTGTGGGCGTTTTTTTGTTTTCTATGTCATTATCTTAAATGCTGATTAAGTATGAAAATGTGTTGTAATCGATGATAATGTATTAAAAAGCATGATAAAGCATTACATACCTAATCTCAGTTTTTATTCTTATATAATCATCCCTCGATTGATGTATATTTTTATTCCTCCACATCAACCAACTCAGCCTTAAGAATTTGATATTTAACTAGTTCAACTGTTTGGCCTTCTGCGTTTTTAACAGGGATAAAATCATTCGTAATCCCTGAGTAATTACGGCTAATTGAACCCTCAATTCGTATGTTTTTAAACTGTTCTCCATTGGACATTGTAATATCATAAACATGAACTTTTTTCGCCATAATATTCTCTCCTTTTAAATTTTTATATGCCACAATCTGACTCGTTGTAGATTTCTAGTTAAAGAAAAATTTCTACATAAACAATTACATTAAAACACATTAATTAAACTTTCCCCTCTGATTACCTTCGCATCTTGTTCATTATATTTCTTCATCTTTTAATAAGTCCTTTATCAATCTTGGGGTAATCGTAATACCTGAATTTATTAGTTTAAGAAATTTTTCTTGTTTACGTACAGATAGTGACATATTTTCTAAATGAAGATATGCATTACTCTTTTAAATTTTTTTGATTCTATATTTAATTCCTTCATATAGAACACCCCTAACATTTAAACTTATTAATATTATATCACAAGCATACGCACTGTGAAGGTCTTTAAATGATGACACTTTTAAAAACTACTGTTTATAACTCTTGATTATATATTTTTCAAATTATGAATGAATATTCATTTATATATGTTACACTCATTATTAACATAGTTGAAAAGGAAGTGAATAACTAATGTTTACTAAAACAAACATTGAATTAGGAGAAAAATCTAGCGTACGGTATGCTCAAGGCTTTGTTTCATTTGGCCCCGTAAAATTGAGTGCCTATTGTTTTGAGGTCGATGGTATATTAATCGATTCTGGTTCACAATCCCTATTAACTGATCTGAAACTGTTTTTTGAGCAAGCAGATTTTGATCAATTATATCTTACACATAATCATGAGGACCACACAGGAGGAGCTGCTTTTCTTCAGCAAACATATGATATTCCAGTTTTTATCAATAAAATGTCTATTAATGATTGTAAGCAAGTTGCAAACTATCCTCAATACCGAAAGTTATTTTGGGGTAAAAGAAAACCATTTGAAGCACAACCAATCGGGACAACTTTCCGATCTCGTCATGCTACTTGGGATGTAATCACTACACCTGGCCATACTAAAGATCATTTATCTTTTCTCAATCGATCTACTAAACAACTTTTTTCAGGCGACCTTTATGTACACCCGAAAACGAAAGTAATTATGCGTGATGAAGATATCCCAACAATCATTGCTTCGCTTGAAAAAATGCTAACCTATGATTTTGAAGAAATGTTTTGCTGTCATGCTGGTTATGTAAAAGATGGCCGTAAAGCACTTGAAGATAAGCTTGCGTATCTAACGTCGCTTCAAGAAGAAGTGCTAGGTCTTTATGAACAAGGTTGGAAAGAAAAAGACATTCGGAAAAAGATTTTTCCTAAAAGGTATCCAATCACCTATTTTTCATTCGGTGATTGGGATTCAAAGCATATAATTCGTACGATTCTTTCTTAAGTCACGTAGCTTGAATGATGGTCCGTAGTCTCCTTGTTTATTCAAATTCACCCTGTTTTTGTTCTGATTAGTGTATTAGAAAATATCATTCACTCAAGTAATATGCGATGAACGATACGCGTTAATTCAGCAGAATACATATTTATTGGTACTTTCTTTGTTAGCGATGGATTAAACATGTATTCACCTATTGCCCCTTGAATCGTATTGGACAGAACTTCTAAATGACTATCTCTAAATATCCCTTCCGCTTGCCCACTCTTAAGTATTTGTTGCAATGCGTTCAATAAAGGGTCTTCTTCATCGTCATTTAATTTATAATAAGGCGTGTTATCT
>DATGTX010000058.1:0-6374 GCA_035301645.1 Pseudogracilibacillus sp. | reverse complement strand
ATTGATCGATTAGCGATTCAATACGGATCAAGTTACTTATACCCTACAATATCTATGGGTGCGCATGTATCAGTAGCACCAAACCATCAAGTAAATAGAAGCACACCTTTAGAAACACGCGGAGATGTTGCAATGATGGGGAACCTAGGATATGAATTGGACTTGACAAGCCTTTCGAGCAAAGAAATTGATAGTGTTAAAGAACAAATTGCACGATATAAAACTATACGTCATACAGTACAATTAGGTAAACAATATCGTTTAATTAACCCAGGATTAAGCTCAAATGAAACCGCTGTTCAATTTGTGAAAGATGGACAAGTTGTTGTAACTTATGTTCGAATACTTTCTATGATTGAACAAATGGAGACTACTATTAAACTAAAAGGATTAGAACCAGATGGATTTTATCAATTAAATGATAACCAAACTATTTATTCTGGAGCAGAGTTAATGTACGGCGGATTGACAATAGATTTACCTGCGGGTGATTTTTTAAGTAAGCAATTAATTTTTAATAAAATAAAAAATTAAAAATGAAAACAGACAATCGCCGAAGCCCATCAAACTTCGGTGATTGTCTATTATAATTAAATTATTTTCTCTACGTTATTAATGCGTTTGAATTCAGTAGGACTAACTCCATAAGTTGATTTAAAAGCTTTTGAAAAATGAAGTTGATCATCGTAGCCGGTCTCTTTTGCAATAATATTAATAGGTTTAGGTGTATGAAGAAGTAAATCTATCGCCTTATTCATCCGTTTTTGTATTAGAAATTCTTGAGGCGAAATATTATAAGTATCTTTAAATAATTTATATAAGTAACTTCTGCTAATCCCAATATAAGAAGCAATTTCATTAATTGTAATTTGCTTATGATAATTAATGTTAATATATTCATATGCTATTTCATCGTAACCTTGCTCTGTTAAAATTGTTTGTTTATTTGAAGGGAATTCAGTACTTAATGCATATAGAAGTTGATATATACGTGAATGATACCAAAATAAATTTATGTCATTCTCATCAGTATTCAAAGTATATAGACAAATGTTTTTTATGGTTTCAGGAATCATGCTATCATTTGGATATTCTATAATAGGCTGCTTTTCAATTGATGTATATTTGATAAATTTATAAAACTCATTACCACCAAAGCCAACCCAATAAGTCTTCCATGGATTATCTTTATCTGCATAATAAGTAACATGTTGTCCTTGTCTTATAATAAATCCTTCATTAGCAGATAAATTATAAGTTTTATCATCAACTATAAAAACGCCCTTACCTTCTTCAATGAAGTGTATTACAAAATTTTGATACACTTTGTATGAATAAAATTGATCTGATTTAAATTGTTGAATGCCACATTCGTCTATTCTTATGTCATAGTCATCTATTTTAAAATGTTTCCATAGTTCTCGCAAAAAGGTACCCCCTAGTTAACATATTTCCATACTTTATAAACATTATATCATATAAATCATCTTTAAATAGGTTATAATTAAATTATGTTAAGCGTTTTCATTAAAAGGTTAGAAAAGGAGAAAAACATGAAGAAAAAATGGTTTATTTCAAAAGTACTAATGGTTTTCACAATGTTACTAAGTCTTTTCGTAGGTATCGGTAATCCGACGGTAAAAGCACAAACAGAATTAACAGCTTGGGCTTGGGATCCTCAATTTAATATTCGTGCTTTAGAAATTGCACAAGACATTTATGCAGATGAGAATCCAGATGTATCAATTAATATCGTAGAGAGTGCACAAGATGATATTGTTCAAAGACTAAACACTTCGCTTAGTTCAGGAGTAACTGATGGTTTACCTAACATTGTTCTAATTGAAGATTACCGCGCACAAAGTTTCTTAAAAGCATATCCAGATGCATTTTTCCCATTAACTGATTATATCAATGCAGACGATTTTGCTTCTTACAAAACAGAGGCGACTTCAAGTGGTGATCAATTATATGGTATACCTTTTGATACTGGTGTAACTGGGTTGTACATTAGAACTGATTTATTGGAAGAAGCAGGTTATACATTAGAAGATGTGACAGATATTACTTGGGCAGAGTTACATGAAGTAGGAAAAGGAATTCAAGAAGCAACGGATGTTAAGTTACTTTCTATGGATTTAAATGACTTAGGTCTAATCAGAGCAATGATTAACGGAAGTGGGTCATGGTATACAACAGAAGACGGAACGACACCAAATATTAGTGGTAATGAAGCATTAAAAGAAGCTTTTGAAACTTTTAAAGCTATGTATGACGATGGTTTAATTAATGTACATAATGACTGGGCCCAAATGCTTCAAGCATTTAATGGTGGTTTAGTCGCTAGTGTCCCTCAAGGAAACTGGATTACTCCATCTATTACTGCACAGGAAGATCAAGCAGGAAATTGGGCAGTAGTACCATGGCCTAGACAAGAACTTGAAGGTGCAGTTAATGCTTCTAACTTAGGTGGATCATCTTTCTATGTGTTGAATACTGAAGGTGCTGAAGAGGCAGCTCAATTTTTAGCAGCAACAGTGGGGTCTAGTGAAGAATTTTACGAACAAGTAATGAATGAAATCGGAGCTGTAGGAACGTACTTACCAGTACTTGAAACTGACACTTATGATGTTGAAGTAGAGTACTTTGGTGCTCAACAAATTTACAAGAATTTTGCGGAATGGTCTGAAGAAATTCCAGCAGTAAATTACGGTGAGAACACTTACGCAATTGAAGACATTCTGGTTTCTGCCTTGCAAGAGTTTATCTCTGGTGGAGACATTGACCAAGTCTTTGAAAACGCACAGCAACAAGCCGAAAACCAACTACAATAGACTCAGCATTCTAAATATATAAAAAATGAAGCGATGCTGTGAATTAATACACAGTATCGCTTCTCTTTATCTAAAAGTTAGGAGTAATTACATGAGTAATAGCAAAAGAAATAAAATTATGGGTTGGGCATTTATTATTATACCCACATTATTAATAACTTTATTTTATTTTTATCCAATGTTTCGATCGTTTATACTTTCGTTGAATAGTGGAGCAGGGGTGAACTTAGAATTTGTAGGTTTAGATAACTATAAACGATTAATGAATGACCCAGTATTTAAAAAGGCATTTTTCAATACAATTATATTTCTAATTTTTCAAGTTCCAATAATGATTGTTCTAGCAATGTTCTTTTCTGTATTACTAAATCAGAAGAGATTAAAAATGCGAGGGTTCTTTAGAACTCTAGTTTTCCTACCTTCTGTTACTTCATTGGTAGCATACTCATTAGTGTTTAAATATTTATTCTCAAATAATGGAGTGATTAATCAATTACTGATGTCTCTGAATTTAGTAGACAATCCAATTCTTTGGTTATCACATCCAGTATGGGCAAAGGTAGTTATTATTATCGCCATTACATGGCGTTGGACCGGTTATAATATGATATTTTTCCTATCAGCTTTACAAAATATAGATCCTCAAGTATATGAGGCTGCAGATATTGATGGAGCAAACCCAATTCAAAAATTCTTTAAAATAACGGTACCATTATTAAAACCAGTGATTCTATTTACATCAATTACATCTACAATTGGTACACTTCAACTGTTCGATGAAACAATGAATATTACCCAAGGTGGACCAGGTGATGCAACTTTAACTGTATCCCAATACATCTATAATTTAAGTTTCAAGTATACTCCAGACTTTGGTTATGCATCAGCAGTTTCATTTGTAATCGCTGTAGTAATCATAGTATTGTCACTAATTCAATTGAAAGTAGGTAATAGAGATGACTAAAAGAGTACTAACATATATTTTCCTAATAGTTATGTCAGTTATATTTGCTTTCCCATTCTACTTCTTAATTGTAAGTGCAACGAATGTAAGTATGGATGTAACAAGCGGTAGATTATTACCGGGAGCTGCGTTAGTTGAGAATTGGCAAAAATTAATTTCACAAACAGACTTATTAACCGCATTTAAAAATTCAAGTATTATCGCATTTTTTCAAACTGTTTTATCTTTACTATTAGGATCAATGGCCGGGTATGGTTTTGAGATTTATAGAAGTAAGGTTTCAGATTTTGTATTTAATATTTTATTAGCTTCAATGATGATTCCATTCGCCGCTCTAATTATTCCATTATTCCAATTATTCGGTTTATTATCAAATGTAAGTCCACTAATCGGAATAAATTCATATGCTTCCGTATACTTACCATATATATCTACTGCTTTTCTAATCTTTTTCTTTAGACAAAATACAAAAATGTTCTCTAGAGAATTGCTTGAAGCAGGACGAATTGATGGGTTATCTGAATTTGGCTTATTCTTCCGAGTTTATATGCCAACAATGAAGAATACTTTTGCTGCTGCTGCGATTATTACATTTATGAATAGTTGGAACAATTACATTTGGCCACTGATTACATTGCAAACGCCAGATAAACAAACTGTTCCTTTACTATTATCGAATTTAGGATCTAGTTATTCACCAGACTATGGTGTGATGATGTTGGCGATTTTAGTTTCGATGATACCAACAGTAATCATATTCTTTGTTCTGCAAAAATATTTTGTAGCAGGTATGTTAGGCTCAGTAAAATAATATAACGAAGATCGCGAAAGGAAGAATAAAATGGTAAATATAAATTTAAATAGTGTACACAAAAAATATGAGAATGCAGATAATTATTCTGTAACAGATTTTAATATTGACATAAAAGATCATGAATTTATTGTGTTTGTAGGTCCGTCAGGTTGTGGAAAGTCTACAACTCTAAGAATGATTGCGGGATTAGAAGATATCACTAAAGGTGATTTGTTAATCGATGGTAAGAAAATGAATGATGTGCCTTCGAAAGATAGAGGAATCGCTATGGTATTCCAAAATTATGCATTATATCCGCATATGACAGTATATGATAATATGGCCTTTGCATTAAAGTTAAGAAAACACGATAAAAAAGATATTGATAAACGAGTAAAAAATGCAGCGGATATTCTAGGATTAAATGATTATCTTAAACGAAAGCCAGCAGCATTGTCAGGTGGACAAAGACAAAGGGTTGCTTTAGGTCGGGCGATTGTTCGTGATGCAGAAGTGTTTCTAATGGATGAGCCACTATCGAACTTAGATGCTAAATTACGTGTACAGATGAGGACAGAAATCGCTAGATTACATAAGCGGTTAAATACAACTACAATTTATGTTACACATGATCAGACCGAAGCGATGACAATGGCTGATCGGATTGTTATCATGAAAGATGGATTTATTCAACAAATTGGATCGCCAATGGATGTTTATAATAAGCCTGATAACGTGTTTGTTGCTGGCTTTATAGGTTCACCTGCAATGAACTTTTTTAGAGTAAAATACGCAGATGGAATTATAGACTTAGGTAATGGAGATCAACTTCAGACAACAGGACCTCAAAGAAAGTTATTAGAAGACCGTGGTTATAATGGAAAAGAACTAACCTTTGGAATTCGACCAGAAGACATTCAGTCGGAGCAAATATTTTTAGATGCAAATCCAGAGTCGATTATAGAATCACAAGTAACTGTATCAGAAGTTTTAGGATCAGAGACGATGCTTTATTTAGAACATGGCCCTCATAATTTTGTAGCAAAAGTTGATACAAGAGACTATCATGCCCCAGGCGAAATGGTTGAACTTGGATTTAATATGAATAAAGCTCATTTCTTTGATGTTGATACAGAGGAAGTAATTCGTTTATAATCAATTCTTTTCATTGAAACTAAATATGTATATAAAAAGGCGCTATCGCCTTTTTTTGTTCCATTAAAAATAGGATTAATGACATTTATATTGGTCATTAATCCTATTTTTAATATTCTTTACATCAGTTAACTAAATTTTAAAAGAAAATTTGAAATTAAATTCATCCTCATTCAATTGATATTCATCCGCTAACTCTGGCCCACAAGCATTACTTCCTAATCCGCTATGAGCGTAATCAATATGTAGATAATGATTATCTTCAATCACTAACTGATCTCTGTGACTAGTGTCAGTTAATTGTTGAGTAGAGTATTGAGAAAAATTAAATGAAATTCCATCTTCACTAATAAACTCTATATCACTTTCACTATTTAACACATTTAATTTTTTAACATTAGCATGTGCACCATTTTCTTGTGGTGTTACATATGGTTCATATAGGTCTTCAATTGAGGCATTAAACAAAGCAGGATAGCTTGCGTGTTTTTTATCAACATAATTTTCATATGGACCGTTACCGAAGTATGAAACGTCGTTAAAAGATTTATTTAATGGCATCATTATCCCAAATCTAGGTAAGAATGGGAAAATAGGGTCTTTAAGAGCATTTAGATCCAAACTAATT
>DATGTX010000057.1:0-3932 GCA_035301645.1 Pseudogracilibacillus sp. | reverse complement strand
AGAGGTCACTGCTTTAAATGTGATTGAGTTTTTTGATTATGAAACAGAAAATAAGAGGGCATCATTAGAAGCAAAACACCGTTTACTATCATCAATATATAGACAGGCCGTAAAATGGCAGCTGCTTGAAGTTAGTCCAATAGATAACGTATCTATCCCTAAAGTAAGGAAAGAAGCAACATCTGATTATTTTAGACCTGATGAAATAGGATTGGTTTTGGAGTTAATGGACACACCTTATATGAAGTGGCAGAGACTAGCTTTTAAAATTGCTTTAATTGGTGGTTTAAGACGCGGTGAGATACTCGGAATAGTAGAGGATAGTGTGGACTATGAACGTTCAGGAGTTATGGTTAAATACTCATTACAGCATACGAAAAAAGAAGGTACGATATTAAAGAAACCAAAAACAGAAAACGCTCGATTTGTAACGCTCCCTGAATTCTTAATGAATGAAATTAAAAGTCAATTTACACGTAACAAATATATGAAAATGCAGATTGCTAATTTATATGAGGGTTTTAAAGATTATAATAATAAAGATGCTTTTATGTTATTTCAGAATGAATACGGTAGACCTTATTTACCGAATACATTAACACAAGCTTGGCGAAAGTTTAATGATAAGAATAAACAACTCATTAGAATAGTTAGATTTCACGATTTAAGGCACTCTAGCGTTACCTACCTACTCAATCAAGGTTTTAATATGAAGGAAATCCAAGTAAGGTTAGGACATACAGATATAAGAACTACGTTAAACAGATACTCTCATGTGTCTGAAACTGATCAAATTAATGCAGCTAAAGCATTCGATAAATTTAAATCACTGTAAATATTACGTCAACCACTACGTCACACCTCGCACTACGTCACTTTCAGACAAATAAAAAACACCTACAACCTCAATGGTCGTAAGTGTTTATGGCTGATGGTCTCGGACGGTCTCGAACCGCCGACTTCTACCTTGTCGAGGTAGCGCTCTCCCAACTGAGCTACGAAACCGACATGTTAAGTCAACATATAACAATATACCTAAAAACATTTCGTTTGTCAATTATATGAGTTGGGGGGAGATGAGTCTTTGTTTAATAAAATATTTTATTTTTTATTTTTGTGATAGGATAATTTTAAATCACTTTTAAGGAGGATTTTGTTGAAACATATTTTGTCTTTTTTAAAACCTTATAAACTTTTTGTTATTCTTGCTTATTCACTTACTTTTATTGAACTTACCATTGAATTATTATTGCCGTTATTTTTAGGTAAAATGATTAACGATGGTGTGGTTAATCAAGATATAAATAATATTATCATGTGGGGATCTATCATGATTGGAATGGCTTTTTTTGCTTTTATATCTGGTATTTTGAATTCTTTTTATGCCTCACATACGAGTAATAATTTAGGTTTAGATATTAGAAATAAACTATATGAAAAAATTCAATCTTTTTCTTTCTCAATTTTAAATCAGTTTCCTACCTCATCATTGGTTACTAGATTCACAAATGATATTCGACAAGTTCAAAATACAGTATTCATGGGACTTAGGATTATGGTACGTGCCCCTTTAATGATTATCGGTAGTGTGATTATGGCACTCATTATTAATTTTAAACTTGCGTCTATATTTTTAATCGTTGTACCAATTTCGATTTTTTTTATTCTTTGGGTATTCAAAAAAGCAGCCATTATGTTTGATACTGTGCAAAGAAAAACTGACTCAGTCAACTTGGTTATGCAAGAAAATCTAATGAATATGCGTCTAATTAAGGCATTTACACGGCATACTTTTGAGCGTTTACGTTTTTCTCAAGTTAACGAAGCTTTATCCATATCTATGCGCCGAGCATTTCGCTTTATTGATGCTTCTATGCCTATTATATTATTTATTATGAATTTAAGCCTTATATTTATTATCTGGTTTGGTAGCGTACAAACAGTTGCTTTAGAATCTAATATTGGTGATGTCGTAGCGATTATTAATTATGCTTTACGCGTAACAATGTCTATTTCTATGTTAACGTTCATTATCATGTCATTTTCAAGAATGAAAGCTTCATCAGAAAGACTAAATGATGTTTTATTAATTGATAGCGATTTTCATAAGAACGAAAACCTTCACAATAAAAATAAAATAGAACGTGGAAAAATCCAATTTAATAACGTTTCATTTAATTATCCAAAAGCAAATAAACCTGTCTTAAAGGATATATCTTTTACTGTGGAGCCAAATGAACGTATTGCTTTTATGGGAGCTACAGGTTCTGGCAAAACATCTCTTTTCCAACTCATTCCCTTACTATATAAAGCAACTAAAGGTAATATTAAAATCGATGATATATCAATTGATAATTTTGCGATTAATGAACTTAGACAGAGTATAGGTTATGTACCACAAAACCCGCTTCTATTTAGTGGTTCCATTAAAGATAACTTAATTTGGGGTAAAGAAGATGCGACTGATGAAGAAATTATGCAAGCTTGTAAAGATGCGCAAATTCACGATTTAATTATGGAATTACCTAACCAGTACAACACTTATGTGAGCCAACAAGGCGTCAATCTCTCAGGTGGACAAAAACAAAGACTTTCTATTGCACGCGCCTTAGTTAGAAGGCCTAAAATTTTAATGCTTGATGATTGTACGAGCGCCTTGGACTTAACAACGGAATTAAACTTATTTAATGCAATTGATACAGATGATTGTACGACGTTATTAATTACCCAAAAAGTTTCAACAGCTAAACGTTTTGACCGTGTTATTTTAATTGATTATGGAAAAATTATTGCGAACAGTACGCATGAAGAATTACTTAGAACTTCAACACTTTATCAAAAAATTGTTGATTCACAAGAAGGAGGCGATTCTGATGTCTCTTAATAACATTAAAGAACCTTTTCTTCATAAAAAAATAAATTTAGATGATATAAAGACTGATCAAAAGAGTACAGCTAATAAACCTTTTTTAGCGATAAAAAGAATTGGCTCATTTTTAATCCAAGAAAAAATAAAACTCTCGCTTGTAATTTTAATGGTTGTTTTTAGTTCAGCATTAAGTTTACTTGGTCCTTTTTTAATTGGTATCACTATAGATGACTTTATTTCAACCAAGGAGACTTCTGGTCTTATCATGCTACTTGTATTTCTTGGTTTGGTTTATTTAGGACATTCGATTAGTGTGTTTCTACAAAATTTTTGGATGGTAGGTATTGCACAAAACACAGTTTATGATTTACGTGAAAGCTTGTTTGAACATTTCCATGAATTACCTATTTCTTATTTTGATGAAAATTTACATGGTGAACTAATGAGTCGTGTTACTAACGATATTGATAATATTAACAATACCCTCAATCAATCAGTCATTGAAATTTTTACGAGTGTGCTTACACTCATTGGAACACTAGCGGTTATGTTATACCTAAGCCCGTTGCTAACTCTAATCACAATGTCAATTATTCCTTTAATGATACTGGCTATGCGCTGGATTACATCACGAACAGGCCCGTTGTATAAGCTACAGCAACAAAGATTAGGCATTGTCAATGGCTATGTTGAAGAATCAATTTCAGGACAACATGTGATAAAAACATTTTCTCAAGAAGAACGTGTGATTAAAGAGTTTCAAGAGAGAAATAAATCGCTCAACCATGCGAGTTTTTGGGCGATGTTATTTTCTGGTTTTATCCCTAAAGTTATGAACTTACTTAACTTTTTAAGTTTTGGCTTGATTGCTCTATTTGGTGGAATTTTAGCAATTAAAGGACATATTACTGTAGGTGTTATCGTTATTTTCACTGAATATGCAAGGCAATTCACACGACCGTTAAACGAATTATCTAATCAATTTAATATTTTACTTTCTGCTATTGCTGGTGCCGAGCGTGTATTTGATGTCTTAGACACCCCTAAAGAAACGCAAGATGAA
>DATGTX010000056.1:0-3916 GCA_035301645.1 Pseudogracilibacillus sp. | reverse complement strand
ACAAACAGGGGGTAATTGGAATGCAGAAAGAAAAGATATAGAGTATGCAGAAGTAGGTGCCAGACTCGGATTATAAAGCTAACAATTTGAATAGTGCATCGTACAGTATAAGACCAACTATGCGAAGTCAATAGCAAAAATGCAAAAAGAAAGCACAACATTAGCCGTGCAAAAATCAGGATTTGTATCGCAAGAGAATGACTCGGGATTCTTTTTTGAAAAAGTGAAATAAACTTATAGTTATTCAATTATAGGGCGCGATTGTTAATGAAGATATGCCAGAATCGGACCAGGTTGTTCAATACGGTATATGTAAAGGGGGAGAGAAAAATCGATGCTTTAATGTTAGAAGGATGGACACCGATATTGCTCACCGGGATTATTGTTGCTATTATTATCTTTTTTATATCTCGTAAGACTTCAAGAAAAACTCTATTTTTAACTTCCGTTGTGTTGAGTTTAGTTTGTATCGGAGTCGTAATTTACAGCAAAGAAGCCGTTGGTGGTTGGGACGGTATAGGATTAGCATTTGTCACAGTCAGTGTTTTCTTAGGAATATGGGTAGGGACCATAACTGGAGCGATTATTAAAAATAATTATGTAATGTAATTTGTTCAGTTAATGGGCGCGATTCTTGAAAAAGGAGTTGCGCCTGTTAAACAATAGGGCTATTTTCTGAACTTGAGGGTTAGGGAAGGAGAGGTTAAATTTTTATACTTTAATGCTGGTTTAAGTCTATTTGTAATAAGCTTAAGTTTGTTTTTAATTGCTATGAATATAGAGAATATAATTATTATTATTGTAGGTTTGATTATTAATTTGGTAGGGGCAATTATGTTAGTAATTGGTGGATTTAAAAGAGATAAAGAAATTAAAAGAAATAAAGAAACTTATTAAAGTTGTTCATCAATCGGGCGCAGTTATGGAAGAAGCGCTGTGCCAGAATCGGGCCAAATTGTCGGAGAAAAGAGATGGGGATTTTATGAATGACTTAAAACGTCAATTGATAGAAATTCGCACAAATGGGTATAATTTTACTGATTATGATTTGGACAATCTAAGCTTGAAAATGATAAGAAATATTGGATCAACAGACTTTGTGCTTCGTGATGAATTGATATACACTACCTTTGGACAAATGATTCTTTTAAAGGATTTATTGGATAAGAATCAGTTAAATCAACTTTTAGAAATTTGCTTGGATGATCAACATTTATATTATGGTCTTGGTGAAAAAGAAACTGATTCTGTTTTTGCAAGAGCATTTACAGTATTAATTATTGGTCTTGTCCTTGCTGCTGACAATCGCCAATCTTTTTAACAGAAAGAGAATTTAGTTTTGTAATAGAAAAGGTTTTTGATTATTTTAAGAATGAAAAAGATTTAAGAGGATATGTCGAAGGTAAGGGTTGGGCGCATGCTCTGGCTCATGCAGCTGATACTTTGAATGTCATCGCCAGCCATTCTTATTCAACGGAAAAAGAGTCATTGGATTTGTTGAAAATTATTAAGTTCAAAATTCTTTTTTCTGACTCTGTTTATAGCCATAACGAAGAAGAACGTATGACACTTCCTCTTCCTGTTCTTAGTATTTTCAAAAGTGGATTATTGGTTGATCAACAGATTTTTAACTGGATTAGCGACTATCGTTCACAATTGGAAGAAAAAAAGAAGCTTGTTTCTAATCCTGACGGTTTGAACGTCCTGCTGAATGTCCGTAACTTTTTGAGCAGTTTATATTTTCGGTTACGATTTGAGGATATAGGTCATCATTTTCAAAAAGAAATTGAAGAAACATTAAATTCTATTCGTGAGTTTTAAGATGTTATTGAAATACTTTACCTATGATTGTTCAGTTGTTCAGTAAACGGGCGCAATTTTCTAACAAGGATTAGCGTCCAATGTTGAAGAAACGGGTCAATTTGCGACTATTGTGCGCTATAATCGAATTAAGTTTAAAAAGGCACGTTAAGATTAAGGTGAAGAAAATTTATATTCAGGGAGATGACTACTTTATGAAAAAAAGAATTTCTATTGTATTAACAACGATGGGTATTATTACTTTTGGCGTTTTAACTTATTATACGTCTTCGACCGAGGCTAACAAGGAAAGCGACAGTATTGTAACAGATAAAAATGGAGAAGTAGTAGAACCACTTAACGAAGATAATGGTAACCTGGGGCATTGATGAATATTAATAAGGGCGGTTTTGAAAAAAACTTTTTAATTAGTGTTTTAATAACATTTATTGGAATTTTGTTACCCTGGGTTGATTCAATTAAAGGTAACATAAGTGGTATTGAAAATTTCTACGGTGTGTTTATTTTAATCTTGTTATTAGTTAGCCTTGGTATTTTTTACTTTACTCGAAGAAAAAAGAAACTTGTATCAATTAGTTTAGTCATTATTGGTATTTTATCTTTCTTACTTGTTATGCGTACTTTCACTGAATTAGGTTATGCTATCAATCCCCTTACTGGAATATTTGTTGATTACGGTATAGGTGTATATATTACTGCACTAGGTTCAATTGGTATAGCTATTGTTGGTACAGTTGGATTAAAAGGGAAAAAGTAAGATAAAGAAACTAACGGGTGCATTAATCGAACAACTGTATTAGTCAATCGGCGTAGACTGTTTAACAATAACACAGAAAGGTATAAAAAAATGAGGATTAGAGAGTTTCAAAGTTTTGATGTTAACCAAATTATTACTTTATTTTATAAAACGGTGCATTCGGTAAATGCAGTAGATTACTCAATAGAACAGCTTAATGCATGGTTACAAAATTGTACGACAATTGCGCCGATTGCTGTGTACTTTCTAATTAAGAAGTACACTCTTTCATAAAGTTGAAATATGTTAGAGTTTGATTTTGGGGTTAAAATTCTGTAAATGGGCCAAGTTGTCGTAGAAAGGAGAAGTCACCTTGAGTAGAAACCATATTATTTTATTTGCGATTATATTAACCGGATTATTATCTGCTTGTAGTTCTCCCGGTGGTGAAAAATTAGATGACAGTGAAATAAAAGACACTTTTACAGGGACTATTGAAACAATAGAAAATGAAGTTGCTATTGTGGATATAAAAGAGGGTAAAATACTTCGTTCTGGAAAAAAAGTGACTGTAGACCTTTCAGTTGCGGATGATACAACGATTAAAGTTGGTGATGAGATTAAAGTCGGGTACGAGGGTGCAGTAAGAGAAAGTGGTCCACTTGGAATTAATACAACTTTTGTTGAATTGATTGAATGATAAACCATAAATATTTCCCTAATCGCATGCTAAAGATTTGTGTCCGTTCAAAAATAGGATAGATTGTGAAATTATATCAGTCTACTGGGTACGGTATGTTTTTAATCGAAGTCAAGACATACTTTTTTTATTATTTAGCGTACTATAACATTAAATTTTTGTGTTGGCCACGTCCAGCTCCAGTGCCGTTTTGTGACAAGCTTCTTAATATCATATTTTTCTGGCCAATCTTGTTTATTTTCATATACCATTTTATCTCTCCTTCACGGTTAATATTCACCAGTTTCGTTGAGTTTAAACGACTGTATCAAGGATTTTACAGAAAAATTAACATTTGAATGATTGCAATGATTGCCGCACCCATAATGGGAGCAAGTTTTAGAAGTAAGAGGCCACCGGATGTAGATAGAAATGGTTCAAGAGGATCTCGCGTTGGTGAGGCCAGGTGGTTGATCAGTCGCTCCCATCTATTCGGTTTCATTGGAAAATCGGGTATATTGACATGATATTCGTCAAGCTTTTTTTGTAGGTGATGATTGTTTTTAAGCGGATCTTTACTCATAGTCCTCTACCTCCAATTCTTGTTTTAATTTTTGAATTGCAGCATGCAATCTTGATTTAACCGTTCCTTTGGGAATCTCAAGTATCGTTGCTATGTC
>DATGTX010000055.1:0-6603 GCA_035301645.1 Pseudogracilibacillus sp. | reverse complement strand
CATCATGATTTACCGCGACAATCATACGTTAGACTATCTAATATTAACGTATGACAACCATCATATAGTTTACTTGTACGATGGTGATAGAGACATCTTAGTTGATGCAAAGGCTAAAAATTTAGAAGATGCAAAAGAATTAGCAGTTGAAAAAATTGAAAAGAAATTGAACAGGAATTACCACTGACACCTCAGATGAGGTGTCTTTTTTATGCACTAAAACAGGGATGCAAGGAGGTCAAAAATGAATGATAAGGAGATGAGCGATATGCCAATTTGGCAGAATCATGAACAACGCATCACAGCCTTAGAGATAAATATGACTGGAATATCAGAGAAAATGGATAAAGTAGAGAATACAATTCGAGAAGGTAACAAAGAGCAGAAAGAATTACTTGATACTATTAATAAAAGAATGGTAGATGAGTTTTTTAAGAAACACAAAACACATTTTAACAATAAGTGGAAGCTAACACTTGGGTTCTTTGGTGTAGGTGGTTTTATGTATCTTCTTATTGACAAATTATTTTTATAGGAGTGGTTAAATGGAAATGCTAACAGAATATTTATTAGAAGAAGCGCTGATTATCATACCAGTGCTTTTTATTTTGGGGAAAATCATTAAGGATACGCCACGATTTCAAGATTGGATTATACCTTACGTGCTTTTAATCGTAGGTGTAATCCTTTCATTTTTAATGCTCGGATTTGATGTACACGCATTTATTCAAGGTGTATTAGTAAGTGGTGCAGCAGTGTTTGGTAATGAATTGATTAAACAAGCAGTAGAGCGTGATTAAGTTCATGCTCTTTTTTAATTTAAAAGGAGATGATAGTTTATGGCAAAAGTAATCGATAGACGTAAACAAGCAATGGGTGGCCACTCAAAGCGACAAATTAAGCATATTAAAGATATCGCAGTACATTACAGTGCTACTGCAACAGGAAATACAAAAGCATTCGAACGCTTTTGGAAAGGTAAAGGTTGGGTTACAGGAGGGTATCACGAAGTTGTTTTATTAGATGGTAGTGTCGAGTTAAACTATGACCCTACTGTAATTACTAATGGAGTGCTCGGACACAACACAAGCACTTATAATATTTGTTACGTTGGTGATGGCCAGCCTAACAGCAAGCAGTTAAAAACTATACGTAATCGTGTTAAACGCGCAAAGAGTGCGTATAAAATTAAGGATAGTAACATCAAAGGTCATCGTGAGTTTAGTGGAGCAAGCACGTCATGTCCTGCTTTAAATGTTAAAAGTCAGATTGTGGGTCATATCAAAGGTGGTATTGTTAATAAGGTCATTGATGTCGTTAAACCTAAACCTAAGCCATCTGCACCAAAAACAAAGGGATATACAGCACGTATCCAGCGTTGGTTAAACACGTACTCATTTAACAATATCGCAGTTGATGATATCTTTGGTCCGGCAACGCATAGAGCATTAATTAAGGTTTACCAACATGAGTTAAATAAACAGTTTAATGCTCGTCTTGTCGTGGATGGTATTCCTGGGCCAAAAACAGATGCCGCAGCTGTCGTAATTAGATATGGTGCAAAAGGTAATTTAACAAGAGCTATGCAAGCAATGTTATATTTTAAGGGTTATCAATTATCAGTTGATGGTGTCTTCGGAGACATTACACTTGAGATGGTAAAAGTATATCAGCGTAAAAGTAAGTTAGTGGTCGATGGGGAGCCAGGACGAGCGACATTTAGAAAATTAATTAGACGGTAATTTGATATAATAAATATGTAACTAACAAATATTTGCTATGAGGGATGGCTAATGCTGTCCCTCAATAAATAAAAAAGAGCAGCAGTTACGCTACTCTCATTAATTATTTTTATTTTATCAATATTATTTACGTCTACCCACTTATTTTTATTTAGCCCCAACTAGCCCCAAATTTAGCCCCAAATACGTTCGATTCCTTGCTTTATCCTGCATTATTCAATACACTGTTAAGTATCGTAAAGTGCGGTGTTATCAAGGTTTACATGAAATCAAAACATTATAAGATATTTACATGTTTTTAGAAAACTTAAATTGGGAAAACACTTAAATAAGGTGCTTCAACCTTGATACATCAATGATTTGGGTGTGGGGCTATAAATTTAGCCCCAACATTAGCCCCAATATTATAAACTTTGACTGAAAGCATCTACAGCTTGTTCTTCTAATTCATCGAAACAATGAGTATATACTTCATAGATCATCTGCACGGTATTACCTAAACGTTTTGCTATAGCTGGTGGTGCAACACCATTGCTGATTAATATAGTTGCGTGTGTATGTCTCAAGCCGTGCGGTGTAATTCTTTTGAGTTTTTGTCCATTCAGTTTTATTTTCTTATATAAAAGTTTGAATGAATCATTCAAGTAATAATCATTAACAGGTTCTCCATCTTTATATGAAATGAATATTAGATCTTCTTTTTTATCTAGGTTGACCCCGTTCTGGAACTTCTTCTCAATACACCATACTTGATACTTTTTTAACTGTTTAATCAACAGGTTATCTACTGCGATTGTTCTGTAACTGTTTGTTGTTTTAGGTGAACGTAAGCCGTTTTTATCCCTGGTACTTTCAACCGTAATAGATTTATTATCGAAACTGATATTCTTCCATTTTAGACCAAGCGCTTCCCCTTTTCTTAATCCAGTATATGCTAGTAAAAACATAACTGTATAGCTAGTTATATTACAATGGATTTTCGTATAATTAAGGAAGAACCTCAACTCTTTAGGACTTAAGAAATTATCTAACTTCTTTTCTTTTTCAAAAGTTATTTTAGTGAATCTATTTCTAGGAATAATTTCATCTTCCACAGCTGCGTTTATTGCTATTTTAAAAATATCATGTATAAAAGAAATCGTACTTTTTTTAAGTTTCGTGGCTGAAAGTTTGTTTATAAATTCTCTAGTATAAGTCGCTCTGTTCAATGTAGATAATTTATAAGTTCCCAACAAAGGTTTAATGTGTTTGTCAATGATGCTTTTCCGTTGTCTTATCGTTGTCGGTTTCCACTCTTTTCCGTATGTTTCGAACCATATTTCTAACCACTGCGATACTGTTAATTGATTGTTATCTACGAAATTGTGGTTGCCATCTAAAAGTGTAGCCTTTACTTCTAACAGTCCTCTCAAAGCTTCTTTCTCTGTCTTGAATCCACTTTTCTTCTTTTCTTTACGTTTTCCTAAAACATCAACATACTTATGTCGATACATGAAACGCTTTTCGCCATTCTTCAAAAAATAATAATACACTTCATTTTCTTTTGTTTTGTGTAATTTCATTATTATCATCCCTTATTGCGTGGGTAGACACAAATAGGATTGATAAATACTAAACCACCACCTTTCAAAATCTATTCTTAATAGTTTTCCATAATATATCTATTCGTTCGATTTGTTTTTCTGTTAAATGAGATGAGTAATTCATAATTTCTTCACGGCTTTTCTTTGCGTTGTTCTCCATCCCTTTTGCGGTTTTCAGTTTAAGTACTTTGGCCTTGGATGAATCGAAGTATCTTTCGATGAATAAAGTTGTTTGGTTTTCTCTGTTCAATTTTAACTTATGAATCATATCTGTAATGCTATCGCCTTTATATTTAATCGCATTGTCTGTCTTTAATATTAAGGCATGTAGTTTTTCTAAATTACTGATTGCTAAATCATATCTCATAAAAAACACATCTGGATTTTTTGTAGTTTGGAATAATTTTTGAGAGTCATTATATATCCTTAGATAACCCTGTGCTTGCTGTGTATATAGTTTCAATTCTTGCTTTGAGTATCTTTTTTTAAATAATTTAGTAAAAAAAACCCACATGACTGTCCTCCAATCAATCAAAAATTCTTACAACCGCTAACGGTTCGAAGTAAATCGTGTGTTGATTTATTGTTTTCGACACTCCATACTCTTCTTTATACCTCTTCAATGCATCTAATAAAAAAGCCTCGGTTACATTTAAATACTCGGCTAGTTCATATTTACTTTGTACACCAGCATCAAATGCTTTGATAATCTTATGTAAAGGTACTAATCGTTTATATGCCCAATTACGAGCTTGTTTTTCCTGTTTTCGATTACTTACATCTGATTGGTCCAGGATGTCACCAGTTGTTGTGTGGTAGTGGCCAAGTTCCTCTGCAAGCACACATACTTTATCATTAGTAGTGGGTAAGTGTTTATTTAACCAGATGACATTATCTGCATATAAACCTTTTGTGGTTTTAGGCATGTTCATTTCAAAAGTTTTAACATTTAGTAATTCGGCTTCTTTTAAAAGTTTCTCATAAGGCAAGTGGATCACTCCTTGTTTTGTCTTTGTGATTTAACAAACCTCTTAAAATCTTCAATTGTTTTTAATTCTTCCTCTGTCCATTCGTCACCATCGTGATGTGCTGCAATGGTTTGAATTTCTTTTTCATCTGTTCGGCCAAGAAGGTAATCGACACTAACATTGAAATAATCGGCTACCATTTCTAATCGTTCGGTATTTGGTTTTCTTTTGTTCCATTGATAAATAGTATTGTTAGGTATTTTTAAGTTTTCTTCTAATATAGGAACAGTAATTCCATGAGATTCACATAATTTTTTAATACGTTCTAACGTTGTCATATCAACCATCCTAACGCCAAAATACACAACGCTAACAAATAAGTTAGTGAAAACCATTGACAACTAACATAATTGTTAGTATTATGTATTCATAAGCTATTTAATTAGCGAAAAAGACAATAAAAAATACAACCTATATAAATACATTTTTTCGTTGGGGAACGGTTTAAAATGTGACGTTACAGGCTTTTCTAAGTCTTATTTAGCTATGTCTATATACTAACGTATATGTTAGTTGGTTGTCAATACTTTTCGCTAATTTTATAGCTAGTTAAAAGGAAAGGAGATGCTCATATGTCACAAGATTTAAGCATCAAGATTAGAAACGAACTATATAAACGAAAAATGACACATACACAACTCGCAAAAGAGTTAGGTATATCCCAGGCTTATCTATCAGATATTTTAAGTGGTAAACGTGATGGTGATAAAGCAAGAGAACGTGTGAATCAAATTTGTACGATTTTAGGAATCAAAAGTGAGGTTATTTAATAAAGGGCAACACACCAATCAA
The DNA here is from genome assembly GCA_035301645.1 of Pseudogracilibacillus sp. Lineage (GTDB taxonomy): Bacteria > Bacillota > Bacilli > Bacillales > Amphibacillaceae > Pseudogracilibacillus. The sequence continues at coordinate 1,458 of DATGTX010000055.1, read as the reverse complement.
ATGGTGCGATGTAGATATGGACTAGAAAACTACATTAAATAAACGAATGATAAACGAAAGGAGCAAAAAAACAATGTGGTCATTAAACGAATCGCTTAAACAATCAGTAAATAAAGTAGATGCAACAATGAATAACGAACACTACGGAATCATCGTGGTGGAGGATAACAAAACATATTTAAGAGAGCTGGACAGTAATAAAAACATTTTAAATATCACAGACGAACACGAAATTGAAGTTTTAAATTTTGGTGAACGTCAGAAAGTCACATATAACGATGTTTTAAATCGTAAAGAAAGATATAGTGGCGGCCCACTATTCGCAGGATTGGAGGCATTTGTTAAATGAAAGTTTTACTAGTCGACTCAATGCCATGCGGAACAAAGATTCAAATTGAAGATTGGAATGGAGAATATGATTTCATTGCAAAAGCAAGCACACTAGCTGCTTATCCAATCTCACAAGTAAACATCGAAGGACAGTTTGCACCAAAAAGAAATAAAAGTTTTAGGGCATCATTTAATTTTGAAAATGAAGTAGAAGCAAAGCAAGCTTTTAACGATTTGAAAAATGGCGTTAAACAGTTATTAGACTACAAGGAAGTAATTAATGACCCAAGAAAACTTGAATGTCTATAAGGAAAGAGGTGATGAAATGGTACCTACCGCACAAGTAAACATTGAAGTGGACGAGCATCAAGTAAGGGAGTTTATCGAGCAAGAACTTAAAAAACAGATTCATCAAAACTTACTATTAGTAGACATTAACAAATTATCTGAAATCACTTGTATGTCGGTCCGTTATTTAGAAGACGAAATACTAAGTGATCCAAGAGTTAAAATTCACGAACGCAAGAAAAGCCGTAAACGTTGGTGGTTATATGAACCAACAATCAAAGCAATCGTAAATATTTTAGATGAATGGTAATAAAAAATAAGCGTGGGTAGACGCGAATAAATCGAAGGAGCAAAACAATGACAATCAAACAATATGAAATCTTACGTAACAGATTGGACGGTATTTTAGGAAGCAAAGCAAGTGCAGATTTAAAGGTAAAGAGGTTATTAGCTTTAGGGTTAGATGTTTTAGATTCGTTTCAATGTAAGTTTGCTACGGACTTGCACGAAGAAATTATGCACAAAGTTATTCAAATCGATGTAGACAGTAACTCTATCTGGGGGAGGTTGAGGCACGCATGAATCAAACAGAAGAAACAAACACACGAATAAATATTTTTGTAGGACTTGTTGTGTCGCTTGTTCTGGGAGGTATTGGATTGTTGTCGATTTATAAGATTGTACAGGGAGTTTTAGAAATTATTTGAAAGGGGGTGAGCGAATGAAGGCACTAGGAATCGTTAGAAAGATTGATGATTTAGGAAGAGTTGTTATTCCTAAAGAGGTAAGAATATCCCAAGGATGGGAACCAGGTCATTCAATGGAAATGTTCATGAGTGG
>DATGTX010000054.1:0-5156 GCA_035301645.1 Pseudogracilibacillus sp. | reverse complement strand
CATTAAATAAGTGACAAAAATCACCACAATCTTTGCTACTTATTAAATGGGGTTAATTTATTAGCTTGCCTAATAATTCAAGGTAAATATCTAACATTAAGTGGTCTGTTATTAAATGTGTGGTAAGCTAGATATATAGGTATATTTATTAAATAATGTACGCAGTATTTCTGTATCTCCCCTGTCCTCTTTTTCACATTTAAACCATCCTACCAAGTTAAGATTCACTTTAAAAGTTTTAGTTATTTTTTTTACCTAAATACATGAGTTTTTTAATTTTTTGCTATTAGCTATCTGCTTTAGCTTTTTTAGCGTTTTTAAATAATAAAATATCTGGAGGCTATTATATCTATACAATTGGTTTTGTAATCAGTCGGAAGAAAAATGAAGAAAGAAGAGCGTTGCTCCCACAAGACTTACCAAATATTAGATATGTTGAACAATTATATGTTGAAGAAGGGTATGGGATTGATTTAGGTTATTCTGATGAAGAGTACATGACCTGTGGGGTCAATATTGTGTCTAGAGAAGAAGTGTTTAAGTGTGATGCGATAGTCGATGTGAAATTAGGCAATGCTGATTACTTTGAACAGTTAGACCCTGGTAAAATTTTAATCGGTTGGGCACATGCTGTTCAAGATGTTAAATTTACAGATGCTGTTTTAGCTGGAAACCATACAGTGATCGCTTGGGAAGAAATGTTTGAAGATGGAAGATATATTTTTTACCGAAATAGAGAAATTGCAGGTGAAGCGGCTATTATCCAAGCTTACCAATACTGTGGGAAAATGCCTTATGAAACGAGTGTCGCTATATTAGGAAATGGTTATACTGCAAAAGGAGCTCTTAGAATTCTCCATGGCTTGGGAGCAGAAGTCGATGTGTACCGAAGGAATTTAGAATCTTTATTTAAAAGAAAAATGAATGAATATGATGTACTTGTAAATTGTGTTATGTGGGATACACGTAGAACGGATAGAATTATTTATAAAAAAGATTTAAAGAAGCTTAAAAAAGGAGCGATGATTATAGACGTGAGTTGTAATCCGAATTTAGAAATCGAAACGTCGCAACCTACTAGCATTGACAACCCTGTATATAAAGTAGATGGAGTTATCCATTATGCAGTAGATAATACGCCTGCAATGTTTCCAATGACAGTGACAAAAATAATAAGCGAAGAATTCTCGAGCCTTGTTGATATTATTTCTGAAGGCAATTGGTCAGATATGATCCGGGGTGCTGTTATTATTAACAAAGGACATATCCTTGATAAAGAGATTAAAGATTTTAGAGAAGCAAGAGACTTATTCGTAAAGTAAAAGTAAGATTAATTGATTATAATAATATATAAGTCTATAACAAAAACTTGTTTCACTTTTAAGGAATTTTATGTTATATTATATTGTAATGTTAACGCATACAAACGAAGTGTGCGCTAGCATTTAATTGAAATTATTATTATATTAACAATTAGTTTAGAAGGGGGAAATATTAAATGAAAAAAAATTGGTTATTATCGATAGGGCTATTATTAGTATTATCATTATTTTTAGCGGCATGTGGTGGCGGAGATTCAGACGACAAAGCGGATGAAGGTACAGATGATGGAGATACAGCAGGTTCAGAAGATCCTGAATACTTAAGTTTCCTAACTGGTGGTACAAGTGGAACTTACTACCCATTAGGTGGAGCAATCGCTAAGATTATTTTAGATGAAACAGGTATTCAAGCAGATGCAGTTTCTTCAAACGCTTCAGCTGATAACATTATCGCATTAAAAGATGGAGAAGCTGAAATGGCATTTACACAAACAGACGTAGCTGCCTATGCTGCAGAAGGTATTAACGCATTTGATGAACCAATTGATACAGTATTAGGAATGGGCTCACTTTATCCTGAGACTATTCAAATTGTCACAACTCAAGAGTCTGGAATAAAGACGGTAGAAGATTTAAAAGGTGAAAAGGTTTCTGTAGGGGCACCTGGTTCAGGTACTTATATTAACGCAGAACAAATTTTAGAAGTTTACGATATGACAATGGACGACATAGATGCACAAAACTTAGACTTTGGTGAATCAGTTGGAGGAATTCAAGACGGAAACATCGGTGCTGCATTCATTACGGCAGGAACACCAACTGGAGCTGTTGAGGAATTAAAAGCTTCAGCAGACGTTCATATTGTTCCAGTCGAAGCGGATAAAGCAGAAGCTTTAATTGAAAAGTATCCATACTATGCATTAGATGAAGTCCCAGAAGGAACATACGGAGTAGAAGAAGATGTTGAGACAGTAGCAGTACTAGCAATGGTTGTAGTTACAGAAGACTTATCAGAAGATGCTGTGTATGACATGACAAAAGCACTTTATGAGAAATCTGACGATATTGCTCACGCGAAAGCAGAAGAAATTTCACTTGATAGAGCACTAGATGGAATTGGTATTGACATGCACCCTGGTGCACAGAAATACTTTGATGAAGAAGGTATCGAAGCTGAATAAGTAAGTTATTAAATAAAATTAAATGGCCGGAGAGCTCCTTATTACTTGAGGTGCGCCGGTCTTTTAACTTCATTGTAGGCGATAAATATGAAAAGATGGCTAGTGGTTAGTATCGTTTTAATTATGATGGTTATTGGTTTGTTATTTATCCCATTTAAATCATCACTTGTGTTTTATAAGGAAAATACAGAAGATATTGCCGCATACATACCATTTAAATCTGGAGAAACTTTTCAAATAATTTTTGTACACTCTATTCACTTAACTGACGTGACAGAGAAGTATGAAATAACTGAAGATAAGCAAATCAAACAGTCAGAGATGATCTTTAGTGACTTTGGTATTGGTATGCCTTCTGAAGTAAAAGAGCATGAAGAAATATTTTATGAAGATGGCTTTTATCATCTGATTAATATGGATAATCAGTTTGCCTCGATGAAAATTCGTAATGGTAAAACTGTTTCAAAACATCGTTTTATTTGGGAACAAAATGGTAGAAAGCATATGATAAAATTCAATGATTACTTTGAACAGGGAGCTTGGTTTACTGTAAAGTCTGACAAGTTGTCTATGTTAGATATGTGGAAAGAGGTGAAGATTCATGAGTGAATCGAACAAAGGAAATAGTAAGGGGAAAAACAGTGAAAAAGAAAATACAGAAGAACATATTAAAACTGAACAAGCTGAATTAACTGAAGAAGAACAGGCAGAGCTATTAAAAAAGTTTGATGCTGAATCGAATACGCGTAATTTAAAAGGGATTGCAGGAACAATTGTTTTTGTCCTTCTATTATCTTTTTCTATTTTCCAATTATATACAGGAGCGTTTGGCCAGTTCACTGCGTATATACAGCGAACAGTTCACTTAGGTTTTGCGTTAACACTAATATTTATGTTGTATCCAGCTAAAAAATCAATATCACATAAAAGAATACCTTGGTACGATATTATTTTAATTTTATTAGCAATTATGGTAACAGCTTATTGGCCAGTATTTTATGAGACATTAGTGCAACAAATTGGAACGATTACAGATATACAAATTGTTATTGGTGGAATTGCGATATTATTAGTTTTAGAGGCATCCAGACGTGCAGTGGGTATACCTATTACGATTATTGCAACTGTCTTTTTATTGTATGCTTATTTTGGGCCTTATATGCCTGGAGCTTTTGGTCATCGTGGTTTAACGATAGCACAAATAGTAGATTCAATGTTCTTCACGACAGAAGGTATTTTAGGGACGCCATTACAGGTATCTTCTACATATATTTTCTTATTCTTACTATTTGGCTCATTCTTAGTTCAAACAGGTGTAGGAAATTACTTTAATGATCTTGCGATTACAATTGCCGGAAAACGAGTTGGTGGTCCTGCTAAAGTAGCTATCTTCTCGAGTGCGCTACAAGGGACGATATCTGGAAGTTCTGTAGCAAATACGGTGACAACAGGTTCTTACACCATTCCTATGATGAAGCGATTAGGATACCACCGAGACTTTGCGGGAGCTGTAGAAGCAGCTGCCTCAACAGGTGGACAGATTATGCCACCGATTATGGGGGCGGCAGCGTTCTTAATGATTGAATTTGCTGGTGTGTCTTATTGGGATATTGCAAAAGCAGCACTCATTCCAGCGATTCTTTACTTTGCAGGAATATGGATTATGACTCACCTTGAAGCGAAGAAACAGGGATTACTTGGATTACCAAAAGAAGAAATACCTAAAGTTAAGGTAGTCTTGCGGAAACTGCATTTATTATTCCCGATTGTCTTTATTATTTATTTATTATTCCAAGGCTTCAGTATTGAGCGTACTGCTTTACTTGGTATTTTATCTACAATCGTTGTGAGTGCTTTCTTAAAAGAGACACGTATAAACTTAGCTAAGTTTATCACGGCGCTAACAAGTGGTGCTCGTACAGCATTAGGTGTTGCTGCAGCGACAGCAACTGCCGGTATTATTGTTGGTGTAGTAACTAAAACAGGTCTTGGTTTAAAAATGGGAAATAGTTTAGTGAGCATTGCAGGAAGTTTAACAACAAATATTCAAATGCAATTGTTGTTAACGCTCTTCTTCACTATGGTTACCTCAATCATTATAGGAATGGGGTCACCAACAACAGCTAACTATATTATTACTTCAACGATTGCTTTACCAGCAATTTTAGCAATGAATGAATTATTACCTGTTGCAGTTCCAGTATTAGCGGCTCATATGTTTGTATTTTACTTTGGAATTGTAGCAGATATAACACCACCAGTTGCTTTAGCCGCCTTTGCGGCCACCGGGATATCAGGGGGCGCACCAATCCGGACAGGCTTTAATGCGTCGAAGTTAGCAATAGCGGCATTTATCATTCCGTATATGTTCGTTTTAGAACCAGCATTACTCATGATAGATACAAACTTCTTTGAGATTATATTGATTCTTGTCACCGCAATCACCGGTATGATAGCTATCGGAGCTGGTATGATTGGTTATTGGTATACTAAAATCAATATGTTCACGCGAGCTTTAGCTACAATCACTGGTTTATTATTAATATATCCAGGAGTTTACACAGATCTGATCGGATTTACAGTCTTTATTATTATGTTAGGTTTACAAATTAGAAAGAATAAACAGGAAAGTGATATAAAAAATATTGAGCAA
>DATGTX010000053.1:0-26278 GCA_035301645.1 Pseudogracilibacillus sp. | reverse complement strand
CTAAGCCCTGCTAAGATTTGACCTGTCATCATACCCGGTAAAAATACAATCCCCATACCGACCATATTATTAATTGTCGGAAGGACTGCAGAGTCAAAAGCACGGTCAACATAAGGTTTGACCGCTTTACTCGGCGTTGCGCCTAACATTAATGATGCTTCCACTTTTTCCCGATTATTAATCATATTATCAAGTAATGATTGTACGCCTAGTGTGACGCCTGTCATTGCATTTCCAATCATCATACCAGCAATTGGGATGATGTACCTTGGTTCAAACCAAGGGGATACATTTAACACTATATAATTAAAATAAATAAGTGAAATAAGTGATCCAGCAAACATCGAAATAGCAATAACCATTTTTAATCGTTTACTCATTTTGTGATCAATCGTTTTAAATATCGTGTAAATCGCAAATAATTCCATAAACAAAACAACCAAGACAACTAAATATGGATTTGGATTATCAAAAAGATAACTTAATATATAACCCGCAATCACGAGTTGAAAAGTCATTCTCAATGTTGCAACAGTTAATTTTAATTTACGAGATATACCACGCCATTGGAATATTAACAACACTAAAACTACAAATATATAAGCACTGATTAAACGCCAAAATTCAATATCAATCATTTATTTCACCACGCTTTACAGTAATAATACGGTCACTATATGTTTTAGCAAGTATTTCTGAATGCGTTATGATAATAACTGTTTGATTTGATGATTTTGCATGTTCTATAAATGTTTGTATAACGTCATCTTCTGTCAAATCGTCAAGCGCTGACGTTGGTTCATCTAATATATAGACATTTGGCTTCATTAAAGCAATTCGTGCAAGCGCAATACGTTGTTTTTCTCCACCAGATAACTTATTAATAGGTGTTTTTAAATCTTTATTCAATTCCATATCACTAAGTTTTGTTTTCATCTCTTCAATCGTTGCCGGTTCTTTTTCTGAGAATTGAAGGCCAATTTGCAAGTTCTCCTCAATCGTCCCTTCAAACATAAGTGGCGTTTGGGATAGCATCACAACTTCACGTCTTAATTTTATCGGGTCATATGTCGCCAAATCCTTATCTTGATAAAGAACAGTTCCTGAGTCAGGTGTTATCATTTTATTTAATAACTTTGCTAAAGTAGACTTACCAGCACCACTTTCCCCAATAATGCTCGTTACCTTGCCTTCTTCAATTTCCAAATACTTAATTGATAGAACATCTAAAAACTTAACATCTCGTAAAACAAACATAAATTCACTTCCATTTCAATTAAATATTAATTTTATAAGTTATCCAGTTTATTCAATCAATTTCATTATATAGAAAATCTTAGCAAATAGAATACACGAGTCGCCTGTGGGAGCAAAGAGCTAGATGAAACCCCTCAGGCGCAGCCTAAGTGGCTCATTGCTCGCCCGCGGCAAGCGAATATATTCTATTTACGTTAGGATATATCCTTTTACTTTCCACTTTATTTTCCAACGAATACTCATTTTATTTACTTTGTTAAATCAATTTTTTTGCTAAGCAAATAAACAACTATACCACCAATCGTCATTGATACCAGCTCACCTAATCCTACAATCAACCAAGTAGACATAAATGGTAAGTCTAATAAAATTGTTAATTGAGCTGCAACAGTAAACATGGAAACTGAAAACACAATTGCAGTAACAACAATTTTCAATATATAACTTTGAATACTTTTAGTTAAATACCTACATAAAATTAATACTAAGAAAGTTGAAATACCACCAATTGGCACGTCAAGCACCCAAGTTGGCGATAAGAAGTTAGCAAAAACAACACCCAAAGTCACACCTACTACATAGCGTTTATTATAAAGTGCTAAATAATTAAACATTTCAGATACCCGAAATTGAATGACCCCAAAACTAATAACAGCAAACATAAATGTAACAACTACATAAAGTGACGCAATAAGCGACACCTTAGTTATTTCTAAAGTCACCGATTTACGATGATCAAAATCCTTACTTAGTGAATTATTCAATTTAATTAAACTCCTTTGTAACATAGATACCTATGTTAGTAATAACTACGACCAAAGGAATGCTAAGTGTCGTAGTGTTAATTTTTAAAAATTAACTAAACTTAATGCTTTATAAAACAATTCTTATTTTGCTAACCAACCGCCATCAATTGGAATAACAGTTCCTTGTATGTAACTCGAAAAGTCACTTGCTAAATATAGCGTTAAATGAGCCACTTCTTCAGCCTCAGCCCAGCGGTTAGCTGGTGTTTCTTCTCTAACCCACTCCGCAATTTCACCTGAACCTTTAAAATCTGCTTCATTCATTGGCGTTTTTATAGCACCAGGAGCAATAGCATTAGCTCGAATACCTAAGCGTGCATAGTCAAGGCTGAGTTGTTTCGTATAACCAACAATTGCATGCTTTGACGCAGTGTAAGCAGCTCCACCGCCACCACCTACCATTCCAGCAATTGACGCCATATTTATAACAATACCCTGACCTCGTTTTAACATATGAGGTAACACTGTATTTGTCACAAGATAAGTTCCTTTGATATTTGTATTCATAATTTTATCCCATAATGCTTCGTCTGTCTCAAGTGTACTTTTAAATTCATCCAATATGCCTGCTGTATTAAGCAAAACATCAATTTTTTCATAACGTTTAATTGAAAGTTGGACTGCTTCGTCTATTAAACTTTTATCACAAACATTTCCAATAAAGTAATCAAAACTTAGAGGATACTCTGTCGCTATATCTTTTAAACCTGTTTCATTTTGATCAAATCCAAAGACATTAGCACCACTTTCTAAAAAAGCTTTTGTTTGTGCTTTACCTATACCCGAAGCTGCTCCTGTTATAAAAATAGTTTTACTTTTATATTCTGGAAACTCGAGACCATATTTATTCAACATTTTCCCAATCTTCTGCGAGTAAATCACATACTGTAGGAGTAAAAATCGTATAACCTTCTCCTTCAACATTGATTACAAAATAAGGATTTAATATTTGACCTTCATACTCGCTCTCTTTGGCAATCTTGATATATTTTTCTGCTCCACCCCAACCGCTTCTTATTACTTTACCGCCTGTTTTTAATTTTGTTAAAGCTGTTTCAAAATTCATATTTATTTATCTCCTTTGTTTATTACTTTTTACATACCTTCAAAATGTCTCATAAAGTCTGGCTCACTCGAATTAGCACCTGTTCGACCATTCGATTCATAATGCGCAATTTCTTCCATATCAGCTTTTTCTAATGTGAAATCAAACACATCAAAATTTTCTTTTATTCGAGATGGTGTAACCGATTTAGGAATAATAATTGTATCTCTATCAAGATGCCATCTTAGAATTAATTGAGCTGCCGTCTTATTATACTTTTGAGCTAATTTTGTTAAGTTTTTATCTGGTAAAATTCGCCCACGACCTAATGGTCCCCATGCTGTTACAGCAATCTCTCTTTCTTTACAAAATGTGATAAGGTCATTTTGTTGTAATCTAGGATGACATTCAATTTGATTAATCAGTGGTTTTATATTCGCAGTTTTTTCTAGTTCCAATAAATGTTCTTCGTGATGATTAGATACACCAGGAACACGAATCAATTTCTCTTCATAAAGACGTTCGATTGCTTTGTAGGTCTCCGTGAATTTCCCTGGAACAGGCCAATGAACTAAATATGAATCCAAATAATCTAATCCTAATAAATTGAGTGATTTTTCAAACGCACGCAATGTTTCATCATAACCTTGCTCTGTATTCCATACTTTTGTTGTTATAAATATTTCTTCTCTTGGTACTGAAGAGGATTTAATTGCTTTACCGACCTCTTCTTCATTGGCATATAAAGTGGCAGTATCTATTGCCCTGTAACCTACTTCAAGAGCGGTTGTAATTGCTTCAATCGCTTCTGTTTCATCTGTCATTTTGTATACGCCCAAACCAACTTGAGGCATTTTAACACCGTTACTTAATGTTTTTGTTAACATAATCCTCACCCTTTCTCTAATATGTTTATCATAACATTTTAATGTTATAAAAAAAGTAATTATATAAATTTTAAAAATTATTCGTTCTAAATAAATATAATCAGATTGTCTATGTTAAAATTGAGTTAGATACTTATAAACACGAAAGGATTGATTTATAATGGATTCTTTTATCACTTCTAGTGATTATTTAAACTTACCAGAAATTTTTTATCGCCATGTATCTCCGACGGCTACGACTGAACCTAAATATATTATTTTTAATAAAAATTTTGCTAATCAACTAAATTTAAATACAAATGACTTACTCTCTGAAGAAGGGTTAAATATTCTTTCAGGTAAACATACAACTCATTTAACTCCGATAGCACAAGCTTATATGGGCCATCAATTTGGCAACTTTACAATGCTTGGTGACGGACGAGCAATTTTGCTAGGTGAGTTGGCTAATGGATTCGATTTGCAATTAAAAGGGAGCGGCCTAACGCCCTTTTCCCGAGGCGGTGACGGAATGGCCACCCTTGGACCAATGTTACGTGAATATATTATAAGTGAAGCTATGCATGGATTAGAAATCCCTACAACACGGAGTCTTGCTGTTATTGAGACTGGAAAACAAGTTTTACGAAATCAATTAAACAAAGGCGCGCTTGTTGTACGAATTGCATCAAGCCATTTAAGGGTGGGTACTTTTCAATATGCTAGTTATTATGGAAAGAAAGAAGACTTGAAAAAATTAGCAGATTACGCAATAAATAAGCATTATCCGCATCTTAACCAAATGGAATCACCTTATCTTGGTTTATTTAAAACAGTTATTAAAAAACAAGCTGAACTGATTGCAAATTGGCAACTTGTTGGCTTTATTCATGGAGTTATGAATACAGATAATATGACAATTAGTGGTGAAACAATTGATTATGGCCCTTGTGCGTTTCTTGATGAATATAAAAGTAACCAGATTTTTAGTTCGATTGATCAACATGGCCGCTATGCGTATAACCAGCAACCTAATATCGGAGCTTGGAATTTAGCGAGGTTTGCAGAAGCACTTATGCCTCTTTTTCACGAAGATAAAGACAAAGCAATTCATTTAGCTACGACAGAACTGAAAAATTATCCAACCCTTTTTGATCACTATATACAAAAAGGTCGACTTAAAAAAATCGGATTGACTGAACAATCTACTGAAAATGTACAACTTGTGAATACGCTTCTTACGATTATGGAAAAAGAAAAACGTGACTTCACAGAAACGTTTCGTGGTCTTACACTACAAGATAAAGTGGCTCTTAAATTAGAAACATCACATGAATTAAATGATTGGTATGATACTTGGATACAACTTATTACTCCTAATTTAAAAACATCAGTTAGTATTATGAAACAAGTTAACCCAGCTTTTATTCCACGTAATTACCTTGTGGAAGAGGCAATCTCAGAAACAGAGACAACTTGTGAGCAAACAAAATTAAGTACATTACTTGCTTTAGTAAAAGATCCATACGCATACACTCCCGAACAACTCGCCTATACTTTTCCTGATGACAAACGTGATGATAATTATCGAACTTTTTGTGGCACATAATATATGTCTGTATAATAGAAGTAAAAAGACGGGTTTCTTTATTAAAAAGAAACCCGTCTTAATTCTATTTTTAAATACTAAGTATTATACTTCAAGATCTGTTATAATCTTGTTTTCTTTGTTTTGTTTCGCTTTACGGAAGAACCATATCATAAAGATAAGTGTAAGAATAACTCCACCAATATGCGATATATTTAATGGTAGATTAAATCCAATTGCAGCATTTAATATATAAACAAGTACCATATCTGTTATAAATATCGCTGGTATAAGCGCAATCCAATATTGCTTACCTTTAATAAATAAATACATGGTCGCAATCCAAAGCGCTAGCGCTGCGGTTGATTGGTTTGCCCAGGAGAAATATCGCCATAATAAATCGAAATCAATTTGTGTTAAAAGAATTGAAACAACTAATAATGGCACAGCAATAATTAAACGGTTAAATATTTTACTTTGGTTAAATTTAAAATAATCTGCAATAATAGAACGAGCAGCACGGAATGCTGTATCACCAGAAGTAATCGGCAGCACAATAACACTTAAGATTGCAATCGTTCCACCAATAGCACCAAGCAATGTTATAGAAACCTCATTTACTACTGCTGACGGTGTACCAGAATCAATTAACGCGCTTAAATTTTCTCCATAAAAAAGACTCATCGAAGCAGCTGCCCAAATCATTGCAATAGCAGCTTCTGTAATCATCATGCCGTAAAATATATAACGTCCTTGTGATTCTTTTTCAACCGTACGAGATATAATTGGCGATTGTGTCGCATGGAATCCAGATAGAGCTCCACAAGTTATCGTTAAAAATAAAATAGGAAAGATTGGCAAGTTATCAGGATGCATATTTTCAAGCGATAATTCAGGAATATTTGCTCCATTACCCGAAGTGAATAAAGTAATACCCACCGCTACTGTTCCGATAACGAGTATTGCACCAAGAACTGGATATATACGTCCAATAATTTTATCAATTGGTAAAATAGTAGATAAAAAGAAATAAATAAATATAATACCGAGAATAATCCATAATGTTATCTTACCATCAAATAGAACATGTAAAAGAGAACCTGAAGTTGTTGCGAATACAGTCCCTACTAAAAGAAGTAATAATAATGAGAAGAGATTAACAACATGCATGGAGAATTTTCCTAGAAACTTACCAGCAAGTTCTGGTATATGTGCTCCTTTATTCCGAATTGAAATCATGCCTGTTAAATAATCATGAACCCCTCCTGCAAAAATAGACCCTAAAACAATCCAAATAAATGCTACCGGTCCAAATAATGCACCCATGATTGGTCCAAAGATAGGCCCTGTTCCTGCGATATTTAACAATTGAATCATTGCATTATTTTGCTTTTTCATCGGTACAAAATCAACATCATCACGATTAGCATTTGCTGGTGTCTTACGTGAATGATCGACGCCAAATACTTTTTCAACAAACTTACCATATGTAAAGTAACCGATGATTAATAATAAAATAGATATAAAAAATGTTATCATATTTTCACTCCTTGTTTTTTATCGCTGTGAAAGCGCCATCAAGAAGTATAACACTTTTTTATTTTAAGGTTCAATCGTTTTAATTAAGTTGTAATCTTCTGAAGATTCTTTATAAAATTAGAAAAGAAGGATATTTAATATATCATTCTAAAAATGTTACATTTAATGGATATCCGAAAAATAGTGTGAAAAGTAAAACACTGTCTTCCAGCGCAAATAAAATATGCTAAGATGGACTATTATTTTAAATTTCCCCATGATAATTGGAATATCCAATTTAATTAATTATTTTCCTAAACTTCATTTAACTTTGTCTTCTTATTATCAAATAGCGTACCTAGTAAGGCCATTATGACTGCAAGAACTACAATTGTTTTTTCAGATATTATCACGCTTTCCATAACAGATTCAACAGCTACAAGCACAATCCATTCTGAAATAAATAAGAATAAAAACTGAATAATAAACGCCGTAAAATAGTCATCGACTTTTTCTACAGCTATGACGGTCAAGGCATCGAAAATAATTTCTACAAAAAACCCAATCACAAATACACTAATCACAAAAATCGCGAGCGACCATAAACTATCATATTCAACACCAATAAATTTAAAAATACCAACAAATCCTAAAAAATAAAAACCAATAATAAACGCAAAAATAAAAACTGCAAAAATTGTTATGCCTATAATATCTTTCATCTTTTCATTCAACTTCAAAATTAAAACACCTCAATAAATTTTATACATATAACATACTGTAACAGATAAATAAATCATTAAAAAATAAACAAGACTACCCACCCATCTCTGAGTTTGCAGTCTTGAATATATAATCTTATTTAATTTCTTACTTTTGCATTATGTTTTGATTTAATTGCTTCAATAACTTCTTCAAAAGAAGCATCGACTTCTGCGTCTGTTAATGTTTTTTCAGGATCTTGGTAATGGAGGTTAAAGGCGATTGATTTCTCATTTGTTTCAAGTCCTTCACCTGTATAAACATCAAATGCTTCTACTTGCTTCACAAGTGGTTTACCAGCTGCTTTAATTGTCGTTTGAATATCACCTGCTTGAACTGAATCTTCCACAACAATTGCAATATCACGTAAAATAGACGGATACTTCGGTATTGGTGTATAGAGCAATTCAGGTCGTTTAACTTCTAATAAATAAGCTAAATTTAAATCAAAAATAAATGTTTCTTTTAAGTCTTTTTCCTTAGCTAAACTTGGATGAATTTGACCCATAAATCCAATTAATTTATCATTTACATGTAACGTAGCTGCACGGCCTGGGTGCATATCAGCAATTACTGCTTGCTTAAATTCAATCTCAATTGCTAGATAATTTGCTAAACCTTCAATGATTCCTTTAACTAAATAAAAGTCGGTTGGTTTTTTTTCATTTTGCCATTTATGATTAATCCAAAGACCAGTTAATGCTCCTGTTAAACGGCCTTGTTCTTCTGGTTGAGAGTGGATATCTTTTTCTTTGTTTAAAAAGATTGAACCTGCTTCATAAAGGGCTAAATCTGTTTGTTTACGCGCTACATTATGTGTTAATCGATTAAGTAATTCTGGTAACTGACTCAATCTTAAATATTGATGATCTTCACTCAACGGCATGGCAAGCGGGACAGGTATATATTCTCCGGCCTCAATATCAGGGCTTACTAAAGTTTCAGTCTGTTTTTTGCTCACTAAAGAATACGTAATCGTCTCAGTTAAACCTACACTTTCTAAATAAGACTTTATCTTACGTTTAAGTAATTGAGCATCTGACAAACGTCCTGGTTTTGATGCGTTTGCTGGTAATGTGTAAGGTATATTATCATACCCATAAATACGTGCAATCTCTTCCACCATGTCTTCAAATATTGAAACATCTAAACGCCGCGTTGGAATACTGATTGTATAATCATCATCTGATGACTCGTATGTGAAGCCTAACTTAGTTAAGATCGTTTCAATTTCTGTGTTACTGATTTCTGTGCCTAAACGAGCGTTTAGTTTTATAGTATTTAATACTAATTTTTCTTCTGATATATCTAACTCATCAAAAGTAACTGTATCTTTTAAAACTTGTCCGTTTGCATACTCACTTAATAATGATGCTGCACGGTCGCTTGCTGCTTGCACACGATTAGGGTCGACTCCTTTTTCAAAACGATTACTTGCTTCACTACGTAAACCTGTATGATTAACAGCATTTCTAACCAGGTTACGGTCAAAATATGCAGCTTCAAGTAAAATAGTTGTCGTTTCATCATTCACTTCTGAATTTGCTCCACCCATAACACCAGCAATAGCTACCGGTTCCTTACCGTTTGTAATAACCATATGCTCCATATTCAGCGTGCGTGTTTTTCCATCTAAAGTCTTAATAACTTCATCATCTTCAGCACGACGAACTATAATTTCTTTTGAGCCAAGTAAATCATAATCAAATGCATGTAATGGTTGACCATATTCAATTAAAACGTAATTAGTAATATCTACAACGTTATTTATTGGACGAATGCCCGCTGCTAATAACCGGTTCTGCATCCAGATAGGCGACGGTCCCACTTTAACATTTTTAATAATTGTGGCACCATAATAAGGAGCGATTGATTCTTCGGCAACAGACACTTTTATATAGTCTTTCGCAGATTCTTCTGTTCGGTTTAAGTTTACTTCTGGATATTTAACAGGTGAATCGACTATCGCTGAAACGTCATACGCAACACCTAACATATTTAAAGCATCAGCACGATTGGGTGTTAAATCAATATCTAAAACAACATCATCTAAGTTAAGTAATTCATCAACTGATGAACCAATTTCAGTTTCTTCTGGTAAAACGATAATTCCTTCAGCGAATTCAGGCGCTACGAATTTATCAGCAACACTTAATTCTTGAAGTGAACAAATCATTCCATTTGATTCAATACCACGTAGCTTAACTTTCTTTATTTTAAAATTACCTGGCAAAACAGCCCCTGGTTTAGCAACAACAACTTTCTGGCCTGCGTCAATATTATTAGCGCCACAAATAATTTGTAAGTTATCATCCTCGCCTATATCTACTTCACATAAGTTTAACTTATCAGCATTAGGATGTTGTTCACACGTTTTAACATAACCTGCTACAATATTCTCACTTTTTTCTTTTGCTATATATTCAACCCCATCAACTTCTAATCCTAATTTAGTTAATAGTTCAGCCATTTCATCAACTGATTTATTTCCATAATCAACATAATCGCGTAACCATTTTAATGATACTAACATTTTTATCCTCCCTTTCTTTTATGCTTCATCGAATTGTTTTAAAAAACGTACGTCATTTGTATAAAACTGACGAATATCATCAATTCCATATTTCAACATGGCAATCCTGTCTGGTCCCATGCCAAATGCAAAACCACTATATATGTTAGGATCATAACCTGCCATTTCTAAGACACGTGGATGAATCATCCCACTACCTAATATCTCAATCCAACCTGACTGTTTACAAACTGAACAACCTTTCCCAGCACATGATTTACACGAAATATCCATCTCTGCTGATGGTTCAGTAAAGGGAAAGAAACTTGGACGTAAACGAATTTCTCTATCTTCACCAAACATTTTTTTAGCAAAAACATCAAGTGTCCCTTTTAAGTCACTCATGCGTACATGTTTATCGACAAAAAGACCTTCAATTTGTGTAAATTGGTGTGAGTGTGTAGCGTCATCATTATCACGTCGATACACTTTACCAGGACAGATCATTCTAATTGGCTCTGTTCCTTCTAATGCACGCATTGTTCGAGCTTGGACAGGCGAAGTATGTGTTCTAAGAAGTAATTCATTTGTAATATAAAATGAATCTTGCATTTCACGTGCAGGATGACCCTTTGGTAAATTTAAAGCTTCAAAATTATAAAAGTCAGTTTCTACTTCAGGACCTTCTTTAATTTCATAACCTAATCCTATAAATAAGTCTTCAATTTCTTCAATAACTGAAGTTAAAATATGGGGACTCCCCACCGTAACTTTACGTCCAGGTAATGTCACATCAATTGTTTCTTCAGCTAATTGTTTATCTAATTCAATCTTTTCAAGTGTTGCTTTCTTTGTCGCTAATTCTGATTGAATCGCTTCTCTAACTTCATTAGCAAGCTGACCAACAACTGGACGCTCCTCAGCTGATAACTTTCCCATTCCTCGTAAAACAGTCGTAATTGACCCTTTCCTCCCTGTGTATTCTACTTGAATATCTTGTAAGGTATCTAAAGAATCTGTAGCTTTAATTTTTTCAATTGCTTCAACTTTTAATGCATTTAATTGTTCTTGCATATTTTTACCTCCTATATAATTTTTATTTTTGACAAAATAAAAAAGCCTATCCCTAAAAAAGGGACGAGGCTTATATTCGCGGTACCACCCTTGTTGATGTATATATTTATACACCCAACTCAAAATGTGTCTATCGGATTAGCTTCCGGTTATGTTTACTAAAGAATTTTAAAGGTTTATTAAAATTCTAAAAAATTTCTTTAGAAATTTTTTAGGTCCCCATAACTACTCAAAGAGTGAAGGGTAATTATATTTGTAAGAATCGTCTCAGTCATCGATTCCTTCCTGTTACAAACGCAACTAATTACTTAGCTCTTATTAACGTTTTTTTATTTAACTATTACTATTATAAGCAAATTTTACTTATCTTGCAAATGAAGTTTGTAAATAATACATTAATATACCTGCTGCGATACCTGCATTAAGTGATTCCGTCTGACCGAAAATAGGTATTACGATATTTTTATCAGCAAGTGTAATAATTTCTTTTGAAATTCCAGCACCCTCATTACCAATAATCAGTGCTACTCGATTATTCACTTCTACTTTTTGATAAGGTTCAGAATCTTCAAGTGTAGCAGCCCAAACTTCATAATCATTCATTTTTAGATTTCTTATTTCATCATTTAAACTCGTTAGAATTACAGGTAGGTGAAAAATCGCCCCCTGTGTTGCCCTTAACACTTTATCATTATAGGGATCAACCGTTCCTTTGCCTAAAACTACTTTTGTAAAACCAGCAGCTTCAGCAGTTCGAATCATTGTCCCTAAGTTACCAGGATCTTGAATAGCATCTAATAAAAGCACATGACCTTGCAACTTGTTTGCAAATTCATGCTTATTTACAACAGCAGCAATCCCTTGAGGTGTCTCAGTTTGGGTAATTGTATCAAATACATCATAAGAAACAAAGACTATTTCCTCTTCCTTTACCCAATCAGGTATGTCAGTATCTTCACGAATGATTATTTGATCAATTACAAATTCGCTTTGATGAGCTTCACTTAATAAATGAAACCCTTCAACAAGAAATTGTTTTTTCAATTCACGGTACTTTTTTTGGTGAAGTTTTTTTATTTCTTTAATCATAGAATTTTGAACAGAAGTAATCATACTCATCTATTAAGCTTTACGCACTTGTTCTAATTTTTTTTCATCAAAATTCTTAATCACTTCGACAATTAACTTAACAGCATTTTCAAAATCATCACGGTGTAATATTGCTGCATTTGAATGAATATAACGTGTTGCTATTGTAATTGATAAAGCAGGAACTCCATTATGCGTTAAATGAATCGCACCTGAATCGGTTCCTCCGCCAGCCATTGTTGAATATTGAAATGGAATCTCTTGTTCTTCAGCAGTACTCACCACAAGATCACGTAAACCTTTATGTGAAACCATGGAGGCATCATAAAGAATAATTTGTGGACCTTCACCTAATTTACTATCTGCTTCTTT
This sequence comes from Pseudogracilibacillus sp., assembly GCA_035301645.1. Taxonomy (GTDB): domain Bacteria; phylum Bacillota; class Bacilli; order Bacillales; family Amphibacillaceae; genus Pseudogracilibacillus. The sequence continues at coordinate 13,389 of DATGTX010000053.1, read as the reverse complement.
ATCAGATATGCCAGGCGTATCTCCAGCAATCCCCACATCAACCGCAAAACCTATATCAGGCTCAATCATATGCGCTGAAGTACCTGCTCCTCGCAAGCCGACTTCTTCTTGAACAGTTCCTACACCATAAACAGTATTAGGATGTTCTACATCTTTTAAACCTTTTAATACGTCAATCGCAATTGCACAACCGATTCTATTATCAAAAGCTTTAGCCAAAAGCATTTTTTCATTTTTCATTTGTGTAAATTCAAAATAAGGTACGACAGAGTCACCTGGTTTAACGCCAAAACTCATCGCTTCTTCTTTACTTGTTGCACCTATATCGATAAACATATCTTTAATATCCACTGGTTTATTACGTGCCTCAGCAGATAATATATGAGGCGGTTTAGAACCAATAATACCTGTTATATCACCTTCATTTGACATGATTGTTACCCGCTGAGCAAGCATAACTTGGTTCCACCAACCACCCACTGTTTGGAAATAAATGAAACCATCTGAATCAATCCGTGTTACCATAAAACCAACTTCATCTAAATGTCCTGCTACCATAATTTTAGGACCGTCTGAATTACCAACCTTACTAGCAATTAAACTACCTAAATTATCAGTGTATACTTCATCTGCGTAAGGCGTGATATATTTTTTCATAATTTCACGCGCTTCTTTCTCATGACCAGCAATACCTTTAGCATCTGTTAAGTCTTTTAACATTAATAATGTCTCATCTAGTTGTGTCATAATAAAATTCCTCCTTATTTAATAACCTTGATCTTGTCTTGCAAAATTAACCTCATTTTTAGCGTCATACGCTTTCATAATTGCTTCATTAGAAAAACCTAAAATATTTGCTAATTGCAAGTATGCTTTAAAAAGGTTTAAATAATTCTCTTTTGTTGTATCTTCTCTAAATTTGCTAATATATTCAAATATTTGATTAAATTGAGCTGTCTCACTTACAATTTTCTTTTCATAAGTAATTTCTTTAAAAGCCAAGTTTTTTTCGAGTCCTAATGATAATAAAAAGTGAATATTATCGACATATTCTTCAATAATCACACTATCTTCATTACGAGCCTTCATACTCCAAAATTTAAAACAACGTGTCTCGTTAGCTAATTCTCCTAATTCAACAAGAAGCGCGAGTATTTTTTGTTCAAATAAATCTGCTTTACTTAAATCATGGTTATTACTTATGTAGGCGTCTAGCTTTACTTGCTTTTCAAATAAAAGTTCCCAATCCATTCATTTCAACTCCCTTTAATTAACCACGCTAAATTAATTATACTAAAGAAAAAAGACTAAATCTAAGAATAGAATTTAGTCTTTTTTATAGAATTAGTTAATTGCAGCTTTTGCTTGGTCAACTAATTGTGTAAATGCAGCTTCATCATTAATTGCAAGATCTGCAAGCATCTTACGGTTAATATCAACATTAGCTAGTTTTAAGCCATGCATTAATTTGCTGTATGAAATGTCGTTTAGACGTGCAGCAGCACTAATACGCGTAATCCATAATTTACGGAAATCACGTTTTTTCTGACGACGGTCACGGTAAGCATAGTTACCTGATTTCATTACTTGTTGTTTTGCTGTTTTGAATAATGTATGTTTTGAACCATAATACCCTTTTGCTAATTTTAATACACGCTTACGACGCTTACGTGTAACTGTTCCACCTTTTACTCGCGGCATTATAATACCTCCTAATATTTCTCTATATTTATCTTTTTATTTGTAATAAATTATCTTGGTAACATTGCATCAATACGGTTTTGGTCACCTTTAGAAACCATGCCTGATTTACGAAGTTTACGCTTTTGCTTTTGTGATTTGTTAGCAAATAAGTGACTTGTATAAGCGTGCGATCTCTTTAGTTTACCAGATGCCGTTCTTTTGAAACGCTTTTGTGACCCTTTATGTGTTTTCATTTTTACCATTGTGAATCCTCCCTTACTTGAAATCTATTAGTTAATACTTATTGTTTCTCACTAATTGGACCGACCATCATAAACATATGACGTCCTTCCATTTTAGGTCTTGATTCAACAACAGCAATATCTTTTACTTCTTCTGCGAATCGTTCTAAGACTTCACGACCTAAATCTTTATGTGTAATAGCTCGTCCGCGGAAACGGATTGCAGCTTTTACTTTATCGCCTTTTTCTAAAAACTTTCTAGCATTTTTTAATTTTGTTTCAAAGTCATGATCACCGATTCCAGGTGAAAAACGAACTTCTTTTACGCTAACTACTTTTTGTTTTCTGCGCGCTTCTTGATCTTTTTTCTGTTGCTCATAACGGTATTTACCATAGTCCATGATTCTACAAACAGGTGGTTTAGCACCTGGTGCAACTAAGACAAGATCTAAGTCACGTGTTTCAGCAATTTCTAAGGCTTCTTTTTTTGATTTAATACCGAGTTGATCACCATTTGAGTCAATTAAACGGACTTCACGTGCACGAATTTTTTCATTAACGTTCATATCCTTGCTAATATTGAGCCACCTCCAAATTTTTTGATCTAGCATGACAAGTTTCAATATCCACATAAAAAAAGTGGGCGCATAAATGCACCCACATGTATTCTCATAATTAGAATTCACATTTTAAACCAGCCAACAACTTTTAGTGTCAGTCAGGTGAGAAGCGGGTGCCTCTACTTGTCTTTTTAGATCTTATTGAACATCTATCATTCAACTACTAAATAATAACATACTATACCTATCATGTCAAATTACTTTTGGTGAATTGTCTTATTAGCCACTTCTTCATTAATTAAATCTACGAAATCATCTAAGCTTAATGTTTGTGTTTCTTTTTCACCATAACGTCTAATATTAACTGTATTAGCTTCAATTTCTTTATCACCTAATACTATAGCAAGTGGTACTTTTTCAGTTTGAGCTTCGCGAATTTTATAACCTACTTTTTCTTCACGGTTATCAACTTCTACACGGATACCTTCACGTCTTAATGTGTCAGCTAGTTTTTCTGCAGCTTGACCATGAGCATCTAAAGAAACTGGAATAATTTTAGTTTGAACAGGTGCTAACCAAACAGGGAATACACCTTTGTATTCTTCAATTAAGAAAGCAACGAAACGTTCCATTGTTCCAACTACACCTCGATGAATAACAACGGGTCTATGGTTTTTCCCGTCTTCACCGATATATGTTAAGTCAAACTTTTCGGCAGCTTGGTAATCAAGTTGGACAGTTGATAAAGTCTCGTCATGACCAAGAGCTGTTTTTACTTGTACGTCTAATTTAGGACCATAGAAGGCTGCTTCCCCAATCGCTTCAATGTAATCTAATTCCATATCATCTAACGTTTCTTTCAACATCGCTTCAGCCATGTCCCACATTTCATCGTTATCAATATATTTTTCTTTATCTTCTGGGTCACGGTAAGATAGTCTGAAATAAAAGTCTTCAATACCAAAGTCTTTATACACTTCTTTAATTAATTCAACAACACGAATAAATTCTTCTTTTAACTGACTTGGTCTTGCAAAAATATGCGCATCATTTAAAGTCATTGCACGTACGCGTTGCAATCCTGCCAACGCACCACTCATTTCGTAACGATGCATCATACCCAGTTCTGCTATTCGAACTGGAAGGTTTCGGTAACTATATAATTCGTTTTTATAAATCATCATATGATGTGGACAGTTCATTGGACGCAAGATTAACTCTTCGTTATCCATTTGCATACTAGGGAACATATCCTCTTCATAATGATCTAAATGACCACTTGTTTTATATAATTCTGTACTACCTAAAACAGGCGTATAAACATGGTCATAGCCTAATTTCTCTTCAAGATCAACAATATAACGTTCAACAATACGACGAATAGTTGCACCTTTAGGTAACCACATAGGTAATCCTTGTCCAACTTTTTGTGAAATCGTAAATATTTCTAACTCTTTACCTAATTTACGGTGGTCACGCTCTTTTCTTTCTTGCAATAACTGTAAGTAATCATCTAGTTGGCTTTGTTTTTCGAATGCAGTTCCATAAATCCTTTGAAGTTGTTTATTATCACTGTCACCACGCCAATAGGCTCCTGAGATATTTAGTAATTTAAATACTTTTATTTTACTTGTCGATGGCACATGAACACCTCGGCAAAGGTCAAAAAACTCACCTTGCTTGTAAACAGTAACTTGCTCACCTTCTGGAATATCAGCGATTAATTCAATTTTTAAATTATCACCTATATCTTTAAACATATTAATCGCTTCATCACGAGAAACTTCGATTCTTTCTACTGGTAAGTTTGCATCAATAATCCGCTTCATTTCACGTTCGATATCTTCTAAGTCTTCTGGAGTCAGTGATTTTTCCATATCAATATCATAGTAGAATCCATCCTCAATCGTCGGACCTACACCGAATTGAACATCTTTATAAAGGCGTTTAATCGCTTGTGCCATCGTATGCGCAGTTGAATGGCGCATAATTTCAATACCTTCTTCATCACGATAAGTAAGGATAGAAATCGTACCGTCTACTTCAATCGGGCGTGTTAAATCATATAATTCATCATTTAATTTGATTCCTAAAGCTTGTTTTCTTAATCCTGGAGAAATTGACTGTGCTATCTCTTCTCCAGTTGTCCCTTTAGAAAACTCTTTTGCGTTACCATCTGGGAATATTAATTTGATCATTTTCTCAACAACTCCTTTATTTTTACAAACAAAAAAACACTCATATCCTGCAAATGCAAGGGACGAGTGTTATACACGTGGTTCCACCCTAATTTCTAAACTTAATTAGCTTTAATTAGACCTTGATATCGAAAGGTAGTCGCTATTATTTACACATTTGTTCAATAATAGAGTTCAAAGGTGGTAATTACTCGCCTTTTATAAAAGAGTTCTCAGTCTCGACTCTTTTTTCCTGGATAAAAGGTAATGAATAATCGTATCCTTATCTCAACTTAAATATTTAGATAAATTATTTAGCTAATTAAAGTATAGCAATTTTAATTGAAAAATCAAGCATTTTATTTATCACGGTAATTATCGCCTGACATTGAGACTTCTGTGCTGACTTGTTTTACTCGTTCCATTATTCTCCCTGCTTTAACTTTTTCGATTCCACCTTTAGTTGTTTCAGCTAAGCGCTCTTCTAATTGTTTCATTGTATAATTAGATGTAAAGAAGACTGGTAGTTGTTCCATCATCCTGTATTGTAAGATAGACCCCAAAATGTCATCTCTAAACCAGGCTGATTGTGTCTCAGCTCCAATATCGTCTAACATAAGCACATCAGCATGTTTGAACACATCTACTTTTTCTTCCACCGATTGGTCTTTAATTGCTTCTCTGATCTCTCGAACAAATTCAGGCATATAAATGAGTGTTGAAGAGATATTTAAATCTTGTAGACGATTAGCAATTGCTCCTAATAAATATGTTTTGCCAACGCCAAAGGGACCGCTAAAAAAGAAGCCTTTTTTAGGCAATGATCGTGTAGCAGTATCTATAAATGCTTCTGTTGCTAAAATTGCTTCTAATCGACGGTCATCCGTTTTATGCAAATTATCCATCGAAGCATTCATAATCTCTTTTGGCATATAAAGACTTTGGATTAATTTTTGTTCTTGTTGCATACTCTCATATTTAATTCTATTTTCACATTTTTCATAAGCTACATGAATTTCATCATTTTCAAACCTTAAAATAGGAGAGTAACCTTGAAGGATATTTTTACACCTATTAAAAGAAGCACAATCTGCACATTGAACTGATTGGGTAGTAAATTCATATAATTTATTTAAACGTTTATCAATTTCTTCATCAGTAATTTCAGGATGTTTTTTTAAAAATTGATCTATTTCAGGATGACTTAAAACTTCCTGTTTTAATTTTAGATGACGTGATTTAAAGTCTTCATTTTCATTCATCCATTTATTTAACGATGTTTGAATTGGTTTCATAAGCTCACCCTTTTATTCTAAAGTTTTCTTAAATCGCTCCAACATAGCAGCTCGGTCTATTTCATTTACTTTTTGCTTATCATTTACTGGAGGCGAGGCTGGACTCTTTTTATCTCTATCTTTGAACCAGTCAGGAATAACCTCTTTCGAATTTTTAGTGACACGTTTTCTATCCTGTAATGGCTGGTTTTGTACTTTAGCAAAATCCATCGCTTCTTTAGCACTTGTTAAATTAGCTCGTGACCAATGACTCGCAATTTTTTCTAAGTAAGCACGAGATAGCTGCATGTTTGACTGTAATAACACATAATGAATTAACACATTCATTACTGGTGTCTCTAATCCCTGCCTTGACATGATATCCCTAATTAATTTCATATCTGACTCTGAAGCGTGTCCGCCGCTTGATAAGTCTTCAAGTAAATCTTTTGGCGACATTGTTTCTAATGCTTCTGTAAGTTGTTCTTCTTTTGTTGTTAATTTTTTTGGCTCTTTTACTTCTTGTTTTGGTTCAATTTGTTCTTTTTGCGTTAACTCTATTGTAACATCATTATGCTTCACTTTAAATAAGTCATGACAAGCTGCATGAAATTCATCAATATCCAATTCATTTTCATCGGTTAATGCCCAGAGGACAGATTTTTCAATTTCATTTAAATCTAAATCATATAAATGCATAATTTGTGAAATCTGCGCTTTATTCCAACTTGTTAATACTTTTTCAACAGGAATCATTTGTCTTTTCAAACCTTGCTCAATCCAAGTAAAATCAATTGTATCCAAGGGAACACTAGCTGTTTGAGTTGTTTTTTTCAGCTCGTTAAATTCATTTGCATGAGGCTCGAAGGTTTGAAACACATCAGTAAATGCTACTGTTAGTTGTTCTCCTTCAATAACCTCTTCTTTTTCTTTATAATTTGCTTCAAGTAAACCATACTTTGATTTACCAACATGTCTATATAATAGTTCTGAAAGCATCAAATCATTAAAGAACTCACTCGGTGTAAAAGGGCTGATTAATTCGTAAGTGTACATAACATCAGATTCACTCGTCATTTTGTATGTCTTTAATAAGCCGATGCCTTCTAACTTAATCCTTGCTTCATATATCTCATCTAAAGGTAAATTAAGTGCACTCATTAAAGTGTGATGTGTTTGTTTATCAGTTAATTTTTGTAATTCAATCTCATGAACTAAAGTATAATATAAAGCAATCGCATTAATTCCTATTAAAGGTTGATATAGATGGGTTAATGATTTGGTATAATCAACATGTAATGTTCCTGAAAATATAACTTTATAACCTTCTACAGGTAAGATTCTTCCAATAAAACTCATACATCTAACCCTTTCTTATTTATTTAATAGTTCTTTAAGTTCGTCTAAGAATACATTAACATTTTTATATTGGCGATAAACGGATGCAAAGCGAACATATGCTACTTCATCTATTTCAAGTAATCGCTCGAGTACCATTTCACCAATTTCATCACTACTTATTTCTGGCTCTTCCGTATTTCTTATTTCTTGTTCAACCTCTAAAGCAACTTGTTCAATTGTTTTTATTGTTACTGGACGCTTTTCGCAAGCTCTCATTAATCCTCTTATTAATTTATCCCGTTCAAACTCTTGCCTTGTACCATCTTTTTTGACAATAATTAGCGGCATTTCTTCACTACGTTCGAACGTTGTAAATCTAAACCCACATTGTTCACATTCTCTTCTTCTTCTAATTGCTTCTCCATTTTCTATCGGTCTAGAGTCTAAAACACGTGAATTTTTATGACCGCATTTAGAACATTTCATATTTTCAGCTCCTATTAATGGTGACTCAAACGCTTTCTTTACACTATTTTATCACGTTTTACCGTTTTTCACTAATTAAAAAAAGGCTACTTGATAAAGTAGCCTTAAAGTTAGACTTTAAAATACTTTATCAATAGTAACCTTTTAGGATTATATTATTATTAATTTTTTTCTCAAGTATGAAGCGACGCTCCTACATAACGTGCTAAGTCAACTACACGAGCTGAATAGCCCCATTCGTTATCATACCATGCAAGTACTTTTACTTTATTATCATCAATTACAATTGTTGAAAGTGCATCGATAATTGCTGAGTGGGTCGTCGTAGTAAAGTCAACTGATACCAATGGTTCTTCAGTATATCGCACTATACCTTCGAGTTTGTTTTCTGATTCTTGTTTAAACGCATTATTAATATCTTCTACTGTAACATTTTCTTTTAAATCAACTACTAAATCAACAAGTGAGACGTTAGGTGTTGGTACTCGCAGTGCCATACCATGTAGTTTACCATTTAAATGCGGCATAACTTCACCTAAAGCTTTTGCTGCTCCTGTTGATGTTGGGATTATTGATTGAGCACATGCACGTGCTCTACGCAAATCACTATGTGGATTATCTAAATTTGGTTGATCAGTTGTATAAGAATGAACAGTTGTCATTAACCCATTAATAACACCAAAATGATCATCAAGAACCTTTGCAACTGGCGCTAAACAATTTGTTGTACAAGAAGCATTAGAAATAACGTCATCTGTTTTAACATCATATTCTTCTTCATTAACTCCTAAAACAATTGTTTTATCTACACCTTTTCCTGGAGCAGTAACAACAACTTTCTTAGCTCCTGCTTTTAAATGGCGACTTGCGCCTTCTTTACTATTGAATTTACCTGTTGCTTCAATTACGACATCTATACCTAATTCTTTCCAAGGGAGTTCTTCAGGTTTGCGTGAATTGACGTGATGAATTTTTTCACCATTTATTTCAAATCCATTTTCTATTACTTTAATTTCTTTTTCAAAAATACCATGCACACTATCATACTTAATTAAATGTGCTAATGTTTCCTCTGGATAACTTGCATTAATTGCTATCACATCTAAATCTTTGTCTAATATCGCCTGGCGAAACACCATTCGGCCAATACGACCAAATCCATTAATTGCAATTCGGGTTCTGCTCATTTGTAGTCCTCCCATAAATATGTGTTATACTTATTAGCTTTTCTTCTTAATTAGTATAACACATCTGTAGAAAAATACATTAAAAAAGCCTTCTTTTTCATTAAAATTGTTTCTCTGCACCCTTTGGCACGCAAAGGGTGCGCCACCCGCCAGGACAAAAATAACCCACTAATTGTGTTTCCAAAATTTATTTTGATTTAATATTTACATGCCATTTTTCTAGTATATTTAATAATTGTTTATATGAATCATCACATGTTCCATTATTATCAATAATAGCATCTGCTTTTTTCTTTTTTTCTTCGATACTAATTTGAGATTTAATTCTGCTTAAAGCTTCTTCTTTGGTTGACTTATCTCGAGCAATTAATCGTTCAAGTTGTGTAGTTTCAGTTATATAGGCAACAAGAATCTTATCTACATAATCTTCTAAGCCACTTTCAAAAAGAAGTGGGATATCCATAACAATCGCTTCACGCTTTAGTTTGACTAAAGCTTCTCTTTGAGATAACATTTCTTTTCGAATAGCTGGATGAATAATGCTATTTAACTTTTTGCGTTTCTCTCCATCTTTGAACACAATATTTCCTAATGCTTTTCGGTTAAGCTCTTTATTTTCATAAAGTATTTCTTCACCAAACTCCTGAATGATTTCTAAATAAGCAGGCTGATCCACTTCAACCACTTCTCGAGCAATTAAATCAGCATCAATCACATCAATATTTAATTCTTTAAACATCTTTGCTATTGTGCTCTTCCCTGTCGCAATGCTCCCTGTTAATCCTATTACAACACTCATTTATCTGCTCCTTACTTTTTCTGACAAGTCAAACATACATGTGTACCTCGACCTGATGATTTAAATTTTTCGATTGTATCTCCACACACCTTGCATACTTCATTCTCTTGTCCATAAACATATAACTCTTGTTGAAAAAGTCCCATTTCCCCTTCACCATTCACATACGATCTTATTGTCGTGCCACCTTGTTTTACTGCTGCTTTTAATACCTCATAACTATACTTGCTGATAAGTTCTATTTGTTCTTCAGTTAATGTATTCGCTCGCTTTTCTGGATGAATTTTTGCTTTGAATAAAACTTCATCAACATATATATTTCCTAAGCCAGCAATAATCGTTTGATCTAGTAATGCAGCTTTTATATATCTAGTTGTTTTAGATAACTTTTCTTTTAAGTAATCAATAGAAAAATCATCTTCAAACGGATCTGGACCTAATTGATTTAATGGTTTTACTTTTAAATAATTTTCTTTCGAAAAAACATGCATCGTACCAAATTTACGAACGTCATTATAATTAAGTGAGCTACCGTCTGAAAAATTAAAAATCACATGAGTATGTTTGTCACGTTCCATGCCATTTTGATTAATAAAATACTTTCCTTCCATTCGTAAATGAGAAACAAGCATTTCGGTATCTAACTCAAAAATAAGGAATTTACCTTTCCTTTTAACGTCACGAATAGTTTGGCCAATTATAATCTGTTTAAAATGTTCGATATCATCTGGATGTTTAATAATCTTGCCCCAGAAAACCTCAATATCAGTTATTTTTTTATTCAAAACAAGTTCTTTTAAAGTCCTTCTAATTGTTTCAACTTCAGGTAATTCAGGCATTTATCAAAACTCCTACTTATTATTTTGCATCGAACCAGCTTGCACCATATGAGTAATCTACTTTCAATGGTACATCGAGTTGGACTGTATTCTCCATTACTTCAGGTACAAGCTTTATAATCGCATCTAGTTCATCTTTAGGAACTTCTAAAATCAACTCATCATGCACTTGGAGTAATAAATTTGCTTTGAAATTTCTTATCTTTAATTCTTTTTGTAAGTCAATCATTGCTTTTTTAATAATATCTGCTGCACTACCTTGAATTGGTGTATTCATTGCAGTTCTTTCAGCAAAGTTTCTTTGGTTGAAGTTACGACTTGTGATATCTGGTAAATAACGACGACGATTCATTATTGTCGTCACAAACCCTTTATGTTTTGCTTCTTTTACGATTGTCTCCATATATTCTTTAACTTTTGGATAAATTGATAAGTATTTATCAATAAATTCTTGTGCTTCTTTACGTGAAATCCCTAAATTCTGTGATAAACCATAATCACTAATTCCATAGATAATTCCAAAATTAACTGCTTTTGCTTGCCTTCTCATATTGCCATCAACTTCATCTCTATTAACATGGAAAACATCCATCGCAGTTTGTGTATGAATATCTTTATCTTCTCTAAATGCTTCACTTAATTTTTCATCACCTGAAATATGAGCAAGTACGCGTAACTCAATTTGTGAATAATCGGAAGCAAAGATTACCCAATCATCTTCTGTCGGGATAAATGCTTGCCTAATTTTACGCCCTTCTTCTAAACGGACAGGAATATTCTGCATATTCGGTTCAGTTGAGCTTAAACGACCGGTTTGAGTAAGTGCTTGGTTAAAGCGCGTATGAATTTTATGTGTATCTTTATAAACAACTTTTAGCAGTCCTTCAATATAAGTTGAATGAAGTTTTTTCAGTTGACGATACATCAAAATTTCAGGGATGATTTCATGTTCTTTTTCAAGCTTGTCTAACACGTCTGCTGCAGTTGAATAGCCTGTTTTTGTTTTCTTAATCACAGGGAGTTCTAATTTTTCAAATAAAATAACAGATAACTGTTTAGGAGAGTTAACATTAAAATCTTCGCCTGCTAATTCATGAATCCGTTTTTCAATGACTTCTATTCGCCCATTAATTTCAATATCCATTTCCTTAAGCTTCTCGACGTCGACTTTGATTCCTTGATGTTCCATCTCAGCTAAAACTTGAGCAAGTGGAAGTTCCAAATTCATAAATAAGTCGTATTGTTCATTGTCTTTCAGGCCTTCAATCAATTCATCTTTTAATTCAAATAAAGCATGTCCTTGCTTGGCAACATGTCCAGCAATTATTTCGAATTCTGGGGTATGACGTTTAGCACCTTTTCCATAGATTTCTTCATCCATTTCGACATAGCGATGGCCTAAGCGTCTGGCAATAGAAGGTATATCTTCATTCTTTTGTGCAGGATCTATCACATAAGCAGCTAATAACAAATCAAAATTAACTCCTTTTAGCTGAATATCATGATTTAATAAAGCTACAGTCGTTGCCTTAACATCAAAAATAGACTTTTCTTCAGTTTCATCTTCTAACCAATTAACAAATAACTGTGAATTTAATGCATCATCAGTATGAATCACATAATTGCCTGTTTTGTTAACTAAACTAATTGCTTGAATTTTTGCTTCATGATAATTTTCATCAATCATTTCGACATTTAAAATCGACCCGCTCACTAACATATCTTTTGAAACCTCTTCAATTATTTCAAACGGAACGTTAACTTCTTCTTCAACTTTTTGTTCCCCGCCCATTCGTTCAATTAATGAACGAAATTCTAATGTTTGAAATAGTTTTATGACATCTTCATCTTTATATCCTGAGTAATTTAAATCTTCAAGTGATATTTCAATAGGACTATCACGCTTAATTGTTGCTAAATCATAACTTAAATAAGCATCATCTTTGTAATTAGTTAAGTTTTCATTTAACTTTTTAGCTGTGATTTCATCTAAATTGCTATAAACATTATCAAGTGTTTTATATTTTTTTAATAGGTCAGTTGCTCTTTTAACTCCTACACCAGGGACGCCTGGAATATTATCAGAACTATCACCCATTAATGCCTTTAAATCAATAATTTGTTCAGGCGTTAATCCCATTTCTTCATACATCGAATTTGGAGTATAAGAAACGACTTCACTAACCCCTTTTTTAGTCAAATCGACTGTTACATGATCAGATACTAACTGAAGTAAATCTTGATCTCCAGAGATTACTTTTACATCCCAGTCTTTTTTATCCCCTTCTAAAGCAAGCGTTCCAATAATGTCATCTGCTTCATACATATCTAATTCATATTGCGGTATATTAAATGCTTTTAATAATTCTCTTGTTAATGGGAATTGTTCAGATAGTTCAGGCGGGGTCTTTTGTCTGCCACCTTTATATTCTTTATATGATGAATGCCTAAAAGTAGTCTTACCTGCATCAAATGCAACTAACATATGGGTCGGTTTTTCCTCTTCTAAAATATTTAATAAAATGTTTGTAAAGCCATAAACAGCATTTGTAAAAACGCCTGAATCATTATGTAACAATGGTAATGCATAATAAGCTCTAAATAACAAACTGTTACCATCAATCATTACAAGTTTTTTTGACATCGTACACTCTCCCTCTCTATCCATTATAAACGAAAAACACTTACTTTTGTACAGTAAGTGAATTTTATAATACGTATTTTTCGCCACTTACATACAATATATAATTTCGTTTAATCATTCTTAATTACATATTGTATGGAAGTAGCTGGTTTTGGTA
>DATGTX010000052.1:0-6368 GCA_035301645.1 Pseudogracilibacillus sp. | reverse complement strand
TGGCAAGTTATTGATGAAAAAGATGGCGTTCAGAACGAAAAAAACAAATATAATCATAAATTTTACACATATTCACGCAAGTAAACATGAACTTATTGACAAATAAGCCGATTCGTTGTTTACTTAAAGTAACAAATTTTTGATAAGGATTTACTTAATATATTGGAGGGAATATTATGGGTCTCGGAGCTATTGGAATCCCTAGTCTTATTTTAATACTAATTGTTGCACTAATTATATTTGGTCCATCTAAACTACCAGAAATAGGAAAAGCAGCTGGAAGTTCGCTTAAAGAATTTAAGAATGCTACTAAAGGATTAACAGATGATGACGAAAGTGATAAAAAAGTTGATTAATTTAAAAGTTAGGGAATAAGCGAAAAGGTGTAGGGCGAATATTTACCTTACACCTTTTTTATTTGTTAGGAGTGTCTACATTGTCAAAAGAAACAGATGTTGAAATGAACCTAGTCGGTCATCTCACAGAATTAAGAAACCGAATAATTGTTACGCTTGTATTTTTTGTTTTATTTTTTATTATTGGGTTTGTATATATACAAGATATATATGGCTTTTTTGAAGCAGATATAGACTTTAAATTAACGGTAACAGGAATAGCTGATATTATTTGGATATACATATCAATAGCAGGAATTCTTGCAGTTGTAGGGACATTGCCAATATTAAGCTTGCAATTATGGCTTTTCATAAAACCGGGTTTAAAAAAGCATGAAAGAACAACGTCTTTAGCATATGTGCCTGCTGTGTTTTTCTTATTTGTAATGGGGCTTGTGTTTGGGTATATATTATTTACTAACTTAATTGTTCCATTCTTATTATCATTAAATGATGGCATGTTTAATGAGTTATTTACAGTTGATAAATACTTTAAATTTATGTTTAAAGTTATAATTCCATTTGCACTTATATTTGAAATACCTATCGTTTCAATGTTTTTAACAAGTTTAGGCATTTTAACGCCAACTTTCTTAAGAAAATCTAGGAAGTATGCCTATTTAATCTTACTTATTGTAGGTGCGTTAATTACTCCACCAGACATATTCTTACAACTGATTGTTGCGTTACCATTATTTATACTTTATGAAATAAGTATTTATTTATCAGCTTTCGTGTTAAGACGCAAGAATAAAAAGCAGAAAGAATTTATGGATAGTTAAATACATTCTAAAGAACAATCTTTTTAACAATGCTATAATGTAAATAATTTATGAATGTAAGGAGATAATCTAATTATGAAACCAAATGATTTAATATTGCGTTCCACAACTTCTTTAATAACTTTTATTTTATTAGGCTTTGCAATTTATTTACTATTTGCTGGACATAATTCTCCAGGTGGGGGATTTGTTGGTGGACTAACAACCTCAGCAGCATTTTTATTGATGTATATCTCATTTGGACAGTCTGCAGTTGATAAAATACTATCAATTAATTTTATGACGCTTGTTCCAACTGGTTTAATGATTGCGTTACTAACTGGTTTAGGTTCTTTATTGTTTAATAAACCTTTTTTAACACACACTTTTGGTCATGTCACTTTGCCTTTATTAGGAGAATTTGAATTAGCTACGGCTATGATATTTGACCTTGGTGTCTTTTTAACAGTACTTGGTACAACAATGACAATTATTTTAACAATTTCTAGCGATCAAAAATAATTATCAGTTAAGGGATTGATCATTTGAATTTAAATAGTCCATTATTTTTAATTTTAAGCACTATTATTGCGGCGATCATGGCAACATCAATGATGTTTGTTAGGATGAGGGCGTCAGAAAAACCAGCATCTATTAAAAAAATTATTTTACCACCGTTATTTATGAGTTCAGGTGGTTTGATGTTTTTATTTCCTATGTTTCGGTTATCATTTTCTGAAGTTATTGAAGCTTTAGTCGTTGGTATTATTTTTTCATTTTTCTTAATAAAGTTTTCTAAATTTGAGATCAGACAGAATGACATATATTTAATACCTTCTAAATCATTTGTTTTTATTTTATTTGGTTTATTACTAATAAGGATAATTATTAAACTTGTTATCGGTAGTCATATCTCATTTGGTGAAACTTCTGGGATGTTCTTTTTACTTGGTTTTGGAATGATTTTTACTTGGCGCTTAGCAATGTTATATAAATATATGAAACTAAAAAAAGAACTAGAACCAAAAAACGTCAACCAAATTTAATTGGTTGACGTTTTCTTTTGTAATCTTTTTTGCTCTTTATATTTTTGTTCCCAGTCTTTATTATATTCTTTTTGAGATAAGTGAAAGTACTCTTCAAAAGGAGTTACATCTATATCTTTTTCTTTTAATGTTTTTCTCAAAAACTTATGGTCTCTTTTTGGTGTGCCGATAATATACCCTTCTATTAAAATATCGCGTGTGATAATATCGCTTTCTTTTAAAAGTGCAATTTCTCCAATTTTACTAGAAATGGATTCTCTCGCAACATCTCTAAAAAGTTCTGGCACTGGATGAACAAGTTCTTCTAATAATTCTAATTCTTCTTTATGCCACATATGCTTTGTTTTTGCTATATAATGTCTTTGCCAATCCATTTCTGATTTGCCATCTTCTTTGGGGAGTTGTTTTAAAAATTTTCTAAACATAAAAAATCCGCCAATACCTAAAAAGCCAATCAAAAAGAACCCCCAAAGAATAATAAAATATTCATAAATAAGGTTCAAGATAACCCAACTCTCTTTTGTAGTCATTAACTTCATTATAAGCACTTTATTCATATGAAACAAGTATGAAGTTTTCGAGTTATCACATAAAACTTTCTTTTTAACAGAAAGCTATAACAAATTGTAATCTGTTACTATTTGTATTTAATATAGATAATAAATACTTAAACATTTGTTTTATGATTGAATATCATATAATATAGTAATGTGAGCAATGGTTTAGGTAGTCTTTAGAATTATAAAAAATTATAATTCTATAAGTTTGTTATGAAAGGGGAAATATTATGAGTAAAGAAAATGCATTTCGTTCAAAAAAGAGTTTTGACTTAAATGGTGAAACGTATAACTATTTTGATTTAAAAGCAATCGAAGAAGCTGGGCTTGGCAAATTAGACCGCCTACCTTATTCAATTCGTATTCTTTTAGAATCAGTTATTCGTCAATATGACGGCCGTGTTATTAAAGACGAACACATTACAGGATTAGCTAAATGGGGTTTGAAAAATGATGGTTCAAATGATGTTCCTTTTAAACCGTCACGTGTTATCTTACAAGACTTCACAGGAGTTCCAGCTGTTGTTGATTTAGCATCACTTCGCAAAGCGATGGTAGATCTTGGTGGAGATCCAACTAAGATTAACCCAGAAGTACCTGTTGACTTAGTTATTGACCACTCAGTACAAGTTGATGAATATGGTACATCTAATGCTTTAAAAGCTAACATGGATTTAGAATTTGAAAGAAACGCTGAACGTTACCAGTTCTTAAACTGGGCACAGAAAGCTTTCAAAAACTACCGTGCAGTACCACCAGCAACAGGTATTGTTCACCAAGTTAACTTAGAATACTTAGCAGATGTAGTCCATGCAATGGAAAATAGCGATGGTTCATTTGATACTTATCCAGATACATTAGTTGGTACAGATTCACATACGCCAATGATTAATGGTCTAGGTGTTTTAGGTTGGGGTGTAGGTGGAATTGAAGCTGAAGCAGGAATGCTTGGACAGCCTTCATATTTCCCAACACCAGAAGTAATTGGTGTTAAATTCACAGGTAGTTATCCTGAAGGTACAACTGCTACAGACCTTACGCTAAACGTTGTTGAAGTATTACGTCAAGAAAACGTTGTAGGGAAGTTTGTTGAGTATTTCGGACCAGGTCTTGCAGGTATGCCACTTGCCGATCGTGCGACGATGTCAAACATGGCTCCTGAATATGGTGCTACTGTTGGATTTTTCCCAGTTGATCAAGAATCATTAAATTACTTAAGATTGACAGGTCGTTCTGAAAAACAAATTTCAATCGTAGAAGAATATTGTAAAGCGAATGGATTATGGTATTCAGCTGATAATCCAGATCCTGAATATACAAAAGTTATTGAAATTGATTTAGATAAATTAGTTCCTAACTTAGCAGGTCCAAAACGTCCTCATGATAGAATTGAACTAACAAACATGCAAAAAGAATTTAAAAAAGCAATCACAGCTCCTGAAGGTAATCATGGATTTGGTTTAGATGCTTCTGAATTCGATAAAAAAGTAGAAGTAACTGTTAATGGAAAAGAAGCAGTTATGGAAACAGGGGCAGTTGCTATTGCAGCAATTACGTCATGTACGAACACGTCTAACCCACATGTTATGCTTGGAGCAGGATTACTTGCAAAAAGAGCATACGAATTAGGTTTAGAAGTTCCAGCGTACGTTAAGACATCACTAGCACCAGGATCAACAGTTGTTACGCGTTATCTAGATGATTCAGGACTTTCAAATTACCTAGATAAATTAGGTTTCAATACGGTTGGATATGGTTGTACTACGTGTATTGGTAACTCAGGGCCTTTACACCCAGAAATTGAAAAAGCAATTATGGATACAGACTTAACTGTTTCATCAGTTCTTTCAGGTAACAGAAACTTTGAAGGTCGTATTCATCCATTAACTCAAGCAAACTACTTAGCTTCACCACCATTAGTGGTCGCTTACGCTTTAGCAGGTACAGTAGATATTGATTTAAATAATGACTCATTTGGTAAAGATAAAGATGGTAATGATGTTTATCTAAAAGATTTATGGCCTTCGACTTCAGAAATTCAAGAAGTTATTAATAATGTAGTGACGCCTGAAATCTTCCGTTCTGAATATGATAACTTATTTGAATCTAATGACCGTTGGAATGCAATTGAAACAACTGACGAGCCATTATACGAATGGTCTGAGGATTCTACTTATATCCAAAACCCGCCATTCTTTGAAGGGTTAACACCAGAAATAGACACAATTAAGCCTTTAAATAATCTAAAAGTATTAGGTTACTTTGGTGATTCAATTACAACAGACCATATTTCGCCTGCAGGAGCAATTGCTATGGATATGCCTGCTGGTCAATATTTACAAGAAAACGGTGTTACACCGCGTAACTTTAACTCATATGGATCACGTCGTGGTAACCATGAAGTAATGATGCGTGGAACATTTGCAAACATTCGTATTCGTAATAAAATTGCACCAGGAACTGAAGGTGGATATACAACATACTGGCCTACAAATGAAGTTATGCCAATTTATGATGCAGCGATGAAGTATAAAGAAGATAATACTGAATTAGTTGTTATTGGTGGAGCTGACTACGGTATGGGGTCAAGTCGTGACTGGGCAGCTAAAGGGTCTGACCTTTTAGGTGTTAGAGCAGTTATTACTGAAGGATTTGAAAGAATTCACCGTTCTAACCTTGTAATGATGGGAGTTATGCCGTTAGTATTTGCCAATAATGAAAGTGCAGAGTCACTTGGATTAACTGGTGAAGAATCGTTTAATATTCAAGTAGATGAATCACTTGAACCTAACGCTGAAGTACCTGTTGTTGCAACTGATAAAGATGGTAAAGAGACTAAGTTTAATGCTATTGCACGCTTTGATAGTGAAATAGAAATGGATTATTACCGTAATGGTGGTATCTTGCAAATGGTATTAAGAGAACGTCTATAAGATACAAATTAACCTTTCACAAGTTAATGTGAAAGGTTTTTTTGTTCAAAAGTAAATATTTCGTTTAGAGGAGTTGATTGCATGACTACTGTAGAAAATAAAGTTGAAGTAAGGTATCAAGAAACAGACCAAATGGGAGTGGTTTATCATGCAAACTATTTAGTTTGGTTCGAGATTGGTAGAACTAATTATGTTAAAAGTCTAGGGCTACAATATACTGATCTTGAAGGATTAGGTTATTACTCGCCAGTCATAGATATTAATATCCATTACAAAAAACCTTTAACCTATGGACAAACGGCAACAGTCAAAACTTCATTAAAAAGTTATGATGGAATTAGAACAGTTTATTCATATGAAATCTTTGATGAAAAAGGTCAATTAGCTGTTTCAGGAAATTCAACACATGTTGTCGTTAGACAAGATAATTTCACACCAGTTTTAATGCGTAGAGTTTATCCACACTGGCATCAAGCATTTGTTAGTCAGGTTTCTAAAGACTAATATATGGCCTTTAGTTTAACACGAAAAGAATTAAATGAGTGGAAAAAACAAGTTATTTCTGGTGAAATTGCAATTATTACACATTACTGGCTAGATAGTAGATTTCCTGATGCAACAACAGTTACAAAAGTAGGGTGTACAAATATACAAAAATTAATTGACTGGGGAAAAA
>DATGTX010000051.1:0-42163 GCA_035301645.1 Pseudogracilibacillus sp. | reverse complement strand
TTGCCCATCAATTATATCGCTGGCGATTATATTTTATAGCACGCGCAGCCTCGCAGCTTAGTCGCTTTTTAACAGGTATTGAAATTCATCCTGCAGCTGTGATTGGCAGACGCTTTTTTATAGACCATGGAATGGGTGTCGTTATAGGGGAAACATGCGAAATTGGAAATGATGTTATAATATATCAGGGAGTGACTCTGGGTGGAACGGGACATATAAAAGGTAAACGCCATCCAACTGTAGAAGACCATGTTTTAATTGCAACAGGCGCTAAAGTATTAGGTGCCATTACAATAAGCGAAAATTCAAATATTGGTGGAGGGTCAGTTGTATTAAAAGACGTACCTCCGAACGCAACAGTTGTTGGGATTCCTGGCCGAGTCGTCAAACAGAATGGTAAAAGGGTAACTGAAAAACTTGATCACCATTTAATGCCAGACCCTATTGCAGACCGTTTAAAGAAGATGCAAGCAGAAATCGATGAGTTAAAAGCTGAATTAAATATGAAGGGTGACGAATAAATGACTATTCAAATTTATAATACGCTAACACGACAAAAAGAAGATTTTAAACCAATTGAACCACATAAAGTTAGTATGTACGTATGTGGGCCGACAGTATATAATTATATTCATATTGGTAATGCTAGACCAGCCATTGTTTTTGATACAGTAAGACGTTATTTAGAATATAAAAATTATGATGTTGATTATGTGCTTAACTTTACAGATGTGGATGATAAAATTATTGCTGAAGCGGAAAAACAAAATAAAACCGTACAAGAATTAACAAATTACTATATTGATGCTTATTTGAAAGATGTAGAAACTTTAGGTGTTGAGCCAGCAACACATCACCCACGTGTGACAGATACCATGGATGATATTATTAATTTTGTTAAAGGATTAATAGAAAAAGATTATGCCTACTCTGTTGACGGAGATGTCTATTTTAAACCACGAAAATTTGAAGGATATGGTAAGTTATCATCTCAATCAATTGAAGAATTACGCTCAGGTGCACGTATTCAAATTGGGGAAAAGAAAGAAGACCCTTTAGACTTTGCATTATGGAAAAAAGCAAAAGAAGGCGAGATTGCTTGGGATTCACCATGGGGTAAGGGGCGTCCAGGTTGGCATATAGAATGTTCAGCGATGGCCAAGAAGTATCTTGGTGAGACAATTGATATTCATGCTGGTGGACAAGATTTAGCTTTCCCACATCATGAAAATGAAATTGCTCAATCAGAAGCGTTAAACGAAAAGCCTTTTGCAAACTACTGGATGCATAATGGGTATATGAATATTGATAATGAAAAAATGTCTAAATCACTTAATAATTTTGTTTTAACAAAAGACTTAATCGCAAATCATGATCCAATGGTTTTACGTTTCTTTATGTTAAGCGTTCATTATCGTAACCCAATTAACTTTACTGCAAGTCTATTAGAGAGTGCCAAAAATAGTTTTGAACGTATTAAAACATCGTACCAAAATTTAGAACATCGTAAAGCGACTAGCTTGAATTTAGAAGTTGATAATTCTGCATGGTTTAAGCAAGTTGAAGACCATATGACGCGTTTTGAAGAGGCAATGGATGATGACTTTAATACTGCGAATGCTATTACAGTCTTATTTGATTTAGCTAAAGATGCTAATTTATATTTAAAAGAAAAACAAACACATAGTGAAGTGATAGTAAGTTTTCAAGAAAAAATTATTAAATTATTAGGCGTACTAGGCATTAATTTAAATGAAGCGGAGCCTGAATTACTCGCTGAAGAGATTGATAATTTAATTATCGAACGAGATGAGGCAAGAGAAGCTAAAAATTATCAACGAGCTGATGAAATTCGTGACTTATTACAAGAAAAGAAGATAATCTTAGAAGATACGCCACAAGGTGTTCGTTGGAAACGGGGTTAAATGATGAAGGATGTTAAACAAATAAAAAGTTTAGCCATAGCTTATATGGGTGATGCAGTTTATGAAGTGTATGTGCGTGAGTATTTGTTAAAAGAAGGCCAAGTGAGACCACATCAACTACATGAATATGCTATTTCTTTTGTGTCTGCTAAAGCCCAAGCTAAAGCAGTCCATTATTTACTGGAATCTGTTGAATTAACGGAAGAAGAGTTGGCTGTTATTAGACGGGGGCGTAATGCAAAGTCGGGATCTGTACCTAAGAATACGAGTGTAGCCACATACAAGTATAGTACAGGGTTCGAAGCGTTACTCGGTTACCTACATTTAAATGAAGAAATAGATCGCTTAGAAGAATTAATCAGACTATCAATTAACTATATCGAAGCAGAAAGGACGAAAAAAGATGAGTAAGGAACTAATTATCGGAAAAAATCCGGTTATCGAAGTACTAAATTCAGAGCGAGAAGTGTATTCAGTTTCCATTCTTGATAAATTAAACAAAAAGACTGCGGATGAAATTTATGAAGCGGCTAAAAAAAAGGGGGTAACAGTAGACCGTGTTTCTCGAGGCAAATTAGATAATTTAACTGATGGTAGACACCAAGGAATTGTTGCTTCTGTAGAAGGGTATGATTATGCTTCGCTTGAAAGTTTATTTCAGCGTGCAGAATCTAAAGAAGAATTGCCTTTTTTTATCATTTTAGATGAAATTGAAGATCCTCATAATTTAGGCGCTATTTTAAGAACTGCTGATGCCACAGGTGCGCATGGTGTGATTATTCCAAAAAGACGCGCTGTAGGTTTAACACAAGCTGTGGCTAAAGCATCTGCAGGTGCTATTGAGCATATTCCCGTTGTCCAAGTAACAAATGTTGTTCAAACAATTAATCAATTAAAAGAGCGTAATGTCTGGATTGTAGGCACGAGTAAAGAGGGATCAGATGATTACCGGACTCTAGATGGTGAAACTGCTATTGCGTTTATCATTGGGAATGAAGGTAAAGGAATTAGTCGGTTAGTTCTTGAAAATTGCGATTGGACTGTTAATTTACCAATGGTCGGAGAAATACCTTCACTAAATGCTTCAGTTGCAACGAGTTTGCTCATGTACGAAATTTACCGAAAGAGGCATCCTTTGGGTGGGTAATCTAGATGTATTGATAGTAGATGGTTACAATATTATTGGTGCATGGGATGAGTTAGTCAGACTAAAACGTAGAAGCATTAGTGATGCACGTGACCGATTAATCGAAATAATGTCTGAATACAAAGCCTATTCAGGTTTAAGAATTATCATTGTATTTGACGCGCTTTATGTTAAAGGCTTAGAAAGTAAGTTAGCAATTGATAACTTAGAAATAATTTATACGAACGAAAAGGAAACTGCTGATGACTGTATCGAAAGACTTGTAGCTTCAGTAAAACATGTAAAAAACCAAGTGTATGTCGCGACATCAGACTATGCGGAACAACGCACTATTTTTGGTAGAGGTGCGTTGCGGATTTCGGCACGTGAATTGCTGATTAATATTGAAGGTGTGGACCATAATATTGAGCATAGTATTAAAAAGTTACCCAAATATGATAGCTTATTAAAATCGCGTATTGATTATCATACCTTAAAAAAACTAGAAAAGATTAGAAGACGCGGCAAGTAAATTGTCTCTCTTCTAATACTTTAAGTAAAGGAGCCTCAGATGGAAAATTTGAAAAGTTATCTTAATAAATCTGACTGCTATTTAATTCAAAAAAGTAAACAAGGAAATGAAGCGGCTAAAACATGTTTGATTAAAAGATACCAACATATTGTTTGGTATAAAGCACGGCGATATGCTTATGATTTAAATGATCTAGACGATTTTGTTCAAGAAGGGTCCCTCGCATTATATGAATCAATTTATACATTCAAAAAAGAAAGAGAAGCAACGTATCCTACCTTTATAGAAATTTGTATTGATCGTAAGTTAACTTCTTATATACGTAAACAAACAACAAAAAAAGCAAGTCTTCTAAGCAAGGCAACTTCAATTGATGAACCATCTACATTAATCAACCCACTCATTGCTTCAATCATTAAACCTCCTGAATACTTATTACTTCAAAAATCTAACTCTCTAGAATTAAAAAAGTGTATTTTTCAAAGCCTTACCTTGCAAGAAAGAAATGTGATACTCGCATATTTAGAAGGAGAATCTCTAAAAAGTATTTCCGAAAAAACAAATAAATCTTACAAATCTATTGATAATGCCATGCAACGCTCAATCCAAAAATTAAAAAAGTGCCTGAATCAATAACTTTTTTATTGAGGATGACTAATAAGTAAAAGATTGACATATTTTTATATGCATGATAAATTAGTGGTATTATTATCGTGAAACTAGGTGTATTCAATGAGTGGAAAAGTTGCATTAGCATGCTCAGAGTGTTTAAGTAGAAATTACTTTACTTATAAAAATAAAATAAATAATCCTGAACGTTTAGAATTAAAAAAACATTGTAAGCAATGTGGAAAACATACAATGCATAAAGAAACAAAATAGGTTATTTTTTTGGGGGATTAATGTGAATATTTTCGGATTTTTTAAAGATGTCTCACGTGAAATGAAAAAAGTTAGTTGGCCCAAAGGTCCAGAACTTGTTAGTTATACAATAACAGTTGTAGCAACAGTTGCTTTTGTTGCAGTCTTCTTTTTTGTTATAGACTTCTTAATAGGACAAGGATTAAGTAGTTTATCCTTTTTAAATTAATCTAATTAAAAATGTGGTATAATAAGTGTAAATACAAAGCCAAAACCCGTCTAACGGGTTTTTTTAATGTTGGATAAAAAATAAAAAAATAGGAGGGATAAGTATGGAAAAACATTGGTATGTTATTCATACATATTCTGGGTATGAAAATAAAGTGAAAATGAATCTAGAAAAGCGAGTAGAAACGATGGGAATGGAAGATCTTATTTTTAGAGTTATTGTCCCTGAAGAAGAAGAAAAAGAAATAAAAGATGGTAAGACAAAAGTAACTAAAAAGAAATTTTTCCCAGGTTATGTTTTAGCTGAAATGGTAATGACGGATGACTCTTGGTATGTTGTGAGGAATACTCCTGGGGTGACCGGGTTTGTAGGTTCAAGTGGGCAGGGAACTAAACCGACATCTTTATTACCGCATGAAGTAGATACAGTGTTGAAACGTCTTGGAGTTGAAGAACCGACATTTAAATTAAATTTCGAATTAAAAGAAGATGTTCGAGTAACAGAAGGTCCATTTGCTGATTTTGCAGGAACGATTGAGCATATTGATGTAGAAAAACAAATGCTAAAAGTACATGTTAATATGTTTGGAAGAGAAACGCCTGTGGAACTGGACTTTACTCAAATCGA
This sequence comes from Pseudogracilibacillus sp., assembly GCA_035301645.1. Classification (GTDB taxonomy): domain Bacteria; phylum Bacillota; class Bacilli; order Bacillales; family Amphibacillaceae; genus Pseudogracilibacillus. Next base: position 36,863 of record DATGTX010000051.1, on the reverse strand, counting down.
AAAAATATAAAAATAAATTGTTGCATATAATAATTTAATATGTTAAGATTTTAATGTTATTCATGTTCTAGCAAGTTATTATAATAACTTATGGGATTAGACTGACAATTGAGTGGGAGGGAAGCAATTCGCGACCCATATTACCACATCACGAGCGATAAGGAGGTGTGTTTCGTGGCTAAAAAAGTTATACAACTAGTAAAATTACAAATTCCAGCAGGGAAAGCAAACCCAGCGCCACCAGTTGGTCCAGCACTTGGACAAGCAGGTATTAATATTATGGGATTCTGTAAAGAATTTAACGCACAAACACAAGATCAAGTAGGTTTAATTATTCCGGTTGAGATTACAGTGTTTGAAGACCGTTCATTTACATTTATTACTAAAACACCACCAGCAGCTGTTTTATTAAAACAAGAAGCTGGAATTGATAAAGCATCAGGAGAACCTAACCGTAACAAAGTTGCAGTAGTTAAACGTGCAAAAGTAAGAGAAATTGCAGAGTTGAAGTTAGAAGATCTTAATGCTGCAGACGTTGAAGCTGCAATGCGTATGGTAGAAGGTACTGCACGCAGCATGGGAATTACAATTGAAGATTAATTCAATTTAAAGCTCGCAGATTATGCGTGAAAAGTGGGAGGTACAACCGCTAATACCACAAAAGGAGGAAATCGACTTGAAAAAAAGAGGAAAAAATTATCAAGAAGCAATAAAACTTGTTGATTCTACAAAAAAATATGATATCACTGAAGCAATTAAGATTCTTAAAGAAGCATCTAAAGCTAAATTTGATGAATCAGTAGAAGTTGCTTTTCGTTTAGGAGTAGATCCTAAAAAAGCAGAAGAAAACATTCGTGGTGCAGTAGTATTACCGCACGGAACGGGTAAAACTCAACGCGTACTAGTTTTCGCTAAAGGTGATAAAGTCAAAGAAGCAGAAGCTGCAGGTGCTGATTATATCGGTGATGCAGATGTTGTTGCTAAAATTAATGACGGTTGGTTTGATTTCGATGTTATTGTAGCAACACCAGATATGATGGGGGAAGTTGGTAAATTAGGTCGTGTACTTGGACCAAAAGGTCTTATGCCAAACCCGAAAACTGGAACAGTTACTTTCGAAGTAGAGAAAGCTGTCAACGATATTAAAGCTGGTAAAGTTGAATATCGTGTAGATAAAGCATCAAACTTACATGTTCCAATTGGTAAGATTTCATTTGATGATGAAAAATTAGTGGAAAACTTTAATGCTATTGCTGAAACAATTGCAAAAGTTAAGCCGCAATCATCTAAAGGAACTTACGTGCGTAACGTTGCTGTTACTTCAACAATGGGACCTGGGATTAAAGTAGAATTTTCAAAATTCGCATCTATCTATAAATAATTGATTATTGAAGTAAAGATAAGTATAATGAAAATGATCAGTTAAAAATAAATATGTTATACCGTAGACAGTAGGAGCTTAAAAGCTTAATAACCTGCCGAGGTGTTTGTTTATAATATGATTTATTAACTTATTAGTTAGTAAATATTAAAATAAACCTCCATGTCTTCGTTGGTATGGGGGTTTATTTTATTAAGACGAACATTTTGAATGATGTATAACCTGCGTGTGATATTAATTAGGAGGTGGAAATATGGCAAATCTTGACGTGAAAAGACAATCAGTGGAAGAAATTACACAAAACTTTAAAGATGCTGAGTCTGCAGTAGTTGTTGACTACCGTGGTTTAGACGTTGCAGAAATTACTGCTTTACGTAAAGAATTACGTGACAATGGCATTAATTACAAAGTATATAAAAACACTATGGTCAGACGTGCAGTAGCTGATGTTGAACTAGAAGAATTAAATGATATTTTAGTTGGACCAACAGCAATCGCATTTGGTAAGGAAGACGTTGTAGCGCCTGCAAGAATTCTTTATGATTTTGCAAAAGATCATAAGGAATTAGAAATCAAAGGTGGCGTTATTCAAGGAGAAGTAGCAGCAGTTGAACAATTAAAAGAACTCTCTACACTTCCTGATCATGACGGACTTATCTCTATGTTACTTAGCGTATTACAAGCTCCAATTCGTAACTTAGCATATGCTACTAAAGCAATTGCAGAAGAAAAAGAAGAATCAGCAGAATAATAAACATAAAAAATAGGAGGAATTTAAAATGACTAACGAACAAATTATCGAAGCAGTAAAAGAAATGACAGTATTAGAATTAAACGACCTTGTAAAAGCAATTGAAGAAGAGTTTGGTGTAACAGCAGCAGCTCCAGTAGCAGCAGGCGGAGCAGTAGGAGGAGCAGCTGAAGAAGAAGAACAAACAGAATTTGATGTAGTTCTTGAAGATGCAGGTGGTTCTAAGATTAAAGTTGTTAAAGCAGTACGTGAAATTACAGCATTAGGTCTTAAAGATGCGAAAGATATGACTGACGCAGCACCTAAAGCAATTAAAGAAGGCGTAACAAAAGAAGAAGCAGAAGAAATGAAAGAAAAACTAGAAGCAGCTGGTGCAAAAGTTACAATTAAGTAATTAAAAAGAATATAATAAAAAGCTCGTCAATTTATTGACGAGCTTTCTATTTATCAAGATGAATTTATATGTAAGGTGTTGATTTTATGTCGGAACATTATTACACTCAAAAACCAGAAGTGGAAGAAAAGCTTACTACCTGGGAAACAGAACTTAATGGACAGTCGTTTAAATTCACCACATCTACTGGCGTTTTTTCTAAAAGTGAAGTAGATTTTGGAAGTAGATTGCTGATAGAAACGATAAAAAAACCTGATATTCAAGCACCGATACTTGATCTAGGTTGTGGTTACGGGCCGATAGGATTATCATTGGCAAAAAAATACTCAGACACTTTAATAAAGATGGTTGATATCAATGAGCGTGCTATCAAGATGTCTCAAATAAATGCCGGTCAAAATGAAGTAACTAACGTGGATATCAAACAAAGTGATGGTTTTGGAGAGTTAGACGAAAATGAAAAGTATTCATTAATCGTTACAAATCCGCCTATACGTATGGGTAAAAAATTTATTTATTCGCTTTTTGAAGAAAGTAAAAAATTTCTATGTCAAAATGGTGAGCTCTGGATTGTTATTCAAAAGAAACAAGGCGCAGCGTCTGCTCTTAAATTCTTAGAAGAACATTTTAAAGAAGTTACAGTTGAAGATAGAAAAAAAGGATATTTTATTATTCGAGCAACTTTCAATTGATTATAATATTCTAGTGTGGTATAGTATTTAGATGCAACTGTAATTTTATCGTGTCAAGAGTTTTATGAGTAAAAAGACGATAAAATTGTGTGTAAACGAATCGTAAATATAATAAGAGTGTTATGAATTCTCGTTTTTTAAAAATAGCGCATAAAGGTTTTTTTAAAAGAAAACCTTTTTTCTATTTTTAAAAATAATAACTCAGATCACGAAAAAATACAAGTGTTTAATACTTGAAGAATTAACAGTACTCGCAAGATAAATAAGTTTGATTTAGGGGTGAAGCAGTTGACAGGTCAACTAGTTCAATACGGACGTTCTCGCCAACGGAGAAGTTATGCAAGAATAAGTGAAGTTTTAGAATTACCTAATTTAATAGAGATTCAAACTGCATCTTATAATTGGTTCTTAGAAGAAGGGCTTAAAGAGATGTTTGCAGATATCTCACCAATTGAGGATTTTACTGGTAATTTATCGTTAGAGTTTATAGATTACCGATTAGAAGAACCGAAATATCCTGTTGAAGAATCGAAAGAAAGAGACGTTACTTATAGCGCACCTCTTCGTGTTCGTGTGCGTTTAATTAATAACCAAACAGGAGAAGTTAAAGAGCAAGAAGTATTTATGGGAGACTTCCCATTGATGACTGAAACAGGTACATTTGTAATCAATGGTGCGGAGCGTGTTATTGTTTCGCAATTAGTTCGTTCACCAAGTGTTTATTATAGTGAGAAAATCGATAAAAATGGTAAGCGAGGAATGACGGCAACAGTTATTCCTAACCGCGGAGCTTGGTTAGAGTTTGAAACTGATGCGCGTGATGTTGCTTATGTTCGAATCGATCGTACGCGTAAATTACCAATTACAGTGTTACTTCGCGCAATTGGCTTTACAACAGACGAAGAAATAATCGAGCTTTTGGGCGATAATGAATACTTAAGAAATACTTTAGAAAAAGATAATACTGAAACAGCTGAAAAAGCTTTATTAGAAATATATGAAAGACTACGTCCAGGTGAGCCACCGACAGTAGAAAACGCTAAAAGTCTTTTAGAAACACGTTTCTTTGATCCGAAACGTTATGACTTAGCTTTTGTTGGGCGTTATAAGATGAATAAAAAGCTGGATATTAAAAATCGTTTATTAAATCAAACACTAGCTGAAACAGTTGTAGATACTGAGACAGGCGAAGTGTTAGCTCAAAAAGGCGATAAAATAGACCGCCAGTTACTAAATGTTTTGACTCCTTTATTAGAACGTGAAGAGGATAAGTTAAGTGAAAAAACATTAGAAATCACAGATGGAATTATGGAAGAAGAAGTGGTTGTTCAATCAATTCAAATTATGGATCCGACTGACCCAGATGGCGAAAGAGAACTAACAGTTTTAGGAAACGCAGGCGTCGATGCTGATGTAAAAAATATTACAACCGCAGATATTGTTTCTTCTGTTAACTATTTCTTTAACGCTTTGTTTAATGTCGGCCATACAGACGACATTGACCATTTAGGGAATCGTCGTTTAAGATCAGTTGGTGAATTGCTTCAAAACCAATTTAGAATTGGACTTTCTCGAATGGAACGAGTTGTTAGAGAAAGAATGTCGATTCAAGATACATCAAGCGTTATTCCGCAACAGCTAATTAACATTAGACCTGTTATTGCGTCAGTTAAAGAATTCTTTGGTAGTTCACAGCTATCGCAATTCATGGACCAAGCGAATCCTTTAGCAGAACTTACGCATAAACGTAGACTATCAGCTTTAGGGCCTGGTGGTTTAACGAGAGAGCGTGCAGGTATGGAAGTGCGTGACGTACATTATTCTCACTATGGACGTATGTGTCCAATTGAAACGCCAGAAGGACCAAACATTGGTTTAATTAACTCATTATCATCATACGCTAAAGTAAATAAATTTGGCTTTATAGAAACACCATATAGAAGAGTTGACCATGAAACAGGTAAAGTGACCTCAGATATTGATTACTTAACAGCTGATGAAGAGGATCTATATGTTGTTGCCCAGGCAAACGCTAAGCTTGATAGCGATGGTAGTTTTATTAACGAAGAAGTTATCGCTAGATTCCGTGGAGAGAACACAGTTGTTCCTCGTGCACAACTAGATTATATGGACGTATCACCTAAGCAAGTTGTCTCAGCAGCAACAGCATGTATTCCGTTCTTAGAGAATGACGACTCGAACCGTGCATTGATGGGTGCGAACATGCAACGTCAAGCTGTTCCTTTAATCGATCCTAAAGCACCAATTGTAGGAACTGGTATGGAGTATGTATCAGGAAAAGATTCAGGAGCTGCCATTATTTGTGAGCATGAAGGAATTGTAGAAAGTGTTGAAGCAAAAGAAATTGTTGTAAGAAAAATTTCAGAAGTTGATGGTAAAGAAGTTAAGGGCGACGTGGATCGTTATAGTTTACGTAAGTATATTCGTTCTAACCAAGGTACTTGTTATAACCAAAGACCAATCATTTCTATTGGTGACCGTGTAACTAAAGGTGAAGTTTTAGCAGATGGTCCCTCAATGGAAAAAGGTGAGTTAGCATTAGGTGCGAATACATTAGTCGCATTCATGACTTGGGATGGTTATAACTACGAAGATGCGATTATTATGAGCGAAAATTTAGCGAAAAATGATTCTTATACATCAATTCATATTGAAGAATATGAATCAGAAGCAAGAGATACTAAGTTAGGACCAGAAGAAATTACACGTGATATACCAAATGTCGGTGAAGATGCATTAAAGAATTTAAATGAAGAAGGTATCATCCGTATTGGAGCAGAAGTTAGAGACGGTGATATTTTAGTTGGTAAAGTGACGCCAAAAGGAGTTACTGAACTTTCAGCTGAAGAGCGCTTATTACACGCAATTTTTGGTGAAAAAGCAAGAGAAGTACGTGATACTTCATTACGCGTACCTCATGGTGCCGGTGGAATTATCCATGACGTAAAAATCTTCAATCGTGAAGACGGGGATGAATTAAAACCAGGTGTTAATAAACTTGTGCGTGTTTATATCGTTCAGAAACGTAAGATTTCTGAAGGAGATAAGATGGCAGGAAGACACGGTAATAAGGGTGTTATTTCTAAACTACTTCCAGAAGAAGATATGCCATATATGCCAGACGGAACGCCAATTGACATTATGTTAAACCCATTAGGTGTTCCTTCACGAATGAATATTGGACAAGTTTTTGAGCTTCACTTAGGTATGGCTGCAAGAGAGTTAGGCATTCACGTTGCATCGCCTGTATTTGATGGTGCAAACGAAGAAGATGTTTATCAAACGCTCCAAGAAGCTGGTTTAGCTAGTGATGCAAAAACTGTACTTTATGATGGAAGAACAGGGGAACCTTTCGATAACCGTATTTCAGTTGGAGTATCATATATGATTAAACTATCACATATGGTCGATGATAAATTACATGCTCGTTCAACAGGACCTTATTCACTTGTTACGCAACAACCACTTGGTGGTAAAGCGCAATTCGGTGGACAGCGTTTTGGAGAGATGGAAGTTTGGGCACTTGAAGCTTATGGTGCTGCATATACTTTACAAGAAATATTAACTGTTAAGTCAGATGATGTTGTCGGAAGAGTTAAAACATATGAAGCGATTGTTAAAGGTCAAAATATTCCTGATCCAGGTGTCCCGGAATCGTTTAAAGTATTGATTAAAGAACTACAAAGTTTAGGGTTAGATGTTAAGATGCTTTCGAGCACGAAAGAAGAAATCGATTTACGTGGATTAGAAGATGATGATGGTCAGACAGATAATCTGAATATAGAAGTTAGACAAGATTAATTGCTTTAATCAGAGAGTGGGCTTAATTGAATTCACTCTCTGAAATTTATTAATCAATCGTTTAAATTAAAATTCAGATAAGAAACGGGAGGTAGGGCCCTTGATAGATGTAAATGAATTTGAATACATGAAAATTGGATTAGCCTCATCAGATAAAATACGGTCTTGGTCATACGGAGAGGTAAAAAAACCAGAAACAATTAACTACCGTACTTTGAAACCAGAAAAAGATGGGCTTTTTTGTGAGAGAATTTTTGGACCTCAAAAAGATTGGGAATGTCACTGCGGTAAATATAAACGTGTCCGTTATAAAGGTGTAGTTTGTGATCGTTGTGGTGTAGAAGTTACTAAATCAAAAGTACGTCGTGAACGTATGGCACACATAGAGCTTGCAGCGCCTGTTTCACATATTTGGTACTTTAAGGGTATCCCAAGTCGAATGGGTCTTCTATTAGACATGTCACCACGCGCGTTAGAAGAAATATTATATTTCGCAGCCTATGTTGTCACAGATTCTGGTAATACGCCACTTGAAAAGAAACAGCTATTATCTGAAAGTGAATACCGCACTTTTTATGAGAAGTATGGTAATACATTTAAAGCTGACATGGGTGCTGAAGCTGTCCGTGAATTATTGAAAGACATTAATTTAGAAGAAGAGTCAGAAGAATTAAAAGAAGAACTCAAAACAGTTCGTGGGCAACGTCGTACACGAGCAATTAGAAGACTAGAGGTTATGGAAGCATTTCGTCATTCAGGTAATGATCCAACATGGATGGTATTAGATGTACTGCCAGTTATCCCACCAGAAATTAGACCAATGGTTCAATTAGATGGTGGACGCTTTGCAGCATCTGACCTAAATGACTTATATCGTCGTGTAATCAACCGTAATAATCGTTTGAAAAGGTTATTAGATTTAGGGGCTCCTAGTATAATTGTTCAAAACGAAAAACGTATGTTACAAGAAGCAGTGGATGCTTTAATTGATAATGGCCGTCGTGGTCGTCCAGTTACTGGTCCAGGTAATCGTCCTTTAAAATCTCTTTCACATATGTTAAAAGGAAAACAAGGACGTTTCCGTCAAAACTTATTAGGGAAACGTGTAGACTATTCAGGTCGTTCAGTTATCATTGTTGGACCGAGCTTGAAAATGTATCAGTGTGGATTACCTAAAGAAATGGCATTAGAATTGTTCAAGCCATTTGTTATGAAAGAACTAGTCGAGCGTAATATAGCTCACAATATTAAGTCTGCAAAAAGAAAAATTGAACGTGAGCATGATGATGTTTGGGATGTTTTAGAAGAAGTAATTAAAGAACATCCTGTCTTATTAAACAGAGCACCAACTCTGCATAGATTAGGAATCCAAGCATTCGAACCTGTTTTAGTTGAAGGACGAGCAATTCGTCTACACCCATTAGTGTGTACAGCTTATAATGCTGACTTTGACGGAGACCAAATGGCTGTTCACGTACCACTTTCTGCAGAAGCACAAGCAGAAGCAAGAGTCTTAATGCTTTCAGCACAAAACATTCTTAACCCTAAGGATGGTAAACCTGTTGTAACACCATCACAAGATATGGTTTTAGGTAACTATTATCTTACAATGGAAAGAGCAGGAGCGATTGGTGAAGGAAGTATTTTTAAAGATAGAGAAGAAGCAATTACTGCTTACCATAATGGTTATGTGCATTTACACACACGTGTTGCTGTACAAGCTTCTAGTTTAAATAATGAAACTTTCACTGAAGAACAAAATAGTAAGTTGCTTATTACTACAGTAGGTAAGTTATTATTTAATGAAATTATTCCAACAACATTCCCTTACATGAATGAACCAACAAGAAGTAACTTAGAAGAAAGAATACCAGATAAATACTTCTTAAGTGAAGGGAAAAATGTTTTAGAAGAAATTAAACAACGCGAATTAATAGCGCCGTTCAAAAAAGGAATACTTGGTGATATTATTGCTGAAGTATTTAATAAATATAAAATCAGTGAAACCTCAAAAATGCTTGACCGTATGAAGGACTTAGGTTTATATTATTCAACTCGCTCAGGTATCACTGTAGGTGTTTCCGATATTATTGTTTTAAAAGAAAAAGAAGTCTTGTTAGAAGAAGCACAAGAAAAAGTTGAGGCAGTTTTACAGAGCTTTAGACGTGGTTTAATAACAGAAGGCGAAAGATATGACCGTGTTATCTCAATTTGGTCAGATGTAAAAGACGTTATCCAAGATAAGTTAATGGAATCATTAGATGACTTGAACCCTATCTACATGATGAGTGATTCAGGAGCGCGTGGTAACCCATCTAACTTTACACAACTTGCAGGAATGCGTGGTCTGATGGCTAACCCGGCCGGAAGAATTATTGAACTTCCAATCAAATCTAGTTTCCGTGAAGGACTAACAGTATTGGAATACTTTATTTCTACTCATGGTGCTCGTAAAGGTTTAGCGGATACAGCATTAAAAACAGCTGACTCAGGTTACTTAACAAGACGTTTAGTTGATGTTGCGCAAGATGTTATTGTGCGTGAAGATGACTGTGGTACTGACAAAGGTTTAACAGTTAAAGAATTAGCTATAGGTCAAGAGGTAATCGAACCTCTAATCGATCGTTTAATCGGACGAACAATCTTTGAATCAATTAGCGATCCTGAATCAGGTGAAGTAATTGTAAAAGAAGGTACAGTCGTTAGCGAAGAACAAGCTAAAAAAGTTGTTGCTGCTGGGGTTGAAGAAGCAATAATCCGCTCTGTATTTACATGTAATACTAAACATGGTGTATGTAAAGAGTGTTATGGTCGTAACTTAGCAACAGGTGACGAAGTTGAAGTGGGTGAAGCAGTTGGGATAATTGCTGCTCAATCAATTGGTGAGCCAGGTACACAGCTTACGATGCGTACTTTCCATACAGGTGGAGTTGCAGGGGATGATATCACACAAGGTTTACCGAGAATTCAAGAGTTATTTGAAGCACGTAATCCTAAAGGTCAAGCAGTTATTAGTGAGATTGAAGGTACTGTTCAAGAAGTCACTGAAGCTAAAGACAAACGAGAGATTACTGTTATAAATGATGTTGAAGAAATTGCTCATACACTTCCTTATAACGCAAGACTAAGAGTAGGTGCTGGAGACACAGTTATCGCAGGTGAAGAATTAACTGAAGGTTCAATAGACCCTAAAGAATTACTTCGTGTTCAAGGTGTTGATGGTGTTCAAGGCTATCTATTAAGAGAAGTTCAGCGTGTTTACCGTATGCAAGGTGTTGAAATTGGTGATAAGCACGTAGAAGTTATGGTTCGTCAGATGCTGAAAAAAGTAAAAGTAGTTGAATCAGGAGATACAGACGTTCTTCCAGGATCCCTACTTGACGTGAATGAATTCAAAGAAGCTAATAATAAAATATTACTAGAAGGAAAAGAGCCTGCAGTAGCAGAGCCTGTCCTATTAGGAATTACGAAAGCTTCACTCGAAACAGATTCATTCTTATCAGCAGCTTCTTTCCAAGAAACAACACGAGTTCTAACAGATGCAGCAATTAAAGGTAAGACAGATGATCTATTAGGTCTTAAAGAGAACGTTATTATTGGGAAACTAATTCCAGCAGGAACTGGTATGCCAACATATCGTAATATCAAAGAAGATCTTGAAGAACCAGAAGAAGTAACAAGTACAATCGAATAATTAAATAATTTATCTACATATCCATTCTAATTGGATGGATATGTAGTAATTATATAAGAGTATAAAAAATATTGACAAAATAAAAATAGAGTGCTATTATATTCAAGGTGCTTCCGAACTATTACCCTTTTGTATGGAGGAAAATAATATGTCCTATGAGAAATTGACAAAACTTCAATCACGGTTAATTATCGGAACCAAACAAACAATTAAGGCAATTGAACAAAATCGAGTAGATGAATTGTTTGTAGCAGAAGATGCTGATAAGCATATTACAGAAGAGGTTATCCGCCTTGCGAATAAACGAGATGTAAAATGTACAACAGTAGACTCTAAAAAAGATTTAGGCGCAGCATGTGGAATTGAAGTTGGTGCAACAGCAGTTGCGGTAGCTAAAGAAGGTAGTAAAGTAAGTAAAGATTAATTTCTTTTTGTAAAAAATGAACCACCTGGATATGTGGTCCAAGGAATATGGTGTGTGTCATTTGCATTTGCAAACTTACTATTTAATATAAAGATAGAAGAGAGGAGGCTAAAAATGCCTACAATTAACCAATTAGTTCGTAAAGGCCGTATAAGTAAACCTAAGAAATATGCCTCACCTGCACTTGGTAAAGGTTATAATAGCCAAAAGAAAGAATTTACTAATGTAAACTCGCCACAAAAACGAGGAGTTTGTGTTCGTGTTGGTACGCTAACACCTAAAAAACCTAACTCAGCATTACGTAAATATGCACGTGTTCGTTTATCTAATAACATGGAAGTAACAGCATATATTCCAGGAATTGGACATAACTTACAAGAACACAGTGTTGTATTGCTTCGTGGAGGTCGAGTAAAAGACTTACCAGGTGTTCGTTATCACGTTGTACGTGGTGCGTTAGACACTGCAGGAGTTGAGGGACGCATGAAGGGTCGCTCGAAATACGGTGCTAAAAAACCAAAAGCTTAAAACTTATTAATAAGAATTATTAATGGAAGGAGGAAAATATATGCCACGTAAAGGTCCAGTACCTAAGAGAGATGTTTTGCCAGATCCTTTATATGAATCAAAGCTAGTTACACGTTTAATTAACCAAATTATGGTTGATGGAAAAAGAGGTGTAGCTCAGAAAATTTTATATAATGCATTTGAGCAAGTGAAAGAAAAGAGCGGACAAGATGCTGTTGATGTGTTTGAAGAAGCAATGGCTAATGTTATGCCAGTACTAGAAGTTCGTGCTCGTAGAGTTGGAGGGTCTAACTATCAAGTACCTATGGAAGTACGTCCAGAAAGACGTCAAGCATTAGGTTTAAGATATTTAGTTAACTATTCACGTCTACGCAGTGAAAAAACAATGCAAGATAGACTTGCTAATGAAATCCTTGATGCTTCGAATAATACAGGAGCTTCAGTTAGAAAAAGAGAAGAATTACACAAAATGGCAGAAGCGAACAAAGCGTTTGCTCACTACCGTTGGTAATATAAATAATTTCTTTATAGGAAGGAGAAATGCACATGGTTAGAAAGTTCTCCTTAGAGAATACGCGTAACATAGGAGTAATGGCTCATATTGATGCTGGAAAAACTACAACTACAGAACGCATACTTTTCTATACAGGACGCATTCATAAGACAGGTGAGACTCATGAAGGTGCATCAGAGATGGACTGGATGGAGCAGGAACAAGAGCGAGGCATTACAATCACGTCTGCTGCAACAACTGCAGAGTGGAAAGGTCATCGTATCAATATCATTGATACACCTGGACACGTAGACTTCACAGTTGAAGTTGAACGTTCACTTCGAGTACTAGACGGTGCTATCACAGTTCTAGATGCTCAATCAGGAGTAGAACCTCAGACTGAAACAGTTTGGCGTCAAGCTACAACATATGGTGTACCAAGAATTGTTATGATTAACAAAATGGATAAAATCGGTGCTGACTTCCTTTATGCTACTAACACATTAGTAGACCGTTTAGGAGCTAATGCACACCCAGTTCAACTACCAATTGGTGCTGAAGAAGATTTTAACGGAATCATCGATTTAGTTACAATGAAAGCCCAATTTTATTTAGACGATATGGGAACGTTGGATGAACCTAAAGAAATACCAGAAGATTATAAAGAGCAAGCTGAAGAGTACAGAGCTAACTTAATCGAAGGTATTGCAGATCATGATGAAGATATCATGATGAAATTCTTAGAAGGTGAAGACGTTGAAGAAGCAGAATTAAAAGCTGCTATTCGTAAAGCAACACTTGCTGTTGATTTTTACCCAGTATTTTGTGCATCAGCATTCAAAAATAAAGGTGTACAATCAATTTTAGACGGTGTAATTGATTACTTACCAGCACCAACAGACATTCCACCGATTCAAGGTATTCTACCTGATTCAGAAGAAACTGTTGAGCGTGAAGCAAGTGATTCTGCACCATTCTCAGCATTAGCATTTAAAGTTATGACTGACCCGTTTGTTGGTAAACTAACGTTCTTTAGAGTATATTCTGGAACTTTAAAATCAGGATCGTACGTTCAGAACTCAGTTAAAGACAAACGTGAAAGAGTTGGACGTATCCTTCAGATGCATGCTAACTCACGTCAAGAAATTGACGAAATATATTGTGGGGAGATTGCAGCAGGAGTTGGGTTGAAAGACACTGCGACAGGAGATACACTATGTGATGAAAAGAACTTAGTTATCTTAGAGTCAATGGACTTCCCAGCACCAGTTATTTCAGTTGCAATTGAACCTAAAACAAAAGCAGACCAAGATCGTATGGGTACAGCTCTTGGAAAACTTGCAGAAGAAGATCCGACATTTGTTACTGAAACAAACCCAGAGACTGGCCAAACATTAATTTCAGGTATGGGTGAACTTCACCTAGACGTAATTGTTGACCGTCTTAAACGTGAATTTAAAGTAGAAGCAAACGTAGGAGCACCACAAGTTGCTTACCGTGAAACTTTCCGCGCAAGTGGTAAAGCAGAAGGTAAATTCATTCGTCAATCAGGTGGACGTGGACAATACGGACACGTTTGGGTTGAGTTTGAGCCTAACGAAGTGGGCGAAGGTTTCGAGTTTGTAAATAAGATAGTTGGTGGAACTGTACCACGTGAATATGTTGGTTCTGTAGAAGCTGGTATCGAAGAGTCAATGGAGAATGGTGTTTTAGCTGGCTATCCTTTAATTGATGTGAAAGCAACATTATATGATGGAAGTTATCATGATGTTGACTCGAACGAGATGGCGTTTAAGATTGCTGGGTCACTTGCTTTAAAAGCAGCGAAAACTAAGTGTCAACCAGTATTACTTGAACCAATGATGAAAGTAGAAATTGTTATCCCAGAAGAATATATGGGTGACATTATGGGTGACGTAACGTCAAGACGTGGACGTGTTGATGGCATGGAATCTCGTGGAAACGCACAGTTAGTAAATGCGTATGTACCACTTGCTGAAATGTTCGGATATGCAACTGCACTTCGTTCAAACACTCAAGGTCGTGGAACTTATACAATGTTCTTTGACCACTACGAAGAAGTACCGAAAAGCATTGCTGAAGAAATCATTACTAAAAATGCTGGAGAGTAAATTAGCGTTTTAGTAAAAATTAAAGTATAACAGTAATAAAGTTAAGTTAATTGCTAAAACAATTAACTTAGCTATAATAAATATAAAATTTATGAATTCTATGAGGAGGAAATATAAATGTCAAAAGAAAAATTCGATCGTAGTAAACCGCACGTAAATATTGGAACATTAGGTCACGTTGACCATGGTAAAACAACATTAACAGCAGCAATCACTAAAGTTATGCATAAAGTACAAGGAACAGAGGGTGGAATGGATTACGCGCAAATTGATGGTGCACCAGAAGAGCAAGAGCGTGGAATTACAATCTCTACATCACACGTTGAGTACGAAACTGACAACCGTCACTATGCACACGTAGACTGCCCAGGGCACGCTGACTATGTTAAAAACATGATCACAGGTGCTGCACAAATGGACGGTGCTATCTTAGTTGTATCTGCAGCTGATGGTCCAATGCCACAAACACGTGAGCATATCTTATTATCACGTAACGTTGGAGTGCCAGCATTTGTTGTATTCTTAAACAAAGTTGATATGGTAGACGACGAAGAATTACTAGAATTAGTTGAAATGGAAGTACGTGAGTTACTTGATGAGTACGATTTCCCAGGTGACGATGTTCCAGTTGTATCTGGTTCAGCACTAAAAGCACTTGAAGGTGAAGAAGAATACGAACAGAAAATCATTGAATTAATGGATGCTGTTGATGAGTATATTCCACAGCCTGAACGCGATAACGATAAGCCATTCATGATGCCAGTTGAGGATGTATTCTCAATCACTGGACGTGGAACAGTAGCTACAGGTCGTGTTGAGCGTGGTAAAGTAGTTGTAGGTGATGAAGTTGAAATCATCGGACTTACTGAAGCTCCAGCTAAATCTGTTGTAACAGGTGTTGAAATGTTCCGTAAGCTTCTTGATTACGCTGAAGCAGGAGACAACATTGGTGCGTTATTACGTGGTGTTACACGTGATGATATTAGCCGTGGACAAGTAATTGCTAAGCCTGGTACAATTACTCCACATACTCGTTTTAAATCAGAAGTTTATGTACTATCTAAAGAAGAAGGTGGACGTCATACTCCATTCTTCCAAAACTACCGTCCTCAGTTTTACTTCCGTACAACTGACGTAACAGGTATTATTGAATTACCAGAAGGCGTAGAAATGGTTATGCCTGGAGATAACATTGAAATGGTAATTGATTTAATCTCACCAATCGCAATTGAAAACGGAACTCGTTTTTCAATTCGTGAAGGTGGACGTACAGTAGGATCTGGCGTAGTTACAGAAATCGAAAAGTAAGTTTTTCGAAAAGCTAGACAACTTAATTGTTGTCTAGCTTTTTTATTTGTTCTTTAACAAGATTAATTAGAGAAAAAGGTTGCAATTAAAAGATTTAGATTGTATAATATATAATCGTGCAATCAGTTTAAATATGCACATAAACAACTCCTTTTTTATAAAAGTAAAGTTGTTGCGATGATGTGAAAGGTTGTCGGTTCAAAGCGTTTTGCCACGCAGAGGCCGGGTAATTTTCACTGAGAATGCTTGTTTTAAAAACAGGCGCCGAGGAGGGATAGAATGGCAAAAGAAAAGATTCGTATTCGTTTAAAGGCTTATGATCACGGTGTATTAGATCAATCAGCTGAAAAAATTGTTAATACTGCTAAAAGAGCAGGTGCGGAAGTATCAGGTCCGATTCCGTTACCAACAGAGAAGCAAATCTTCACTGTGTTAAGATCAGTTCACGTTTATAAAGATGCGCGTGAGCAATTTGAAATGCGTACACACAAACGCTTAATCGATATATTAAATCCAACACCACAGACAGTTGACTCATTAATGAGACTTGACTTACCGTCTGGTGTTGACATTGAAATAAAATTATAAAGAGACACTAATAGGAGGTGTAACGGATGACGAAAGGAATCTTAGGACGTAAGATCGGCATGACGCAACTTTTTTTAGATAATGGAGAACTTATTCCAGTCACAGTAGTACAGGCTGAACCAAACGTCGTATTGCAAAAGAAGACATTAGAGAATGATGGTTATGAAGCAATTCAAATTGGATTTCATGATGAAAGAAAATCACGTATAAACAAAGCGGGTAAAGGGCATGCTGAAAAGGCAAACACATCCCCTAAGCGCTACGTTCGTGAAATCCGTAATGTAAAGGTTGATGACTTTGAAGTTGGCCAAGAAATAAATGTTGAAACATTTACAGTTGGCGATACAGTAGACGTTACTGGTACATCAAAAGGTAAAGGTTTCGCTGGTTCAATTAAGCGTCACAACTATGCTAGAGGGCCAATGGGTCATGGTTCACGTTTCCACAGAACAGGTGGTTCAATGGGTTCTGTAGATGCAAGCCGTGTATTCAAAGGTAAAGAACTACCTGGTCAAATGGGTGCTGAACAAGTAACAATTCAAAACTTAGAAATTGCTAAAGTAGATTTAGAGAATAACTTAATTCTCGTTTCAGGTAATATTCCAGGCGCTAAAAAGTCGCTTGTTAAAATCCAAACAGCAATTAAAGGTAACTAATTAAAGATAATGAAGGGAGGAAATGTCATGCCTAAAGTAACATTGTTTAAACAAGATGGCACAGAATCTGGAGACATCGAGTTAGTAGAATCAGTATTTGGTATTGAGCCAAACACTCATGTAATCCATGAAGCTATTTTAATGCACAACGCTGCAAAACGCGCAGGAACACATTCAGTTAAAACAAGAGCTGAAGTACGTGGTGGTGGACGTAAACCATGGCGTCAAAAAGGTACTGGACGTGCTCGTCACGGTTCTAACAGGTCACCTATTTGGGTCGGTGGTGGAGTAACATTTGGTCCACAAACTGCAAGAAATTATAAGTACAAATTACCGAAAAAAGTAAGACGCTTAGCGTTAAAGTCAGCTTTATCAGCTAAAGTAAAAGAAGAAAATGTTATTGTTCTAGAAGCATTAGAATTTGATGCTCCAAAAACAAAAGACTTTATTACAATGCTAGATGCTTTAAAAGTAAATGAAAAAGCACTTGTTGTAACTTCTGAAACAAACGAAAATGTTATGCGTTCTGCTAACAATTTACAAAAAGTTAATGTAATTTCAGCTAGAAGCATTAATGTCTCAGACTTAATTGCTCATGACAAAGTTATATTTACAAAAGATGCAGCTGAAATCATAGGGGAGGTGCTTGCATAATGAACTCAAGTGACGTTATCAAAAGCCCTGTTATTACAGAACATTCAGCAGATTTAATGATGGATAAAAAATATACATTTGAAGTAGATCCAAGAGCTAATAAAACTGAAGTGAAAACAGCAGTTGAATCAGCATTTAATGTTAAAGTTATTAAAGTTAATATAATGAACATTAAAGGTAAACTTAAACGTATGGGTCAACATGCAGGATATAGGTCAGATCGTAAAAAAGCTATTGTACAACTATCTGAAGATAGTAAAGACTTAGACTTTTTCGAAAACTAAAAAGTTAAAAACGAAGGAGGCGAAATAAATGTCAATTAAAAGAGTAAAAGGTGCAACTAATGGTACTAGAAATATGTCTAGATCAGATTTTGCAGAGATTACAACTAATAAAAGAGAGAAGTCACTAACAAGAGGTTTGTCAAAACGTGCTGGACGTAACAACCAGGGTAGACAGACTATGAGAGATCAAGGTGGCGGTCATAAACGTCAATATCGTCTAATCGATTTCAAAAGAGAAAAAGATGGTATACCAGGACGCGTTGCTTCAATTGAGTACGATCCAAACCGTACAGCAAACATTGCATTAATCAATTACGCAGATGGTGAAAAACGTTATATTCTAGCTCCAAAAGGCTTACATGTAGATGATAAAGTAGAATCAGGTGTAAATGCTGATATTAATGTAGGTAATTCATTACCTTTAGGAAATATTCCAGTAGGTACAGTAATTCATAACGTAGAACTAAAACCAGGTCGCGGTGGGCAATTAGCTCGTTCAGCAGGTGCTGAAGCACAAATCCTAGGCCGTGAAGATAAATACACGTTAGTTCGTTTAGCTTCAAGTGAAGTTCGTTATATCTTAACTACTTGTCGTGCTACAATTGGTCAAGTTGGGAACCAAGACCATGAACTTATTCGTATTGGTAAAGCTGGTCGTTCTCGTTGGTTAAACAGACGTCCAGGCGTTAGAGGTTCTGCAATGAACCCAATCGATCACCCGCACGGTGGGGGAGAAGGACGCGCACCAATCGGTCGTCCATCACCAATGTCACCATGGGGTAAGAAAACTCTTGGTTACAAAACACGTGCGCTTAACAAAGCTTCAAATAAATACATTGCTCGTCAACGTAAAAGAAAATAACGTTAGATAAAGTTAAATGAAGGGAGGTCAATTCATGAGTCGTAGTCTTAAAAAGGGACCTTTTGCAGATGATCATCTAATGAAGAAAATCGAGAAGTTAAATGAAACAAACAGTAAAAAAGTTGTAAAAACTTGGTCACGTCGTTCAACGATTTTCCCGCAATTTATGGAACATACTATTGCTGTTCATGACGGAAGAAAACACGTTCCGGTTTATATAACAGAAGATATGGTAGGACATAAATTAGGTGAGTTTGCTCCCACACGTACGTTCAGAGGACATTCAGGAATCGATAAGAAAACAGTATAATTTGAGAGGAGGCACTCATCATGGAACAAGCTAAAGCAGTTGCAAAATCTGTTCGTATTGCTCCTCGTAAAGTGCGATTAGTTGTTGATTTAATTCGTGGAAAAGATGTTGGTCAAGCAATAGCGATCTTACGTCATACACAGCGCGGTGCGTCATCAGTTGTAGAAAAAGTACTAAATTCTGCAATTGCAAACGCAGAGCACAACTACGAATTAGATCCAGAGAACTTAATTGTATCAGAAGTGTATGTAGGCGAAGGTGCAACACTTAAACGTTTTCGTCCACGTGCACAAGGAAGAGCGAGCAGTATTAATAAACGCACAAGTCATGTTACAGTAGTAGTAACAGAAAAGAAGGAGGGGTAGTCAGTGGGTCAAAAGATAAACCCGATAGGTCTTAGAGTAGGAGTTATCAAAGACTGGGAATCAAAATGGTATGCAGATAAGGACTATGCAGATTTACTTCATGAAGACATTAAAATCAGAGAATATTTAGAAAAACGTTTAGAGTCAGCAGCACTTTCTTCAATTGAAATTGAACGAGCTGCAAAACGTGTTAATATAACTATCCACACTGGTAAGCCAGGAATGGTTATCGGTAAAGGTGGATCTGAAGTAGAGAACTTACGTAAAGAATTAAATAACCTTACAGGTAAAAGAATTCATATTAATATCGTAGAAATCAAAAAAGTAGATTTAGATGCTAGATTGGTAGCTGAAGGAATTGCACGTCAATTAGAAGGACGTATTTCTTTCCGTCGTGCACAAAAACAAGCTATCCAACGTACTATGCGCTCTGGAGCAAAAGGTATTAAAACTCAAGTTTCAGGACGTCTTGGTGGAGCAGATATTGCTCGTGCAGAACACTATAGCGAAGGGACAGTACCACTACACACATTACGTGCAGATATTTCTTATGCACACGCAGAAGCAGACACAACTTATGGTAAGCTTGGCGTTAAAGTGTGGATTTACCGTGGCGAAGTCCTTCCAGCAAAACCAAAAAAATAAGGAAGGGGGATGTGCATTATGTTAATGCCTAAACGTGTAAAGTATCGTAGACAACACCGTGGCCGCATGAAAGGTAAGGCTAAAGGTGGAACAGAAGTATCTTTTGGAGATTATGGATTAGTTGCATTAGAACCATCATGGATTACAAGTCGTCAAATCGAGGCATCTCGTATCGCAATGACTCGTTTCATGAAGCGTGGAGGAAGAGTCTGGATTAAAATATTCCCTGACAAGCCTTATACTGCAAAACCCCTAGAAGTTCGTATGGGTTCAGGTAAAGGTGCTTTAGAAGGATGGGTAGCTGTAGTTAAACCTGGTAAAGTATTGTTTGAAATAGCAGGTGTTGAAGAAGATGTAGCTCGTGAAGCACTAAGACTTGCTGCTCACAAATTACCTATAAAAACTAAGTTTGTTAAACGTGAAGAAATTGGTGGTGAAATCAATGAAGGCTAATGAGATTAAAGAATTAACCACTGCCGAAATTGAAGAAAATGTAAAAACAAATAAAGAAGAGCTTTTTAATTTACGATTCCAGCTTGCTACAGGTCAACTTGAAAACACAGCTAGAATTAACCAAGTAAAGAAAACAATTGCTCGCTTAAAAACGGTTGAACGTCAACGTGAATTAAGCATAAACAATTAAGTAGAGGAGGTTAGTCTTGAATATGAGTGAACGTAATCAAAGAAAAGCCTACACAGGTCATGTCGTTTCTGACAAAATGGATAAAACAATCACTGTAGTTGTAGAAACTACAAAAGTTGACCGTTTATACGGTAAACGTATTAAAAACTCTAAAAAATTCAAAGTACATGATGAAAATAACCAAGCTAAAACTGGAGATCTTGTTAGCATCGCTGAAACGCGTCCGTTATCAAAATCAAAACGTTTCCGTCTGGTTGAAGTAATCAAAGAAGCTGTCGTTATATAAACAAGTAAAGCAAGTGAAGGAGGTTAAGTGATATGATTCAACAAGAAACTCGTTTAAAAGTAGCTGATAACTCAGGTGCTCGTGAAATTAAAGCGATCAAAGTACTTGGTGGTTCAGGTAAGATGAGTGCTAATATTGGCGACATTATTGTGTGTGCTGTACAAGAAGCAACACCAGGTGGCGTTGTCAAAAAAGGTGAAGTTGCTAGAGCTGTTATTGTTCGTACTAAAACAGGAGCACGTCGTAAAGACGGTTCGTATATTACATTTGATGAAAATGCAGCAGTATTAATCCGTGAAGACAAGAGTCCAAGAGGTACACGTATATTTGGACCAGTTGCACGTGAGTTACGTGATGCTAAGTTCATGAAAATCGTATCTCTAGCTCCAGAAGTATTGTAATTATCAAAGATAATTACTAATTATATGAAAAGCATTGCGGGAGGTGCGTTATTAATGCATGTGAAAAAAGGAGATAAGGTTTCAGTCATCTCAGGTAAAGATCGTGGTAAACAAGGTACAATTTTAGAAGCATATCCGAAGAACGATCGAGTTCTAGTAGAAGGAATTAACATGGTAAAGAAGCATGCTAAACCTTCACAGGACAATCCACAAGGCGGTATTTTAAACCAAGAAGCAGCAATTCATGTTTCTAATGTAATGCCGATTGACCCAAAAACTGGGGAACCAACTCGTGTTGGATATAAAGATATCGATGGTAAGAAAGTCCGGATCGCTAAAAAATCAGGTGAATCTTTAGATAAATAAAGCGAAAGGAGGAAGTCAAAAAGATGAACTCATTAAAAGAAAAATTTAATCAAGAAATTTCTCCATCTATGGTAGAGAAATTTAATTATAAATCAGTAATGGAAGTACCTAGAATTGATAAAATCATCATTAACATGGGTGTTGGTGATGCTGTTCAAAACTCAAAAGTACTTGATAATGCTGTAGAAGAATTAGCATTAATTACAGGTCAAAAGCCGGTTATTACTCATGCTAAAAAATCTATCGCAGGTTTCCGTTTAAGAGAAGGAATGCCAATTGGTACAAAGGCTACATTACGTGGAGAACGTATGTATGACTTTTTACAAAAACTAGTTGACGTTGCTTTACCGCGTGTACGTGATTTTCGTGGTATTTCTAATAAAGCATTTGATGGTCGTGGAAACTACACGCTAGGTGTTAAAGAACAATTAATTTTCCCTGAGATTAATTACGATGACGTAGGTAAAATCAGAGGAATGGATATTTCTATCGTTACAACGGCACAAACAGATGAAGAAGCTCGCGAACTTTTAACTCAATTAGGTATGCCATTTAAAAAATAAGCGTCAAGCGCATCACAAGGAGGAAAATTTGTGGCTAAAAAATCATTAGTAGTTAAACAACAACGCCCACAAAAGTTTAAAGTACGTGAATATACACGTTGTAAACGTTGTGGTCGCCCACACTCAGTAATTCGTAAATTTGAATTATGTCGTATTTGTTTTAGAGAACTTGCCCATAAGGGTCAAATTCCAGGAGTTAGAAAAGCTAGTTGGTAATCCCCGAAATGGGAAGGAGGTAATGATTAATGGTAATGACAGATCCTATTGCTGATATGCTTACACGTGTAAGAAACGCTAATACTGTACGTCATGAGAAGTTAGATATCCCAGCTTCAAAAGTGAAGACAGAAATTGCCGATATTCTAAAACGTGAAGGATACGTACGCAATTATGAAGTTATAGAAGATAATAAACAAAACATCATTCGTATTTTTATGAAATATGGTAATAACGATGAACAAGTTATTAGAGGTTTGAAGCGTATTAGTAAACCAGGTTTACGAGTATATGCTAAAGCAGAAGAGGTGCCAAGAGTACTTAATGGTCTTGGAACTGCTATTGTGTCAACATCTAAAGGTGTTTTATCAGATAAAGAAGCTCGTGCCCAAGTGGTTGGCGGAGAAGTTTTAGCTTACATTTGGTAAGTAACATGGAAATTAAGGAGGTGCAGTGAATGTCACGTGTTGGACTTAAAACAATTACAATTCCAGAAGGTGTCGACGTTAATTTAACTGATCATACAATGACTGTTAAGGGACCTAAAGGAGAACTTACAAAAAACTTAAGTGAACTAATGGAAATTAACATTAATGGCAAAGAAATTAATGTTGTTCGACCAAACGATTTAAAAGAGAGTCGTTCTTTACACGGAACAACTCGTAGTTTAATTTGGAATATGATTACTGGTGTTACTACTGGTTTTCAAAAAGAAATTGATATTATCGGAGTTGGGTACCGTGCTGCATTACAAGGTAATAAACTTGTTATCGGAGCAGGTTACTCACACCCTGTAGAAATTGAACAAGAAAAAAATATAGAATTTGAAGTACCTAAAAACACACAAATTATCATTAAAGGTATTGATAAAGAGCGTGTCGGTGCTGTTGCTGCAATTATTCGTGCAGTTAGACCACCTGAGCCTTATAAAGGAAAAGGAATTCATTATAAAGGTGAAATTATTCGTCGTAAAGAAGGTAAAACAGCTAAGTAATTCTAGCTTTAATAAGCCTGAAAGGAGTAGATTGTAGATGATCACAAAACCTAGTAAAAACTATGTACGAAAAAGAATTCATACACGTGTTCGTAAGAAGATCTCAGGAACTTCAGAGCAACCACGTTTAAACGTATATCGTTCAAATAAAAACATTTATGCACAATTAATTGATGATCAAGCAGGAACAACATTAGTTAGTGCATCTACACAAGATAAAGAACTAAAATTAGATTCAACAGCTAACATTGAAGCTGCAGGTAAGGTTGGCGAGTTAATCGCAAATCGCGCTAAAGAAAAAGGAATCGAAACTGTCGTTTTTGACCGTGGAGGATATCTTTATCATGGCCGAGTAAAAGCAGTTGCTGAAGGCGCTCGTGAAGCTGGATTAGAATTTTAATTAAAAAGGAGGTAGCCATTAAGTGAGTATTGATGCAAGTAAGTTAGACTTAGAAGAACGTGTTGTAACAATTAATCGTGTAGCAAAAGTAGTTAAAGGTGGAAGACGCTTCCGTTTTGCAGCGATTGTCGTTGTTGGAGATAAAAATGGTCACGTAGGCTTTGGTAGTGGAAAAGCACTTGAAGTACCTGAAGCAATCAAAAAAGGTATTGAAGACGCACAGAAAAACTTAATCAAAGTTCCTATCGTGGGAACAACAATTCCTCATGAAATTAATGGTATTTTCGGTTCTGGTAATGTATTAATGAAACCAGCAGCAGAAGGTACAGGAGTTATTTCAGGTGGACCGATTCGTGCGGTATTAGAATTAGCAGGTGTTGGTGATATTTTAACTAAATCATTAGGTTCAAATAACCCAGTTAATATGATTCGTGCAACGTTAACAGGACTAGAAAATCTTAAAACAGCAGAAGACGTAGCTAAGTTACGTGGGAAGTCTGTAGAAGAACTTTTAGGATAAAGGGGGATAAAACAAATGTCTAAACAATTAGAAATAACCCTCAACCGTAGCTTAATCGGCCGTAACGAAAAACAAATCAAAACAGTTAATACTTTAGGTTTAAAGAAAATTAACAGTTCAGCTGTTCATTCAGATTCACCTTCGTTACGTGGTATGATCAATGTTGTATCACATATGGTTACAGTTAAAGAGATATAAGATAGGTAGCAACAAATAAAGAGGGAGGTGCTCGCAAAATGAAATTACATGAATATAAATCAGCTGAAGGATCTCGTCATAGACGTAAACGCCTTGGTCGTGGAATGTCATCAGGTTTTGGTAAGACGTCTGGAAAAGGTCACAAAGGACAAAATGCTAGATCAGGTGGAGGTACGCGCCCAGGATTTGAAGGTGGACAAACACCACTTTTCCAACGTTTACCAAAGCGTGGATTCACGAATATTAATCGTAAAGAATATGCAGTTGTTAATATTGAAACATTAAATCAATTTGACGAAGGTACAGAAATTACGCCAGAACAATTACTTGAAACAGGTGTTGTGAGCAAATTGCAATCAGGAATTAAAGTACTTGGTAAAGGTACTCTTGATAAGAAATTAACAGTTAAAGCAAATCATTTCTCTGCATCGGCTGTTGAAGCAATCGAAAAAGCTGGCGGAAACACTGAGGTGATTTAATGTTCCGAACGATATCTAACTTTCTTAAAGTAAAAGATATTAGACAGAAAATTATTTTCACGTTATTAATGTTAGTTATTTTCCGTATCGGAACTCATATACCTGTACCATTTACTAATAGTGATGTTTTAAAACAGATCTTTGAAACAGGACCTGAAGATACAACTCAAAACGTCTTTGGTTTTCTAAACACTTTCGGTGGTGGGGCGCTTCAAAACTTCTCAATCTTAGCGATGGGAATTATGCCCTACATCACAGCATCAATTATTATGCAATTATTGCAGATGGATGTTGTGCCGACATTTACAGAATGGAAAAGTCAAGGTGAGATGGGTCGTAAAAAACTAGCTCAAGTAACGAGGTATGGAACAATTGTCTTAGCGTTCGTTCAAGGGATAGCAATGTCTATTGGATTTAACGCTATGGCAGGTGGAGAGTTGATTGTTAACTCAAACATAACGACTTTATTAATGATCGCACTTGTATTAACTGCTGGAACTGCATTTTTAATGTGGTTAGGTGAACAAATTACAGCAAATGGCGTTGGAAATGGTATTTCTATTATCATTTTCGGTGGTATTGTTGCAGGCGTTCCTTCAGGAGCTAATCAATTATTCGGACATTATTTCGCGAATCCAGGTGATGAATTATTTATTAATATTGTTATTGTTTTATTAATAATACTAGTTATTTTAGCGGTAATAGTAGGAGTTATTTACATTCAGCAAGCTGAACGTAAGATACCTATCCAATATGCTAAAACACTTGTTAATCGTTCACCAGTTGGTGGACATTCGACTCATTTGCCATTAAAAGTTAACGCAGCAGGAGTTATTCCAGTAATATTTGCAATAGCATTTATTATTGCTCCACAAACGATAGCTGGTTTCTTTGAAGGAAACAGCTTTGCGGCAACTATTCAATCAATCTTTGATTACACTAAACCAATAGGTATGGTATTGTATGTTGCATTAATTATTGCGTTTACGTATTTCTATACATTTGTTCAGGTTAACCCAGAGCAGATGGCAGAGAATTTACAAAAACAAGGTGGTTATGTACCAGGTATAAGGCCAGGACATAATACCGAAACGTATTTAACGCGCGTACTATATCGTTTAACATTTGTTGGGTCAATCTTCTTAGCAGCTGTTTCAGTGTTACCTATTCTTTTAGGTGGTCTTGCTAATTTACCATCAGCGGTACAAATTGGCGGAACTAGCCTTTTAATCGTTGTAGGTGTAGCATTACAAACAATGAAACAACTAGAAGGTCAATTAGTGCAAAGACATTATAAAGGATTTATTAAATAATTTGAATCCAGATGAAAGTGAGGCGAACGATTTGAATTTAATTTTAATGGGTTTACCTGGAGCAGGTAAAGGTACTCAAGCCGAAAAAATTAAAGAAAAGCATAACATTCCCCACATTTCTACCGGGGACATGTTTCGTCTAGCTATTAAAGAAGGTACAGATCTAGGTAAGAAGGCAAAAGGTTATCTTGATGAAGGCGCACTTGTTCCAGACGAAATCACAAATGGTATCGTTGAAGAACGTTTAAGCATGTCTGATTGTGAAGAAGGTTTCTTGCTTGATGGTTTCCCAAGAACGATTCCTCAAGCTCAAACTTTAGATCAAATTCTTAATAAGTTGAACAAAAAAATTGATTATGCTATCCACATTGATGTACCAGAAGAAAAGTTGCTACAACGCTTAACAGGACGTAGAATTTGTCCAACTTGTGGTACAACATATCATGTGTTATACAATCCGCCTAAGGTAGAGGGTATATGTGATAAAGATGGTAGTAAATTATTACAACGTGAAGATGACACAGAAGAGACAGTGAAAAATCGTTTGGAAGTCAATATCAAACAAACACAACCCTTACTAGATTTTTATGCAGAACAAAATGTTTTGATGCCAGTAAATGGTGATCAACATATTGATGATGTATTTGAAGAAATTGAACAAAAATTAAAGTAATTAATCATGTGTTTATTTTAATTGAAGTGGGTGAATATCGTTGAAAACAGATCATCTAGTTCCACAACTTGGACAACTTGTGAAAGTTGTTCAAGGGAGAGAGCGTGGTCAGTTTGCAGTTATTATCAAAATCTTGGATGATAAGTATGTATTATTAGCAGATGGCGATAAACGCAAATACGATAGACCAAAGAAAAAAAGTATAAACCATATTGAATTACTCAAAAACATTTCTCCTGAGGTAAGGGATAGTCTACTCGAGACTAACCGTGTCTCAAATGGAAAGTTACGATTTGCAGTTGCAAAAATTGCAAATGAACATGTGACTGAAATAGAGAAGGGAGATCAATAAAGATGTCCAAAGAAGAGGTAATTGAAGTAGAAGGTTTGGTTTTAGAAACATTACCAAATGCTATGTTCAAAGTAGAACTTGAGAATAAACATGTAGTTTTAGCTCACGTATCAGGAAAAATACGGATGCACTTCATCCGTATATTACCAGGAGATAAAGTGACAGTTGAATTATCACCATATGATTTAACCAAAGGTCGTATCACTTATCGTTATAAATAATCCAATACTCCGGTATTAAAGGAGGTAAAATGATGAAAGTAAGAGCATCAGTTAAACCCATGTGTGAAAAGTGTAAAATTATCAGACGTAAAGGGAACGTAATGGTTATTTGCGAAAACCCTAAACATAAGCAAAGACAAGGATAAATAATAAGGAGGTGTGTTTAATCTATGGCTAGAGTAGCAGGTATTGATATTCCTAGAGATAAACGTATTGTCATTGCTTTAACTTCAATTTATGGAGTTGGTAAAAGTAGTGCACAAGAGATATTAACAAAAGCAGACGTTTCTGAAGATACTCGAGTTCGTGATTTAACAGAAGATGAACTTGGAAAGATTCGTCAAGCAACAGAAGAATATACTGTTGAAGGTGATCTTCGTCGTGAAGTATCATTAGATATTAAAAGATTAACTGAGATTGGATCATACCGTGGGATGAGACACCGTCGTAATTTACCGGTAAGAGGTCAAAAAACAAAAAACAACTCACGTACTCGTAAGGGTCCACGTCAAGTTGTATCAGCTCGTAAAGTTTAATAGTAAAGGAGGGTCTAATTAACTATGGCAAAACAAACAAAAGCGCCACGTAAACGCCGTGTAAAAAGAACAATTGAATCTGGAATTGCTCATATCCATTCGACATTTAATAATACTGTCGTTACAATTACAGATATGCAAGGTAATGCTATTGGTTGGAGTTCTGCAGGTGCACTTGGTTTTAAAGGTTCAAGAAAATCAACACCTTTCGCAGCTCAAATGGCAGCAGAAACTGCAGCTCAAGCAGCTACTGGTACTGGAATGAAAACTTTAGAAGTTTCAGTAAAAGGTCCAGGAGCAGGAAGAGAAGCAGCAATCCGTTCGTTACAAGCAGCAGGCCTTGAAATAACTGCTATTCGTGATGTAACACCAGTACCTCACAACGGTTGTCGCCCACCAAAAAGACGTCGAGTGTAATTTATACACGATGGATTTGTCGCTAGTTTATAATAGTTAAGAAGTTTCATGAGAATCAAATTCTATTGGAGCTCGATAAAGTAATGTTTATGCATTATGATATGTGGTAAATTTAACATTTTTATAAACAGTATGTTAGACAATTAGTGATAATTACAAAGTAGGCTCATTTTTTAAATAGGCTGCTTATAGTTCAAGTTAATTTGAACTCGGACGTTTTAGTTTTAAAGGAGGGCTTAACGAATGATCGAAATTGAGAAACCAACTATTGAAACGGTTGAAATCAGCGACGATGCTACTTTTGGTAAATTCGTAGTTGAGCCACTTGAAAGAGGATATGGAACGACTATGGGTAACTCTTTACGCCGTATTCTGTTATCTTCTTTACCAGGTGCTGCTGTTACCTCGGTACAAATCGAAGGTGCGCTACATGAATTCACAACTGTAGATGGTGTTGTTGAGGACGTAACAACAATTATTTTAAACTTAAAAAAATTAGCACTTAAAATCTATTCAGAAGATACTAAAACTCTTGAACTTGATGTTAAAGGTGAAGGTCCGGTAACAGCAGCAGATATCACGTACGATAGTGATGTTGAAGTGCTTAATCCAGACTTGCATATTGCAACATTGAATACAAAAGGTAGTTTGTATATGAAAATCAACGCAGAAACTGGGCGTGGATATCGTACATCTGAAGCGAACAAACAAGACAATCAACCGATTGGTGTTATTCCAGTAGACTCAATTTTCACTCCTGTTTCACGTGTAGCTTATCAAGTAGAAGACACACGCGTTGGACAGAAAGCTGATTTTGATAAACTGACTTTTGACGTTTGGACTGATGGAAGTATTCGTCCTGAAGAAGCAATTTCTCTAGGTGCTAAAGTGTTCACTGAACACCTTAATATCTTCGTTGAATTAACAGAGGAAGCAAAACATGCTGAAATCATGGTGGAAAAAGAAGAAGACCAAAAAGAAAAAGTGTTAGAAATGACAATCGAAGAGTTGGACTTGTCGGTTAGATCATATAATTGCTTAAAACGTGCTGGTATTAATACAGTACAAGAGCTATCAACAAAATCTGAAGATGATATGATGAAAGTCCGTAACTTAGGCCGTAAATCACTTGATGAAGTTAAGAATAAGTTAGCTGATCTAGATTTAGGTTTACGTAACGACGATTAATTATTGCATAGTTAAAAGGAGGGTTGACTTATGGCCAGAAGAAAATTAGGTCGTAGAACCGACAACCGTACAGCTTTACTTCGTAACTTAGCAACTGATGTTATTGCTTACGGACGTATTGAAACTACGGAAGAGAAAGCTAAAGAACTACGAAAATTAGTAGACAAACTTGTTACATTAGGTAAGCGTGGAAATTTACATGCTCGTAGACAAGCAGCTGCTATTTTATTTAAGAGAGATCTTGATGAAGATACAACAGTTTTACAAAAACTATTCGGTGAAGTCGCTGAAAAGTATAGTGAAACTGACAGTCATTTAGAGAGACAAGGTGGCTATACGCGTATCATGAAATTAGGACCACGTCGTGGTGACGGAGCAAATATGGTTGTCATTGAATTAGTAGAAGAGTTAGAGAAAGAAGCTAACTAATCTAACTTTTAGATGATACACATCGATGAAGGGCGGGATAGTTCCTCTTAAATAAGAGGTTATCCAAGCCCTTTTTGTGTTTTAATTAGAAAGAGTTCAGCTATTTCGTGTATAATATAAAACGAGTACCACGAAAGGGGCATGTTAGTAATGAGTGTGCCATTAGTTGAATTTAATAATGTCTCATTTAGATATAATGAAGATAGTCCTTGGGCGCTTAAAAACTGCTCATTTAGAATAGAAAAAAATGAATGGGTTGCAATTATTGGTCATAACGGTTCTGGTAAATCTACTATTGCTAAATTGATGAATGGCTTATTATTTCCTAATGAAGGTAATGTATTTATAAATGGGAAAGAATTGACTCAAGAAACCGTATGGGAAATAAGACGTGATATTGGTATGGTGTTTCAGAATCCAGATAACCAATTTGTCGGGGCTACGGTGCAAGATGATATTGCCTTTGGCATGGAAAACAGGGGTATAGAACGTGAAGTAATGATTAAACGGATAGAGAGTTCACTTAAAGCAGTAGAGATGACTGATTACCTTTTAATCGAACCTCACCGTTTGTCAGGTGGACAGAAGCAACGGATTGCAATCGCAGGGATTCTAGCAGTCTCGCCAAGTTTACTTATATTAGATGAGGCTACTGTTATGTTAGACCCTCGAGGACGTTCTGAGATTATGGCAACTGTAGCAGATGTTAGAATTAAAGAAGCATTATCATTAGTTACAATTACACATGATTTGAAGGAAGTTGCCCAAGCTGATCATGTTATTGTTTTGAATAAAGGGGAAATTTGGAAAGTAACAGAACCTAGAGAATTATTTAAAGAAAAAGTAATATTAAAAGAGATGGGATTAGATATTCCGTTTATTACTTCATTAGCTGATGAATTACAAAAAAGAGATATAGAAATTCAAAATGAACCTTTAAATGGCAAAGAATTATTGGAGGAAATATGGAAATTACATTTAAAAACGTAGGTTACACATATCAAGCAGGGTCACCCTTTTCACATCAAGCTTTAAATGATGTATCTTTTCATATTACTTCTGGTTCTTTTGTAGCAATTATTGGCCATACTGGTTCAGGTAAATCTACTTTGATTCAGCATTTAAACGGTTTAACGCTCCCAACAGAAGGAACTGTTCAAGTTGGTTCGTTTGCTTTATCTAAAGCCAATAAGCCCAAAAATATGAAAGAATTAAGAAGTAAAGTCGGTGCTGTCTTTCAATATCCAGAGCATCAATTATTTGAAGAAACAGTAGCGAAAGATATTGCTTTTGGTCCAACAAACTTTGGCGTTTCTCAAGCAGAAATTGATAGAAGAATTAAAGCAATTGTGCCTTTAGTCGGTTTACAAGAGGAACTATTAGAGCGCTCGCCGTTTGAATTAAGTGGAGGACAAATGCGTCGTGTTGCTATTGCAGGAGTTTTAGCAACGAAGCCTGAAGTGTTTGTTCTAGATGAGCCAACAGCAGGTCTCGATCCACGTGGTCAGAAAGAAATTATGGATATGTTTTACAATATTCACCAGACAGAAAAAGTAACAACAATTTTAGTCACGCATAGTATGGAAGATGCCTTAAAGTATGCTGACCATGTTATTATTTTAAATAAAGGTGAAGTATATATGGAAGGAAAACCTGATGAAGTGTTGTTAAAAACAGACAGTTTAAGAAAAGTTAATTTGGATATTCCTGAATCAATCTTATTTTTAAAAAATTATATTGAACACTTCTCATTAAAAGAGGACTTGTCTGTTAAATCAATAACAGAACTTGCTGATTTTATTAAAGCGACTTATAAAGGGAATGATTTGTAATGGGTGGGTCAATGATTATTGGTCAATATGTACCTGGGAACTCGCTTATCCACAAATTAGATCCTCGCACAAAATTAATAGTAATTTTCTTTTATGTTATTGTTGTCTTTTTTGCTAATAATGCGGCAAGTTATGGATTGCTTTCAGCGTTTGTCTTAATAAGTTTGATTAACACACGAATTCCAATTAGGTATATTCTAAAAGGTTTGACGCCTATTTGGTTCCTTATATTATTTACGTTTATTTTACATTTATTCGTGACAAAAGATGGAGAAGTAATATACCAAATCTTCAATTTTAAGATTTACTCAGGTGGAGTTCAACAAGGACTCATGATATCACTAAGGTTTGGTTTATTAATTTTTATGACATCACTTTTAACTTTAACTACAACACCGATTGAAATCACGGACGCAATCGAAGCATTATTATTTCCGTTAAATAAAGTAAAATTCCCAGTGCATGAACTTGCTTTAATGATGTCGATTTCGCTTAGGTTTATTCCAACGTTAATGCAAGAGACAGACAAGATATCCAAAGCTCAAGCTTCACGCGGTGTCGATTTTAGGACAGGACCTATTAAAGAAAGAATTAAAGCGATTGTCCCCTTACTTGTGCCTTTGTTTATTAGCGCGTTTAAGCGTGCTGAAGAGCTTGCAATGGCTATGGAGTCACGTGGTTACCAAGGTGGCGAAGGTCGTTCTAAACTAAGAGAATTAAAGTTTCACGTTAAAGACTACCTAATCTTTGGATTATTTGTTTTACTCACGGTTAGTTTGTTATTGATTAGACAATAAGTAGGTGCAAGGATGTATAAATTAAAGTGCACGATTAAATATGATGGTTCAGGTTTTCATGGTTATCAAAGACAACCAAATTTACGTACTATACAAGGTGAAATTGAAAAAGCTTTAGTATATATCAGTAGAGGGCAATTTATAGAAACACATTGTTCAGGCAGAACAGATGGTGGTGTCCATGCAGTGGGTCAGGTATTTCATTTTGAAACAGATTTACAGATTCCAGTGAAACAATGGAAGTTCATATTTAATAATGCTTTACCTGACGATATTTATCTATCGCAGGTTGAGCAAGTTGCTAATGATTTTCATGCACGTTATCTCGCAACTGGAAAAGAGTACCGTTACTATATTTTAAATGAAGCCTCTCCAGATATATTTAAGCGAAATTACGTCTATCAATATGCTAAAGAATTAAATAGGGAAGCAATGCGAGAGGCTTGCACTTACTTTATTGGAGAGCATGACTTTACCACTTTTTCCTCGGCTAAATCAACGGTTAAAGGAAGTAAAATCAGAACGCTTAAAAAATTAACATTTATAGAAGAAGGCAATCAAATTGAACTCCAATTTAAAGGGGATGGCTTCTTATATCATATGGTTCGGATTATCGCAGGTGTCATATTAGATATTGGACGTGGAAAATATAAACCAGAAGACATTCCTGACTTATTTAAACAGAAAAATCGATCAGCTGTTGGCCGAACTTTAGATGCTTCGGGTCTCTATCTGTGGCAAGTTGACTACCCGAATTATTAGGCTATATAAAAGGATAAAACCTTGACAATCAAAGGCAAACTATAGTAATATGAAGTTTGGTTATTGTTTATAATCCATAATTGGCCCCGGAATCTGATTATGATGAGATATAACAACAAGGAAAATGCAATTAATTTGGAGGGAAAAAAATGCGTACAACTTACATGGCGAATGAAAATACGGTAGATCGCAAGTGGTTTGTTGTCGATGCAGAAGGTGAACGTCTAGGGCGTTTAGCAAGTGAAATTGCTACTGTATTACGTGGTAAACATAAACCAACGTACACACCTCATGTTGACACAGGTGATCACGTTATTATTATTAACGCTGACAAAATTGAATTAACAGGTTCGAAATTAGAAAATAAAATGTATTACCGTCACTCAGGGTTCCCTGGTGGACTTACAGAGCGTAATGCTCGTGAAATGCGTGACCACCAATCAGATAAGATGATTGAAATAGCTATTAAAGGTATGTTGCCTAAAGGTGCTTTAGGACGTCAAATGGCTAAAAAGCTACATGTTTATAAAGGTTCAGAACATAATCAACAAGGACAAAAACCAGAAGTTTTAGAACTTCGTGGATAATTAAGGGAGGTTTGACTATTGGAACAAGTACAATATTATGGTACAGGTCGTCGTAAAACATCAACTGCACGTGTGCGCTTAATCCCAGGTACAGGAGTAGTTACTGTAAATAATCGTGAAGCATCAGAGTATTTTCCATATGAAACGCAATTATTACTTTTAAATCAACCATTAGTAACAACAGATACTGTTGGAACATATGACGTTTTAGTAAACGTTGATGGTGGTGGATTTACAGGTCAAGCAGGAGCGATTCGTCATGGAATTTCTCGTGCGTTACTTGAAGCAGATCCAGAATATCGTTCAGCACTTAAGAGCGAAGGCTTCTTAACGCGTGACCCAAGAATGACAGAGCGTAAGAAACCAGGTTTCCGTTCAGCTCGTCGTCGTGGTCAATTCTCAAAACGTTAATAATATTATTATATCAATGTTTAAAGCACTTCTTAGTGAATATACTAAGGAGTGCTTTTTTTGTTCAAGAGACATAAAATAGGTATTAAGATTAAAGCAAAATAATAAACAAAGTTTGCTTTCTGCCTCCGCTGACTTTCACTTCAGTCGGCAGGCTTTCCGCGGGTGGACTTTAGCTTCTGTAGCTTCTCTGTCGAGTCGCTACAGTGATCTTCGGACTCGTGCTGTTCCTGCAGGAGTCCGCCGACTTACGTTCCAGTCAGCTTAATTAGTCAACTGCACAAGTCAGCACACTCTAATCTCTCATATGCAGCAATGGAAAAGTAAAAAAGATGCATGAGAGTCCCGTAGTCCATGATAGGTAGTTTTAGGAATACCAACTTCGTTTAACAGTTCAGTTGGACGTTCATAAATGATTAAATCCATCAAAATCACTGTTCTATTCATAAACATCTAAGTGTTTGAGATAGTAAGATGATACAATTTTTAGGTAAAAAAATTGTATAAGTTGTAAAGTATAAGAGTTTAAAATAAGGGATTGATTATTAATTTATATACCAATTTATAAATCAGAATATAGATGTTTATTTTAAAGTTTAAATCGAAAAGTCAACAATATAATGTTATACTATTTTTAAATGAATATTCAATAAACAGGCCAGATTGATTATTAATATGTGTGAACTTTATTTAGTCATCTAGCATCTAGCAGACTACCTATTTGTATAATATTTTTGTTTCAAAAATCTACTATTACATAGAAAAGTATAGGAGTGGTTCAATGATAAAAGCAATTAAAAGTGTTTTAATTTTATCTATAAGCTTACTAGTACTAGGAGCTTGTGGCAATAAGGACACAACTGAAGAAAAAATAGAGAATAACGATAGCGAAATCGAAGCAAAAAGTTCTGTAGAGACGGAAAGTGAAGATATTGCAGAGGAACAAAAGGGTCAAGATCAACTTGATCTCGTGATAGGTGACACAGGTACATTTGATACTACTTTAGGTACTTATGAAATGACGCTCGATAAGGCAGAACTTAAAGGTGAAGAGTATGATGATGTAATTACTGAATTAGATGAAATCATCTTATTGGACATAACAATTAAAAATACAGGTGATAAGGTTCTTGATATAAGTGAATTAATTGTATCAATGGAGATCACAGATGATTTAGATCACTCAGGTGACCCAAACAGTGCCGATTTATTTGAAAACGTTGAAGAGTTTACTGGAAATTTAGAACCTGGTGAAGAAAAATCAGGTCAATTTATTACTGAAACATTTGATTCAGATGAGTACTTCTTTAGAAAAGACCCTGGAAGTGTTGCTGGCGGGAGTAGTAACCAAGTTATTTGGATAATACAAAAAGATGAGATTAAATAAATTAAATGAAGAAAACAAATAAACTAAATATGATAAAGTTAAATAAACTAAATATCAAATTTGATTCCTATGAAGAAACGCCTTACTTTCAGGTAAGTACGGAGAGAAGAATTAGATTTGGAATGGAAAATTTAAATGTAAATTTAATTAAAGAAATTATTGATTTTGTATTAAACAAAGATTCTAATATAAATGTTATATTTATATCAGAATATATTGTAAATAACAAACGTTTTTCTGCTAAATCTAAAATTGGGGGATACATAGATATTAAAAATTGGAAAGAAACGATTGTTTATGAGGAAGATAGTAATGACGGAATGATATATGCAACTATTAAAAATATAAAAAAACAAAATGTAATAACATATTGTTCAAAAATATTTAATGGGCATACGGGCGCGTATATTAGTTTTTATACAGATGAATTTTTATTATATGTTAGCACTGATGTTATTGATATTGTTTCAGATAATGAAAGTAAAGTCGATAAATTAAAAGAAAAGTATATTGGAATATATGATAGATATCATGAAGAAAATTAAGTTAGATCCTTTTATATATATCGCTTAAACTAGAATGTGAAATTCTAGTTTAAGCGATGTTTTTTCAAGTGGTGATTTTTCCACCTTATCAGCGACAGTTGACAGTCTTTGAACTTAGGCGTCGCAGACCACATGAACTAATGAATTATCAAATAAGCCTAGTGTATTTAAACTTCTAGGTTTATAAATGCTATTAAACCCTCAAGATAAGTTCAAAGAAGGAGTGACGTATTTAAATGACTATAAATATAAAAAAGTGTACTCTTGAAGATTTATACACACTTCAAGAAATTAGTTATGAAACATTTAATGAGACATTTCAGCATCAAAATTCGCCTGAAAATATGAACGTCTATTTGGAAAG
>DATGTX010000050.1:0-2057 GCA_035301645.1 Pseudogracilibacillus sp. | reverse complement strand
AAAGCTGTTCTCAAAATTTGAGAACAGCTTTTTAAATTTAATTTATATCTGGTTTAATGATTTCGCCATTTTTTACAATGGAGTCTGAGGCAACAAGATCAACGAGCACACCAACGATATCTTTTGGTTCATATTGGCCATCAGGATTCCCTTCACTTTTTGCATTTAATGGATCGAATAAGTTTACTTGAATGTTATTCTTTTCTTCTTCCACTGCGATTGTTTTCATCATCATTTCAGAAGCTGCTTTGCTTGCTGAATAACTTCCTAATCCTTCCATAAAGAAATGAACAACCCCTGTTGTTACAGAAACTATTTTCCCTGCCCTACTCTCACGTAAAAGTGGTAAAGCTTCTTTCGTTGTTAAAAACTGACTTGTCGCATTTTTAGCAAACATTTTATCCCATTCATTTAGTGATAGTTCACTAATGGTTTTCATTGTATCCATTCCGCCTGCGTTATTAACTAATATATCTAATCTTCCGTTTGTTTTGCTTTCCAAATCTCTAAAAAGAGCTTGCACTGAATCCTCTTTCGTTAAATCAGCTGGAATAACAATCGTATCTTCGCGCCCTATTTCTTTTTCTACTTCACGTAACTTCTCTTCACGCCTTCCTGTAAGTACAATTCTTGCTCCTTCATTTGCAAACGTGTGCGCAATTGCCCGTCCTATGCCTGTCCCAGAACCAGTTACAAGGACTACTTTATTTTTTAATTTAGCCATTCGCTTAATCTCTCCTTTGAATTAATATTCATATCCTTATTTAGTGTAGCATTTTTATCCCTTTATTTGAAAGCGCTAACAATTAATTCCTTTTCTATTTATATTGTTTGCTTTTAATATAATTATGTATACGCTACTAATCATTTAAATCAATGTATTTCTATTTTTAAAAAACATGTTATATTTAAGCGAGTGAGCACAATTTACAGACGAGGAGAATCAATTATGAAAATTGAAATTTGGTCAGATTACGTATGCCCTTTTTGTTATATGGGTAAAACAGCATTTGAAGAAGCGCTAGATAAATTTCCACAAAAAGAGAAACTTGATATTGAATTTAAAAGTTATCAACTTGATCCGAATACGCCGCCTTATACAGGGCAAAACTTTTATGAAGGAATGGCTGAAAAATTCGGTGGTGTTGAAAAATCAAAACAAATGATGAGTGGCATTGCAGAACAAGCAAAAGCAAGTGGATTAGATCTTCAATTTGATACAATGAAACCTGCAAACACTTTTGATGCCCATCGACTATTAAAATTCGCAAGAGAGCATAAAAAAGACTTTGCACTTTTGGATAAAATATTTTATGCATACTTTACTGAGTCAAAAGACATTGGAAACAGTGAAGTACTTGCTAGTCTATCTGAAGATGTTGGTCT
This sequence comes from Pseudogracilibacillus sp., assembly GCA_035301645.1. GTDB lineage: Bacteria > Bacillota > Bacilli > Bacillales > Amphibacillaceae > Pseudogracilibacillus. Next base: position 671 of record DATGTX010000050.1, on the reverse strand, counting down.
TGATAAAGCAGAAGCATTAACAGTTTTACAAGACAAAGATACATTTGCCAAGGAAGTTCATACTGATATTAAAGAAGCAAGGCAATTCGGAATCACAAGTGTGCCTTCTTTTGTTTTCAATAGAAAATTCCTCGTTTCAGGCGCTCAGTCAGTCGACGCGTTTACAGAAGCACTAAATAAGTTAGTTAACGAAGCATGAACACATGTCATCAAGATAAAAAGCAATAACAAATTGACTGTAGCGAAAGATGACCGACACCTGTGGGAAACGCAACAGTCGAAAATCCATTTTATAAGTTTTTTCAAAAAATATAAAATTAGTTGAGACGTTGCCCACGGTAAGCGTGTCATCTGGAGCAAAAGTCGACGGAATTACACCTAACACTTCAATCTAAAGTCATTCAATATTTTCAACTAATTTTATCCAGCGATAAATCGCCATAAAAAAACCGCCTATCCTATAAAGAATAGACGATTTTTTATTAGATACTTATTGAGCTGTTAACCCACCATCAATCACAAACTCTGACCCTGTTGAGTAACTTGAATCATCTGATGCTAAGAATAGAACTGTTTGAGAAACCTCTTCTACTTTAGCAATACGTTTCATTGGAATTGTTTTTGAAAATGCTTCAACTTGCTCTTTAACATCTTCTTGCATAATCATTGGT
>DATGTX010000049.1:0-15602 GCA_035301645.1 Pseudogracilibacillus sp. | reverse complement strand
TTTGTATGATCATCCGAAGCATCCTTATACACAAAGTTTGCTATCAGCCATCCCATTACCAGATCCAGATTATGAAAAAGAACGTCAACGAATTATTTATAAACCAGATGAAGCGTTCTATAATCCTGAGAATCAATTAATTGAGACAGAGCCTAATCATTGGGTGTATCAGTGATTTGAAGGTTTAATATCGTATAAAATTAAAACCATCCCGCTAAATTCACGTAACATGAATTTAGCGGGATAGTTTTATATATCATAATTAAAGTTAGAAGCTTTAATTGCTTTATTCCACTACCTCATCAATCACTGCAGTATATAAAGCAAAGTCTTCATCCGAGACATCACCACCCATTTGAAGTAATATATCTCCTTTTGAGTAAGTATGAGAATAAAGCATAGCTGCTTCCTTCCCTAAATCATCATACACAGCTTTCATTGTTTGAAGATCATTCTCATCTCTCACTAAAAATAACCTTCCATAATTGAATTGGTCAATACTTCCATCTTCATTTTCAAAAACAAACTCAGCAAATTGTGCTCCAAAACTAACAGCTTCTTCAGCTAGTAATGGCGCAATTCCATAATCATTACGCGTCATAATTTTAGGTTCCATAACATTAAGTCCCGAATCATAAAATGCTTGAAGAATTTCTACAAGTTCTTCATTCTCCACGCTTTCTGCAAATTCACTAGATACACCGTTTTCTACATCAGCTGCTTGATCTTCTGGGGTTGATGGCTCGCTTCCATCTAAAGGTATTACAACCGGCGGTTTCCCATAGGCCCTCATATCCATTAGTTCTAGTTCCATGTCCTCTAAATTTGCTGCGCCATTAAATCCAAAGCTCTGTTTAACATCTGCTTGGCGATTGGATGAAACCATCGTCTGAAAATCATCGTTTAAAAAGTAATCATCTGCTTTTTGACCGTTAACATATAACGCAAAATCATATCCCGCGGAAGTTTCAGTCTCTCCAGTATTTGTCACTGAATAATGAACTGTAAATACATTATCATAATTTTCAGTGACATAATCTACTCTTTCGTCCGTTAAATACATATCGGTAATTTCGACTTGAATTTCACCATGATTATAAACTTGGTTAATTGATTCGTATTGTCTCATCGCTTCTTCTAAGGCTGCCCTTGTGTCGGGATTTTTTGATACGGATGATTTAGAAAAAGCAACACCGTGATCTAGTAGTAAAGTTTGTACATTTTCGCTATATTGGTAATTGTAATCCGCTAGAATTTCACCAAGAATTTCAGTAACTTCTTGTAAAGTTAAAGCTTCCTTACCTTCTACTGCATGAACAATAGCCAAATTATATCGAGTAACTAACTGTGATACTTCTCTTTCTGACATATTTGTTTCACTTAATAATACTTCTTCAATTTGAATAAGGTTCTCAGCCGTTTGGATATCTTCAGCCTCTAAACTATAACCTGCTTGATCAAATATTTCATATACACCACCTAAAGCACCTTCACCTGTTACTGCAATAACGGATGCGATTTTTATATCTGCATTCGTTGCCCCAGCCGTAATTGCAGCATTTTGATAAGCTGATTCAGACACCACGGTGATATTTTCTGGAGTTAGTATTTCAACATTAACTCCCGAACCACTTTCTGGCATATCGACCATTACACTTGAGTAAACATCTGTTGATTCATTTGAACCGTCACTGATAAGTTCATTTAAAGTAACACCATCAATTTTTATTAAGTTAGATTGATCATTGCTCTCCATTCCAAAGAGTGCTAATAGCTGACTAATCTGCTCATCTGAATTTGAATTACCTACAGCAACTCTTTTCTCCAATTGAGCTGCATTTGCTTCCTCTACTGGCTCACCTTCCCCATCACTCTGTGTTTCTTCAAGTTGATTACGTAATTCTTCTAATTCTGCTTCTTTCTGAGCAATTTCACTTTCAATATCCTCTTGTGCATACACACCAACAACATTTGATAATACCAACATGCTACTTAAGACGAGAAACAATTTTTTCATCCGTGCACCTCTTTTCAAATTATAAAACAAGAATGCTTATAAATTAATTTTATCATATATTCAAATTTAGTACATATATATTCTGAATATAATTAGAGTGTTATTAGTAGTTTGTTTTTAAATTCCAATAAAAAAGGATTGATAACAATGTAGCTTTGTTATCAACCCTATGCTTAAATCGGCACACAATAAGATTCTATCTCAATTAATTGATTCTCTTCATTAAAAGTGTAAATATCACATGCATCAATTCGCGTTACATTGCCATTATTATCAAAGATACCTGATCCTGTTATAATCACTTGATTCCCACTCTTAATGGTCTTTAACACCGTAAAATCCGTCTTAATTGAATCGAAGTAAGTCCGACTCTGCTTACAGCGTTCAATGACAGCTTCACTACCTAGTATTGTGCTTTCGCCAACGACATGCCACTTTATATCTTCAGAAAGATAGGAATAAGCTGAATCAAATTCACCTACTGAAAAGTCACGTGCAATTTTTTCTATCATTGTTATTCTTCCTTCCCTAATTGTGCTTCAAGAATTCCAATAGCATCTTCAATCTCTTTGTAATAACAAACATTATCAAAATAATCTGTCCCAGCAATCATCGCAGACAATTGACTCTGATTTGGTCGATGTAAAATAATGACTGGTTTACCAATATGTTCGGCATAAGCCAACTCATATCCGACTCCTAAACTTGGGTTAGTCGTCTCAGCCACCATAACATCCCACTCTTCAATCCACTGAATATCGCGGTCACGAATGGCTTTATCGGTCCGTTCAACTTCCCCAGAGGCAATTATACTATCGTCACCAATATGTTCGGTTAACACCTCGTGGTTATTAGACAAATAAGCAATCAATTGCTTGTAAATAGAAATATCCGCCCTACCTCCACGAATAGATGCTGCAAAATACACTTTCATGACTGTAACCTCCCTAGGTTTTTCATCGTTATTGTAGCATTAATAGGTTATGACACAAAAGAAAACCACTGATAAATGCTTTATTTACAGCATTTATCAGTGGTTGATTTTATATCTGAATTTGACTTACCTTTTATACAAATAATTCTAATTGTACACTTTCAGCCATTATTCCATCTAAAGCATCAACAATATTCTCTGCAATTCTTTGAATAACAGGTACAACAACAGAATTTCCTGCTTGTTTATAAAGTTGAGATATAGCTATATCCTCAGGGAGCTGAAAATCACGAGGGAACCCTTGTGTATTAAAGCATTCTCTAGGAGTTAATTTGCGAATACCATAATCACTTAGAATTAATGGCACATTATTGCCACCTGTTCCCATATTAGCCGTCAAAGTTGGAACTACGCCACTCTTATTCTCACGGACATACTTACGACGCCATTGATAAATTGTATCTTGAGAGGTAATTCCTTCGGCTAATGCTGGATAGTAGGCATGTTTATCAGCTGTGTAGTAAAAGGAATCATCGATTTTCCCATTAAAATCAATGATATCGGTTAATGGTGTTGTCAATTCTATACTTTGGGGGAAAGAAAAATTTTGATAATCCTCCTTGTTATCAAATCCCACAATATAAATTCTTTCTCTATTCTGGGGGATATTGCCGTATTCTTTAGCATTCATTACTTTATATTTAACATAGTATCCATGATAACTTAGTGCTTCCATTATTACTTTGAACGTATTCCCATGATCATGAGTAACTAAATTTTTTACATTCTCTAAGAAAACGACTCTAGGTTGCTTTTTCTTAATTATTCGGAGAGTTTCAAAGAATAAGTCGCCTCTTTCATCTTCAAACCCTTTTCGATAACCAGCGATTGAGAAGGCTTGGCATGGGAATCCAGAAAGTAAGACATCAAAATCTGGCAATTCACTTGCATCTAAATTATGAATATCATCCACAATTATTTGATTATTAAAGTTTAAAGAATAAGTCTTTGCAGCATGCATATCAAACTCATTTGCTAAAATTGTTTCAAACTTTCCAGTTTGTTCAAACCCAAGATCAATACCTCCAACACCCGAGAATAAAGAAACCACCTTATATGTCATTGTTCTTCCTCCAAGATAAAGTAATATATTTATATTATAGCGAACATGCGTTCGCTTTTCAAGGATGATGGTAGCAAAAAAAGCCCATTAACTGGGCTAATCTAGTCTAGGTCAACTATAGAATAAAATGCCATAGCTTTTCCTTGTTTAACAATGTTTCTATAATCTGTGTTGTCAATCACTGGGAACCAATCTGGTTTGTTTTTTAACATGTCATTGACTTCATTCATGTCTTTCGCATAACCGAATATATAGCTCTCTCCTGAATTTTTTGTTTTAAAGTCCGTATAAATCACGGCATATTTAACATCTTCATTCAAGCTTTGATGGCTTAAATGATCATGTTTACTCAATGCTTCTGAAATTTTATCAGCAATTCGACGTATAACTGGAACAACGACACTGTTACCTGCTTGTTTATACAAATGTGAAACTGCAAGCTCAGGTAATTCATAATTAGCTGGGTAACCTTGAGCATTAAATGTTTCTCTAGGCGTAAGTTTACGGATACCTGAGTCAGTATAAATAATAGGTACATTATGTCCACCCGTTCCCATGTTTGCTGTTAGGGTCGGAACCACACCTGATTTGTTTTCACGAACATATTGTCTTCGCCATTGATAAACAGATTCATATGAATCAACTTCTTCTTCAAGTTTATCGTAAAAAGGTTGCTTACCTTCTCTATAGTAATACTTCTCATCTTTTTCAGAGGCGTAATCGATAATATCTTGAAGCGTCGTTGATAATTCAATTGCTTCTGGAAATTCGAACGCATCATAAGCAGCTTTATTATCGAACCCAACAATATATATCCGCTCACGATTTTGCGGTATATTACCATAATCTTTACCGTTTAGGACACTCCATTTTATATAATAACCATTTGCTACTAACGATTCACGAATTACTTTAAAGGTATTTCCATGATCATGAGTAACCATATTTTTCACATTCTCAATAAATATTGCTTTCGGTTGCTTTTCTTTAATCATACGAAGTAACTCAAAAAATAAATCTCCTCGTTCATCTTCAAAGCCTTTTCGGTAACCCGCAATACTAAAAGCTTGGCATGGGAAGCCTCCTGTAATAATATCCACTTCAGGTATCTCATCTGCTTCGACTTCATGAATATCTCTTTTATCTAATGATGTATTTGGAAAGTTTGTTCGATAAGTCACTTGTGCTTTTTTATCAAACTCATTAGCATATACGGCTCTGAACTCGCCGGTTTGTTCAAAACCAAGCTCAATTCCACCAACCCCAGCAAAGAATGACGCAATTGTATGTTTGCTTTTTATTGTAGAACTTACAGATTCTTGCATTTGCTCTCTCCTTTATAATTTGTTTTCGAAGCTATTATTATATCATTATGAGACGTGATTTGCAGCCAGAAATTATTCTGACCTTAAATTTTATGCGTTTTCTTCTTTAAATTCAGTATATGAGCCAATTTCCATGAAGTCTAATAGATAATAATCTTCTGCTTTCTTTGTTAATTTAACACTATCGATGTCTATTTCATTTAAGGTGCTCATGTTAACCAGATGATTTGGTGCAATCCTCAAGACGTCTCTTAATATCCATCTTCCTAAATCTTTATTTGGATCCGACATCAGTGCCTTGCCTCCGGATTGTGCTACTTTACACTTCATGACATCACCGTTAGGTAACTCCACTTGAAAGGTTGGGGAATCTTTTGCACTCTCCCCTTTTACTTTCCTTTGTTTCGCGTATGCAAAAAATGTATCAAACGTTTCATGAATCCATGCTGGAATAGGTATGTACACTTCATCAGGATGACGCACTCTCCCTTGAGCATTCCATTGATTTAATCCAGAGCGCTGTGGTACATCTCCACGATTTGGCGAATATAAAGGTAAAACAATATAGTTTTCTTTCGATTCTGAAATAGGTCTTGAATCAGCAATCTCAACTTGCATAGACTTTAGTAATTCAAATGGATTTTCTAAGATGTCTACATCAAAAGTTACAATTTTATTTTGTTCTTGAGTATAAAATCGTTTAAGAAGTGTATTTTTAGATAATGAATAGGAATATTCGTTGTATTTGTCAGTAAATCGAATAGTATTTTTACTTTGTTTCTTTTGTATGCGAATAGAATTTATGTCCACTAAATCTAAAGGTGTTTCAAACACATTCATCTTGCCTGGCTCTCTAGTAATTAAGTGATAAACCGAATCAGTTGCATCTGTAATATTTTGAGTTACTTCGATTCGTTTATTTCTAAGTTCAGCTATCATATAAACAATCTCTTCATGACTTTTGAGTTTACGAAGCTTATCACTATCACCATTAAACTCTGCGACCTTTTGATACGTCCGTCCATTATTTTGCAAGAACGTTTTTAAGCCAATACCAACTCTGTCTTTTATTGCATCATAAGACACGTCACCACGTGATAAGTTTTTGGCATCAAATGAAGCACAAAATAAATTCTCATGTGCCCGATAATAAAGATAAGGTGAATTGCTATCAGAAAAAAGGTTTGATAGTGAACCTAAAATTTTCAACATCTCAATATATTCTTCTTTTTGACTTTTGGTTTGATTATTCCAAAACAACTCCGACACTCCAATCACTCCCTATTAGTTATGACCTACTATATTATAATATCCCATTTTAATTGTATTAAATTTTCTGCTTTTTCTAATATTATCGCATTAAACTCACTTAGTCGAATATCAGATATTTTGGTGTGAGATATTCCAAAAAAGACAACATTAATGCTATTAAACCTAATTTATTCCCTTCTAAACAGTCAAACTTTTGTTATAATATAGACACTATTATAATAACTAGGAGCGTTTACATGAGCATAAATTTTGGCGACAAAAAATTTAATATTTATAGAAATTATATCGAAGAACGCAGAACGGATTATGAAACAAGTTGGGACTCGCTTTCAGATTTCGACTTCTATACTCGCAAGGATATTGGTTCAGAAGCTTTTGAAGAGTTTAAGTTTCAAATGCTTAAACCAAGTGATACAGATATTGATTATTCAACTTGGCAAGAACTTGTTAAATATATGAAGAGTGATTCTAAAAGTAAAAAAACAACTTTATTATCCAAAAACAGCAAAAACGATGCAATATTATCAGACGATCCATATTCTCAATGGAAACAATATGAGAGAAAACTTGTCAGCAAAGGGTTTTCAGCTGAATCCATTGCAAATATTAAAGATGATGCCTTCAACATAGTCCAACAATTAAGTATGGACACACGCGAAAGCGGTGCAATTAAAGGGCTAACGATCGGTGATGTACAATCGGGAAAAACAGCTAATATGGCGGCAGTTATGTCAATAGCTGCTGATAACGGATTTAATTTTTTTATTATTCTATCAGGAGTGATCGAAAATTTACGTATCCAAACAGCTAACAGGTTATATGGTGATTTAGACTCAAATAAAGGTGCAGCTTGGTGGGATTGGACTAATATTGATAATCCAAAAGTTTCAGATAGAAGTGCACCGAATAATTGGAATAATATTAACTTACAGGAACATAGCAAAAAGAAATATTTCGTTGTTTCATTGAAAAATAAATCTAGACTAGATAATTTGGCAAAGTGGCTTTATTCGGATCCAAATAAATTAAAACAGTTAAAAATACTCATTATCGATGATGAAGCTGATCAAGCAAGTATTAATACAAAAAAACTAGAAGATGAAGAAAGAAGTACTATTAATAAAAAAGTTCTCGATTTAGTAAATGGTTTTAACGGAAAGCAAGCCCTTGCTGTCAACTATATATCTTATACTGGTACGCCTTATGCAAATGTATTAAATGAAATTGGGGATTATTCGTTATTCCCTAAAGATTTTATCTATACCTTAACACCTTCAAGCGACTATCTTGGTGCTGATAAAATGTTTGGTTTAGCAGAACCAGAGACAGGTCCTTCCTTACCCATCATTAGAACAATCAGTGATACAGATAAAGAATTAATAAAATCTCTGCATAAAGGGGATACTAACTATTTGCCACCTAGTTTTCAAAAAGCGATTGATTGGTTCGTGTTGGTTTCTGCAATGCAAAGACACTTACGTTTTACGAAACCCGTATCAATGTTAGTTCATACAAGTTTAAAAATTGCTGATCAAGAAAAAGTGGCTTCTTTAATTCGTGAATATTTAGAGAGCATGCGTGAGAATCGTGAAGAGTACTTTGATAAATTAAAAGAATTATTTGAACATGAATCGACTGAATTTACTAAAGAGGATTTCTCTGAAGCAGTCACATCTTACTCAAGTAAGGAGTTCATCAATGACTATCCTAAATGGGAGGATATTTTAATCCAACTTAAAGGCCTAATCAACTCAAATAACGAAAATTATGTTGATCATATAGGTTTAAAAGATGATGAGGCTTTAGAGTATCATAAAGGATTCCATCTTGTTATAGATAACAGTCAGACTCGCGTTGAGAACCAACATGTTCGACTAGTTTATCCTGAAAGGAGACTTAGCTTTGCTCCACTGTTCATTGTAGTCGGCGGGAATACTCTCTCTAGAGGTTTAACCTTAGAAGGACTTGTTAGCTCTTACTTTATCCGTCAAACAAAGCAAGCTGATACTTTATATCAAATGGGAAGATGGTTTGGTTACCGTCCTACATATGAATTATTCCCTCGAGTTTGGATGGATAGTGAGACTAAAAGACGATTTGAATTCATTACTCAATTAAATTCTGAACTTATTGAAGATATTCAAGATATGAGTGCTAAAACTTACTTACCATATGAAGCTGGAGTCAAAATTAAAAATTCACCTAATAATAATTTTTTAAGAATTACTTCAAGTAATAAAATGCAATCAGCAGAATTATCTGATATTGATTTTTCTGGTTTTAATCGTCAAACAATCCTATTTAAAAACGAGCTATCAGTTTTAGAAAATAATTTGACAGTGACAGAAAAATTCTTGAACTCTCTTACTGATGAATTTGACTTATCTAGAAATAAAATGATTTGGCGTGATGTTGAATATGATTTCGTTAAAAAGTACTTAGAATCAATGATTTTTAGTGATAAAGATACTGCCTTTTCAAATATTAAAGCTTTTCTAGATTGGTACGATGATACTCGCGAAGAGAATGGTTACGCTAATTGGAATATTATACTTTCTTCGAAAGGAAATATCCCGAAAGTATCGGATAATCAGTCAGGTTGGGATATTCATGGTTATAACCCACCGAACATCCAACGTTCGCGATTAGGTCAAGCGCAAAATGATGGAAAAACAGTATCAATTGGTGCGTTACGGACACCTTCTGATTTAATCAGCGATATCGAACAATTAAATTCGGAAGATATGAAAAAGAGCCCTTCTGGTAGAGAAGCACAACAACTTAGAGCTAAACATGGACTGGGTAACGTGCCACAATTAGTGATCTATCGAATTGACAAAGGAAAGCAAACTGAAGAAGAATTTAGGAAAGCTCGAAGTACTTCAAGTAATAGATATCCTTTAAACTTCGAAAAAGATTTAATCGGAATCAATCTCATGATTCCAGGTGCACGAAAAAATAAAAATCTTGCAAGAAAACTTAAAATTGTTGTTCCGATTAATGAGGATGATGGCGATTCCCATAAGGAGGATGAAGAATGAAAATTGAAATAGCACGTATAGATGACAGAATGGCGCCTTCTGGAAAAGCTATATTACGGTCTTTGCAGAATGATTCGCTACCAATAGTCGATTTAGTTGTTCGTGAATCATTCCAAAATAGCCTTGATGCCACTTTACCTAAGAGTGATCAAACAAATATTGACGTAACCATTGGCAAAATCGCAACAAATAAAATTGCTCATCATTTTGACTCTATCGATACTCGACTTAAGCAATTATTTCCAAGAGAGTCAACTATTGTAGCTATTAGAGATAGTAATACGTCCGGTTTAACGGGAAAGTTTAACACGGATGATAAAGATGAACTTAATAACAGTAATATATATAAGTTAATTTACGGTCTAAATATGAATCAAGACAAAGTAGATGCTGGTGGATCATGGGGTCTAGGAAAAACTAGTTTCTTCAGAATGGGCAGTGGCATTGTCATATACTACTCACGCGTTAAGCATAATAATAAATACGAGGAACGATTAGCGGCCTGTCTTATTGAAGACTCTGATAAACCAGATGCAATTATGCCTAATAACGACAGAGGGATTGCTTGGTGGGGCGAGAAAGTATCTTCAGATATCTATGCTAAAACATTGCCGATTACAGACTCTCAGTTTATCTCTGATTTTATTAGCTCATTAGGGGTTAAATCGTACAGTGGGGATGAAACAGGGACAACTATAATTGTGCCTTTCATAAATGATTCAAAAATAACTATGGAAGACAATTCAAAAAATGATTTCCCTTGGGAAACTGATATTGAAGAATCTATTATACAGGCTATTCAAAGATGGTATTTTCCAAGAATTTATAACCGCCATTATAGTGAGTTTACTAATAATTCTATATTAGTTCCTTCAGTTAATGGCCGTACCATTCGACCCGAAAATTTCAGTTTGACTTTTAGTTGGTTTCAATCATTGTATTCATACGCTATACAATTAGACTCAACTGAGAGTCCTAAACCACATAAAAGAATTCAAGCAAAGGCGATTCATTTAGCCTCTACTGGGATGTCGAATAATAAGATTCCGATTGGTTATCTAGCCTATGTGCAATTAAGTATCGATGACTTAAAGGCGTATAAAAATAGTGGATTTATCTCCCCTATTAATTATATTGGTAACGCGACTTTTAAAGACGGTAGCCCTTATGGAGCAAATATTCTTGCTTATATGAGAAAGCCAGGGATGGTAGTTGAATATGTTGTCAACGACAATGAATGGATGAAAGGTTTATCCCTTGAAGAAAATTCATATGTTTTTGCTGTCTTTGTACCTAATAGTGATGGTAATTTGCATAAGAAATACTTGAATTATTATTCTACCCTTGAAAGCTATCTTCGAGATACTGAGAATGCAGACCATGCAACTTGGATTGATAAAATCATTGATAGTGGGCGAGTGACTATTGTCAATCGAATAAAAAGATCAGTTGCTAAAGAATTATCAACAGATTTAAATAATACTGAAGCTAAGGCCTCTAAGCGTACATCAGCTTTAAGTAGACACTTCGGTAATATGTTCCTACCTATGTCTAACTTTGGTAAATCTGCTACAATTCAGCAAAAGCCTCAAAGAAAAAAGAAAAAAGACACATTGGCACCGAATTCACTCATCAATGTCACTGATATTGGGTTTGTTTCTGAGAATTTACGTTCAGTATCATTTAACGCGACCTTGCAAGCAGATACAAAGAGCACGCTATTCTTTACTGTTCTCACGACAGATAAGGCATATAACCAAGAAAGTTGGAATAAAACTTTTGAAGGTTCGCTTCCTTTTCCGTTTATTATTAATAAAGTTAAATTAACAAAAATCGCTAATAAAAAAGTAAACCATGTTACAGATACATCGCATAAAAAATCGGCTAGTTTCGAAATACCAAATCCAAATAAAGAAAAATTAGTTATCGAAGGAACGATTGAACTCGAGATACATGATTTATCTATGGCTCCTAGCTTGTCGATGAATACCGAACATATCAAAAAAGAAGGTGATGACTAATGAGTTCAAAATTTCTTTTATACAAACTGCTTGATGAAAACTTAATGAAAGAAGCAGGCATTTACCTCTCGCCTCCAAAGCTGTCATATGCCGATGCCTTAAATGATGAAAAAACCATAGAGTTAGACGATTCATATTCCTACAAAATCAATGAATATGATAGTATTTGGTCACCTACCGAAAATGAACTACAACTTACACAATCAATTTCAATCAAACACCCGTCTAAATTATTTGGTCTTGAGGGTGTAACCGCTCAAGAAAACACCTTAGCGATTGCTGTAAAAATACATTCTCGAACATCAAACTTTACTGAGAATCTTATTCTTAAAAAATTCGGTATGAAAGATTCAAATATTGAGATTGATTTTGAAGAAGTTTTCGAACCAAATTCATTACGAGGTACAATCTTTTTTGAATATTATTTAATCGTTCATGAACTACATAACATTTCCCTTTTCCAAGCTGATGAAATCGGGATGCAGCTTAGCTCAGAACCACTTCTAGCATATTCTGTCTCTGTAGATGGAGATGGTTCAGAATTCCCTATCGAAGAGTTCCATGATCCCGAAAGTGGCTTATGGAGAATCTGGATGGATTGGGTTGATGTATATTCAGACTCATTTGACTCTTCAAATATCAGAATCTTAATTAATAGCGCGCATCCATTATATGATCGCCTTTATACTAATACGAATAACATGAATCAGTATACATTAAATAATATTATTGTCTCATCTATTATACTTGTTATTCAAAAAGCAATTATTATTGATCAAAACATCATAGATGAAGATATGGATGCTGAACCAAATAGTATTGCTAAAGCAATATGGTACTGGGTGTCTACTTTTAATATTCAAATTGACTCATTGGAAGCTATTTCTAATAGCGCTCATGCAAATCTAGACCCATTCTCTAAGGAGTGATAATTATGTTAAACTGGCCTGATTATAGTAACACTAAAGCCGAAAGTGACTTTGAGTTACTAGAAAGTGATCCAAGACGTCTGATTGATGTTAAGGTCCCTAATGAATTTAAAGAACTTCGAGCGATGTTTATTCAAGCCCGTGATGAAATTTATGAAAAATATAATATCGATGAAAAAGGTATTGATCGTTTTAAATATACTTTCGATTTAGAATTCGGTTTAGAGTTATACCGAATCCTAAATCAATCATTTACTTTTACTAACCGCGACGCATCAAATGATGATATTTGGAAGTTTTTGTCAATTAAAGTCATTCCAGATATCGTTCATGCGCGACATGGCCTGTCAGCTACTTATTACTATAAAATGAGCAGACGTGTTTGGTTGAAGCAAATATATTGGTACGTCAATTTAGGTTGGCAAGGTAGTTATGAAGAAACATTTAATACATTAAAAAACAATACTACTGATACAATTATGAACATTGTTGAACGCCCCGCCGAAGGTTATAACATTGAATTAGTGCGAGAAATATTAAAACAATACACTAGCTACAATGATACAAGTAGAAAGATACTCAGAAAAGTTTTAGTATTAAATACAGCCTTAATTAAATCAAACTCACCTGAATTTTTTGACGGTGGTATCACTAAGTATGTACAACACCTTTTTGAACGGGTGGTGTGATATATCGAGAGATCAAATAACTCATTATATTCGAAAATAATCGTTCCCTATGCAAATAGATGTTCAGACCTATTTATTATATCTGGTTATGCCTCTTCATCAATGACAGAAAGATTATTACATGACTATCCTAGCTTAAATATTACTCTTTACATTGGTATGACTACACATAAAGGCCTCTCTAAGAAAAATCATGAGGGATTTTTGAATTTGACCAACCAATACGGTGAACGAATCAAAATAATGTATCAAATTACGCAACCTCCAACTCATATAAAACTATATAGTTGGATTAAAGATGGAAGTTACTATATACATTTTGTTGGGTCAGCTAACTTCTCTGAAAATGGATTATTTAAACTAAATGAATTAATGGTAGAAAGCCAACAAAATTTTGAGTCCCTGTATCTTGAACAAAATAAGAAATCAGTTCCCTGCACTCATCCAGATATTCAAAAATTAATTACACTATATGATGATAGCATTGATACTGACTCAATTATTGAACTCGAAGAAGATAAAGATCTTGTTACTGAAAATGATGATTCAACCTACTCCCGAAATGAACGAACAGCGTCTAATGCAAGACAGCAAACAACTGAACAATCTTTCTCAAATTTTTTTAATAAGCAATTAACATATATTACTCATAGTCCTTCAAATTATTATGATATAATAGAAATTCCCGTTGTTTTCAAAAACAATTGGAATAGTTCTCGTAGAGGAATAAATAATATGTTTAAAGCTGGACAGGCTAATTATTTAGAACAATCTAATAAATATCCGTTCACCAACACTTTCCCTTATAATAGAAAGCTCAAATTCTTTACAGATGATAATAAGATATTAGAGGGAAGATTCGATGAGGATCATGATGGTCGTTTATACTTTTATGATGATATTTACCAATACTTTGCAAATAGGTTAGGTATAAATGAAAAACGCCCCATCACTTATCTTGACTTAGAAAAATATAATAAAGATTTCGTGAAAATTTATAAAATTAATGATACTGAATTCCTTTTTGATTTCAGTAATCGAGTTTAGGAAGGATTTGATAATTGTGCTTAATATAGTTGAAACGTTTAGTGGGGTGGGCGCACAATCCGAAGCACTTAAGCGCGCTAAAATCCCATTCAAAGTTTCTGCTACCGTTGAATGGGAACTAAGCGCGATTTATGCATATGATATCTTGCATAATGGCCCTCAGGATTTAAGTCTTTATCGTCATCATAATAAAGAATCTTTATTGAAGGAATTGGCTCAATATAATTTAAGTTCTAACGGTAAAGAACCCATGACTGAAAAAGCTTTATCTGCTTTAACTGTTGGGCAACTAAAAGCAATCTATCATTCATTAATAAACAATAATAATCTTGTGGATATTACTTCAGTTTCTGCAGATGATTTGGACGATGATATTGATATCTTAACTTATAGTTTTCCCTGCCAAGACTTATCAGTTAGCGCTCGATGGTGGAATAATT
Organism: Pseudogracilibacillus sp.; assembly: GCA_035301645.1. Classification (GTDB taxonomy): domain Bacteria; phylum Bacillota; class Bacilli; order Bacillales; family Amphibacillaceae; genus Pseudogracilibacillus. The sequence goes on along the minus strand of DATGTX010000049.1, from coordinate 764 downwards.
CAAGTGGATTAGATCGGGATTCTGGAAACCGCTCAAGTCTTTTATGGGAAATTGAACGACTATTAATTGAATTTAAGGAACAAAATAAACCATTCCCTAAATTCTTACTCATGGAGAATGTTACAGCAATTAGATCTAAAGCTCACATTGAAAACTTTAGAGTATGGACTAATTTTTTAGAAGATTTGGGATATGTTAATCAAATTTATGATTTAAGTGCAACCAATTTCGGTGTACCTCAATCAAGAAAACGAACATATATGATTAGCGTATTTGTTGGGGATGATCTAGAGATTGAACAAGAGGTTATGAACTATTTCCTATCAAATAATCTTGAGCATATCAAACTCTCCGCAGAAAGTATCAATCCAATCAGTGATTACTTAAGATTAGATTATTCAGTAAAGCATTATCTTGAGGAAGCAATTCATGCTACACCGAATTTTACAGCTTCTCGAGAAAAAATATTTAATAACAACTTAAAATTAGCAACCGATAGTCAAGCAGATAACTCTTTGATTGCTCGTACTATTACTACAAAGCAAGATCGTAATCCCAATTCTGGTATTATCGCTTATGACAAGAACCCTTTAGTTGAAGGAACCAGATATCGAAATCTAACACCTAGAGAAGCCTTTTTGCTTATGGGATTCACGGAGGAAAGTTTCGATAATCTAACAATTAAGAACCCTTCTGAAGACGTAAAAAAAGCTTTTCTAACGCAAGCTAAGTTATTAAAGCTAGCTGGAAACAGCATTGTAGTT
>DATGTX010000048.1:0-3023 GCA_035301645.1 Pseudogracilibacillus sp. | reverse complement strand
CGCACAATCCAACATATCATGATTACGAATGATAATCGTTTAGCGTCTGGAACAATCATTGATTATCCTGAATTAGAGGAACGTAGGGTCCATATTGATATGGCAAGAAAATATATTACTAAGGATTGGATAATTCAACATATTAGAGAAATGTCTTATTTTAAAATGAATGCCATTCAGTTACATTTTTCAGAGAATATGGGCTTTAGAATTGAAAGTGACACAGATCCGGAAATAGTGTCGGAAGATGGTTATTTAACGAAAGATGAAATAAGAGAAATTTTAGCAGAAGCTAAGAAGTATGGCGTTAAGGTCATCCCATCACTCGATACACCAGGCCATACGGAACATATCTTAAAAGTTCATCCTGAGTTTGGGCAAGTCGATATAAATGGGAATCATAGCGATGTTGCGCTAGACGTGACAAACCCTGAAGCAGTAGATTATGTAAAAAGCCTTTACAGTGAATATATGGAGTTATTTGAAGACAGTACGGACTTCCATATCGGCGCAGATGAGTATATGGAATTTGACAGAGACCCGTTTATTTCAGATTACAAGCCGGTTCTAGATGAATATGCGCAAGAAACGTTAGGTGAAGACTATATATGGAAGGACACAATGGCTAATTATATTAATGATATAGCGGAACATGTCCATAAAGCTGGATTTAAACCGAGAATTTTTAATGATGCTATTTACTATGGAGAGGAAGATAAAAACAACTGGGAACCAGACGAACCAAAGCAGAAGATAGAAATGCATGATTATATTGGTATCGATTTCTGGTCACAAATGTCTTGGAATAAGAGTATTGCACCACTTAGTACATTTGTAGAAAGAGGACATGAGAATATATATAATTTAAACTCCGGATTCTTCTATTACGTGTTGAGAAATGATAAGCCAGATGATGGACGTGAACAGCATTCGTTTGACTATTTGGATCAAGATAAAAGGATTTATGAAGAATGGACACCAGGTAAGTTCGCTGATAATACTGTAGATGATGATTCATCATTCATTAAAGGTGCATCATTAGCTATATGGAACGATAATCCAGATTTAGTTGGTGAGGATGTTATTACTGAAGATATCGCTAAAGAGTTGCGTTCCTTAGCAACAAAGTCTTGGAATACATCAAGCAATGATGTGGCAGATATCGATCAATTTAGAGCAAACTATGCAGAACTAGAAAACGTTGCTGGCTTTGAGAAAGGTAGTGAGTTGCCTGATGTTGATCCTGTTAAACCCATAGAACCAGAACTCGCGGAAAATGCCGCTGAACTAAAAGAACTCGCGCAACAAATGGCAGATGAAGGTAATGTCGACCCAGCAGCTGTTCAACATTTGACCACCCATTTGGAATCAGTAAATCATTATGAAAATAAAGGGTCTGCTGATAAAGTACTTAAACATTTGGAAGGCTTCCACGATTTGCTAGACTATTACAATAAGCAAGGGTTGATTGGTGACGAAGCATTCGAAGAGCTTAGTAATCAAACAAATCATTTAATTGAATTGTGGAAGTAATTGCATGTTAAGTTTTTGACAAGTATTGATACATGCTGGAAACTTAGCTGTACAAAAAGATATTACACTTACCATGAGCACGGTGCAGATGGACCTTTGAATGTTTTGTAGGTCCATCTGCTTTCTTTATTATCGGTAATGTGTCAATCATTTAATTTGTTTCGTTTCATAGTAGTAAACACCTAGGTCATAAGGTGCAATGTTTTCTAAAAAAACAAAATCTTCTTTACTGTAGGCTGTAGGTTATGATATACTTTCATCTGAACTTCTTAAATGCGATTTAATAAGTGGGTGTATTGGTACCTGCTTTATATTTTAAAGTGTTTGTAAACGCTTTATTAATTGATTGTTATTAAACTACATTTAAGAAGTTTCACTATAAAAAGATAGGAGGAAAGTTTTTCTATTTTTATGTGATCAGTTAAGTTGTCCAAAAATACTATTTGCTAAATTTAAATAGTCAAAGGAGAATCTTTATGTTAAAAAAGAAAAATGGTATTTATTACATGATGATTAGCACGATTGCATTGTTGATGTTGTCAACCTTATCACTGCCTATAAGTGTTCTCGCTGAAGAAAATGAAGACGATGTCATTAATGAACGATACCAAGATGAATTAAGTTTACAGCCAGTGGCTCCGGCTTTTAGTGTTGAGTCACTTTTGGAGTGGTCACCTGAAGATGATCCAGACGCTGAATTAAATCAGGCGAGTGTTCCGTTAAATGAAAAGCGATTTAAAGGACATCAAGTAAATCCACTGGCACATCCGGAAGTAGGTATTACATCAGCAGCTATAACGATACCGGATCATGATTTATCAAGTTCAGTAGGCAGTAATGATTTTAATACTTACGCTTTTGATAACTGGCAATTACTAGATTCATATATTTACTGGCCAGGCGCTCCTAATAAAGAAGGGGTCTTTGCATTGCCTTCACCCGATATTGTCGATGCTGCTCATCGAAATGGCGTTCCAGTCTATGCTTCTTTGGGTTTTCCATGGGGCCCTGGATCACCAGAAACCTTGGCTGAAATTGAAGCATTTACAGAACAAGCCGAAGACGGATCGTTTCCGGTTGCGGATAAAATGATAGATGTAGCTGAGTATTATGGTTTTGATGGTTATTTTTTCAACCAAGAAACTTATGGTGTTAGTAAAGAAACAGCTGTACGTATGAATGAGATGATGAGATATATAAAACGTAACTCAGACTTACGTATTAATTGGTATGATTCACAATCCAATGATGGCGATGTTTCATACCAAGATGCAGTAAACGATAAAAATGATATGTATGTTGAACGAGCAGATGATGGTGTTTACGCTGTTGATGAGTTCTTTTTAAATTATAATTGGAATGTCGATAAAATTAATACAACTGTTTCAACGATGAAAAAGCATGAGCACTCACCATATAATGCTTATGCAGGATTTGAATTACAGCAGAATTCCTATAATACAAAAGTTAATACAGATGCATTACTAGAC
>DATGTX010000047.1:0-21667 GCA_035301645.1 Pseudogracilibacillus sp. | reverse complement strand
ATGTGAAAGATTATAGCCGTTGACTTGCGCTCAAGCTGACGCGCTTACCGCGGGCAATGTCTCAACTAATTTTATCAGTTTTTTTAAAACTGTTAAAATGGATTTTCGACTGTTGCTTTTCCCGCAGGTGTCGGTCAGCTTGCGCTTCAGTCAACTAGTTTCTGCTTTTATATGTAAATTCCTTTCTATTGTGGATGGTCCACAATAGAAAGGAGAAAAATTAGGTATAGTCGATATTGTATGTATGATTCGTCTCATTTATAATTGAGGTATCAAGCTTAGTTCAATAATTATTAGTCTCTTATAGCTTATCCTTAGCCTTTTATAGTATACTCAATATGAAAGCGTTGTAAGTTGAGTTTTAAACAACTATTTAAGGGTGAGAATACTGAAAAAATTAGAACAAATCTATTCACTGACAAAGTTGCAAGAGGTAGTCGAATGGTTAAGCAGTTATTTTAAACGTTCGATTATTATTGAGAATGCACAATTTGAATTGGTTGCTTATAATACACCAAATGAATTTTTATTTGACCCGATCCAACAGAAAACTATTCTAACTAAGCGTTGTCCTTTGTTTGTTATTGAACGCTTAAAAAAAGAAGGAATCATTAGTCGTTTAGAGAATGAAAGATTGCCTATTAGAATGGAAGCTATGGAAGATATCGATTTTTATCAACGAATTATTTTAAGTCTCGTTTATAAAGACCAAGTCATAGGATATTTATGGGTGTATGAAACAGAAGATAGTTTGACCGATGAAGACTTAACTATTTTAACTAGTCTTGCTACATTTATTAGTAAGTTACTTTATGAAAAGCAAAACAAAGAAATAGCGAGTGATAGTGAGATTCAAGCAGTTCTTTGGAAAATAATTAACAATGAATATATAAATGAAGCGCAATTAAAAAATGAAGCAAAAGTTGTTAATTTAGCTCTTCCAGAACGTTTCACTGTTATTATCGGTTCTGTGACAGATCCATTATACCTATACTTACTTGATAAAATAAAACAGATTTTTATCAAAACTAACTTATCTAAAATTGAGTATTATTTAGGTAAAGGAACAGAAATAGTAGGTATCGTTTATGGAGAAAAGCAAACAGCAAATAATGCATTTGAAAAAGCAACTGCTTTAATAGAGGAAGTTAAACTAAGTTTGACAGACGAAGAGCAAGAAGTATTTTATATAGGTGTGGGGAATGAATATAATCATGTTAACTACATGCGCACAAGTTATTTAGAAGCGTTAGAAGTTGTTGAAACCTCTGTGTTTTTAAATAAACAATCTGTTTTTGCAGTAAATTATCGTTCTTTAGGAATCAAACGTTACTTAAAGGAGATTTATAAAAAAAATATTGCAGAAAATTATTATCACCCAACTTTGCTTAAGTTAATTGGTAAAGATTTAGAGAGTAAGAGTGAACTTACTAAAACGTTAAGAGTTTATTTAGAAAACGATAGTAGAGTTGGACTTACTGCTAATGAGTTGTTTATTCATACTAATACACTTAACTACCGAATCAAGCAAATGCAGGAATTGAGTGAATTAAATTTAACCAATTTTAATGAGAAAACTAACCTGTATTTAGAATTACAGTTACTAAATTATTTACCAGAATATGTGAAACGTTATGAAAAAAAGATAAAAGCACTTAAAAATTAGGAGGATGATTATTTATGGTAGTACCTTACAGACATGAACCATTTACGGATTTTTCAATTAAAGAAAACAAAGAAGAAATGGACGTAGCAATTAAGCAAGTTGAAGCAGATTTAGGTGGAGAATATGCATTAATTATCGATGGAGAGCGCGTGACAACTGAAGATAAAATTGTATCAGTTAACCCAGCAAACCCAGACGAAGTTATTGGTGTGGTTTCAAAAGCAAATAAAGAGATTGCTGAAAAAGCTATGAAAGTAGCAGACGAAACATTTGAAACATGGAGAAAATCAGATCCAGCATTCCGTGCTGATATTTTATTCCGTGCTGCAGCAATTGTAAGACGTCGTAAGCTTGAATTTACAGCACACTTAGTTAAAGAAGGTGGAAAGCCTTGGAAAGAAGCAGATGGTGATGTTGCTGAAGGGATTGACTTTTTAGAATATTACGGTAGACAAATGCTTGAGTTAAAAGAGGGCGCTTATGTAGAAAGCCGTCCAATTGAGTCTAACCGTTTCGATTACATTCCTTTAGGTGTAGGTGTAGTTATTTCTCCTTGGAACTTCCTATTTGCAATCATGGCAGGTACAACTTCAGCTGCAATGGTAACTGGTAACACAGTATTATTAAAACCAGCTAGTACAACACCAGTTATTGCTTATAAATTTGTAGAAGTATTAGAAGAAGCAGGTATGCCAAAGGGCGTAGTAAACTTTATTCCTGGCCCAGGTAGTGAAGTTGGAGATTATTTAGTTGATCATCCTCGTACACGCTTTGTAAGCTTCACAGGTTCACGTGAAGTTGGTACACGTATTTTCGAACGTGCAGGAGTTGTTCATGAAGATAAAGGACAAAAATGGTTAAAACGTACGATTATTGAAATGGGAGGAAAAGATACAATTATTGTAGATTCAGATGCTGATTTAGAATTAGCAGCAGAATCAATTGTTATCTCTGCATTTGGTTTCTCTGGTCAAAAATGTTCAGCATGTTCACGTGCAGTTATTCATGAAGATGTTTACGATGAAGTTGCTAAGCGTGTTGTTGAATTAACTAAAGAGAAAAAAGCAGGAGACCCTGCATCAAATGATTTCTATACAGGTCCAGTTATTGACCAAGCAGCATTTGATAAAATTACAAGTTATATTGAAATTGGTAAAGATGAAGGTGAACTTCTAGCTGGTGGAGATGGAGATGACTCAAATGGTTGGTTTGTTCAACCAACAGTATTTGGTGATGTAGCTCCAGATGCACGTATTATGCAAGAAGAAATTTTTGGCCCAGTTGTTGCTCTTTCAAAAGTAAAGTCATTTGATGAAGCAATTGAGGTAGCTAATAATACAGATTATGGTTTAACAGGAGCAGTAATTACTAATAACCGTGAACATATGGAACAAGCACGCAGAGATTTCTTTGTTGGAAACCTCTACTTTAACAGAGGATGTACTGCAGCTATTGTAGGTTATCATCCGTTTGGTGGATTTAATATGTCAGGAACTGACTCAAAAGCAGGCGGACCTGATTATCTAGTTCACCATATGCAAGGAAAATCTACTTCAGAAATGTTCTAGTAAAAAAGATGTGGAGGGATTAGCTATGGATAATCCTGTTAGAGACTTCTTTATTACTTTATCTGAAAATCAAATGTTAAATTCAGCAGCTAAACGTTGGGGCCTAAAGCTAGGTGCCCAGCGTGTTGTTGCTGGAGTAACAATTGATGATACGATAAAAACAATAAAGAAATTAAACAAACAAGGAATTAGTTGTACTGTAGATAACTTAGGGGAATTCGTATTTGAAAAAAGTGAAGCAATCGCTGCTAAAAATCAAATACTACAAGTTATCGAAGCGATCCATGAAACTGAAGTAGATGCCCATATATCATTAAAACCATCTCAATTAGGTTTAGATATTGAATATGATTTTGCTTATGATAATGTGGAAGAAATTGTTGCATTAGCATATAAATATGGGATATTTATAAATATGGATATGGAAAGTCATAAACACTTGCAGCCATCATTTGACCTTTTAGATGATTTAAACAAGAAATATAACAATGTAGGTACCGTCATTCAGTCATATTTTTATAGAGCAGAAGAAGATTTAAGACAACATCAAGATCTTCGTTTGCGTCTTGTAAAAGGTGCATATAAAGAAGCGCCAGAAGTGGCTTTTCAAGAAAAAGAAAAGATTGATGCGAACTATGTTAAATTAATTGAGTGGAACTTATTAAATGGTAAATACACTTCAATTGGGACACATGATCATCACATCATTAATCATGTTAAGGATTTTGTGGAAAAAAATGATATTTCAAGAGATACATTTGAATTTCAAATGCTTTTTGGATTCCGTGAGGACTTACTTTTATCTCTTAAAGAAGAAGGATATTCATGTTGTGTGTATGTTCCTTTTGGTGAAGACTGGTATGGTTACTTCATGAGGAGATTAGCAGAACGTCCACAAAATATTAACTTACTTATAAAACAAGTGTTTAATAAAAAAACGAACACAATTATTGGTTTAGGTGTCGGTACGCTAATTTTAACTAAATTAATCAAAAACAAGAAAAAATAAGCTGATTACAGCTTATTTTTTTTGCTTCTTTGTCCAATGACGTTAGTGATGAGTTTTAAGTCAACTAATATTTAAATAATGAGAGTAAATGTTAATAATCAAGAATTGTATTCTGATTTCGCTGACTTGTACTACAGTCGACAGGCTTTTTGCGGGCACGGCCTCAACTTCTGTAGCGTCTCTGTCGAGTAGCCACAGTGATTTTCGGACGCGTGCTGTTCCTGTGGGAGTCCGTCGACTTCCGTTTCAGTCAGCTAGATAGAAAAATTACATTTTTGATGTGTTAATCTTTTGCATAGGCGACTCTATTCTACAGAGGAAATTCACTTTTTTAAATATTGTATATCTTTTTTTGGTAAGATAATAGATAATATAGTAAATGAGGTGATGGTATGAACCTTTCTAAATTAGAAAAAGAAGGTAAGAAATGGGTAGAAAAAGATATTATTTCTGAAGACCAATTGAATAAAATATTAAAAAGTTATCCTAAGAAAGATGCTAATGTTTTAGTTATTCTATTTGCTATTTTATTAACTGGACTTGCATTTTTGACATTTATATTCTCTGATTGGGCTCAAGTAGCACATATCTCTCGTGTCATTGTTTTATTACTTTTTACTTTTGGGCTTTATGTTTTAGGAAATCAGCTATTCAGTCGTAAACAAGTTTTATATGGTGTTAGTTTTATTATGTTAGGGTATGTTGGTTTTATTGCTAGCTTGTTTTTAGTCATTAATAATTATGAAGTTATGCTTTTTAGTGGTTGGCCATTTATAATCATAACAATCGTAGGACTAGGTCTGTATGTTATTTATTCACACTCATTATTCTATTTTGTTAGTTTAACAGCTTTAACCATTGGTCAATTTTATAGTGAATTTACGTATAATAACTATAGTTATACATTATTAATTATATTAATTATTGGCTTCGGTTATTTTACTTTTCGACATGCTCATAAGTATTTTGCTGGATTTTTCGGGGTTAATTTAGTGATTAATTTATTAATTTTAGCCACATCATTTACAGATTATTATTATTGGTTTATTGTCTATATGTTTGTCTTTTATTTAATTGCTAATTTAATACCAAACAAAAGCCTATCCCATGTATTTAAATTAATAAGTTTAAGTAGTATGTTTTTGTTTAATGTATATCAAGCATCATTTTTTGAAGAAAGCTTTATGAGTGAAGATATCAAATTAAGTGGTTTATTTCTGATTGTCTTGTTTGTTTTAGCAAGTTTTATGATTATTTTAAAACGTTTAACGTTCAAAACAATCGATTATATATATTTAATCTTATTTATACCGACAATATATTTACCTTTTCCAACATTATTGACATTAATCATTTTATTTGTATTCTCGGCGGCACTTCTAATTATTGGTTACAAAGATGAACGGAACCAGCTAATTACCTATGGAACACTCGCCTTTTTATTAAGTACATTAACAGTTTATATTCAATATGCTTGGGATGTAATGAATAAATCATTGTTTTTCTTAATTGGTGGCTTAATATTATTTGGTTTTAGTTTTATGTTAGAAAAAAATCGTCGAAAAATAAAGCAGGAAGAGGAGCGATTATAAATGAAAAAAATCCTTTTCTATGTACTCTTACTCTTTCAATTAGCTGCTGTTTTATTAATCGTTTGGCAATCTCATTTAATCAATAAGTATGGTGAAGAAAGAACTTTTATCACATCTCCTATCAAAGAAGAAGATTTTGTTTTGGATGATATTCAAGATTATGAAACGTATACGTTTGAATTTGAGATAAACAATATTCCAAAAGAAAAATGGGATGTTGATAAACAACATAATTACAGAGACCCAGTATACGTATTATTAAAAGAGAATAAAGCAGGTGTATATGAAGTTATTAAGGCAACAAACAAAGAGATAACAACCAAGAAGAATAATGAGATAGTCCTTATTGGAAAAGATGCCTATGAATCTGAAGATAATGTTTTTCATGTAAATTATGGGTTTGAAACAGTGAATGTAAAAAATCATGAAAAGTTATTAAAAAATTATCAATTAACAAAACCTACTAAAATAACGTATAAATTTGCACCTTGGAAACAAAGTAAATTAATTAGTATTGATTAAATAAAAGTGTCCTAGAAAAGCTTAATATATTCTTTTTTAGGATATTTTTATGTCTTAAAACACGCTAAACGTATGGATATTTGCTATAATAGAGTTAATTCTGATATTATAGATAGGTAAGCTGATTTTCAAAATGTATTATTAAAGGGTATAATGGAATAATAAAATAAATAAAATAATAATAAGTTTCGTGGAGGTGAATGATATGGCTAAAATTACAAAAGAAGACGTTTTACACACAGCCAATTTGGCAACACTTGCTATATCAGAAGAAGAAGCAGAAATGTATAGTAAAGACTTGAATAATGTCATTAAAAATACTGAAAAAATACAAAACATTAATACAGAAGGTGTTAAGCCAACAATTTATGGTGGTAATAATGATAATATTTTAAGAAAAGATGAACCTAAAAGAACAATTACACAAGAAGAAGCATTAAAAAATGCTCCATCAAAAGAAAACGGTCAGTTTAAAGTACCGTCAATTATGGAGTAAGGAGGAAAATCATGTCTTTATATCAATATTCAATAAAAGAAATTGTTAAAGCTTTACATAAAGGAGACTTAACAGCAGAAGAGACTGCTCAAATGTCTCTTGACCGTATAAAGGAAGTTGATGATCAAGTTAAAGCATTTGTGACTGTTGAAGAAGAACGTCTTTTAGCAGAAGCGAAAAAATTAGACGAATCAAAAGCAGTAAAGGGTAAACTGTTCGGTGTTCCAGGAGCAATGAAAGACAATGTCATGACGAAGGGAATTCGAACAACAGCTTCAAGTAATATGTTAGCTAACTTTGATGAACCTTTATATAATGCAACGTTATTAGAAAATTTAACTGCTGAACAAGGACTAATGGTTGGAAAAGTTAATATGGACGAATTTGCTATGGGTTCAGCAACTGAGACATCTGCTTTTCACCCTACTTATAACCCATGGGATTTAAATCGGGTACCAGGAGGTTCTAGTGGTGGTTCGGCGGCAGCTGTAGCAGCTGGTGAAGTAATGTATTCAGTTGGAACTGATACAGGAGGCTCTATTCGTCAACCAGCTTCATTTTGTGGTGTCATTGGAATGAAGCCTACATACGGTTTAGTGTCACGTTTTGGTGTGGTTGCATTTGCTCCTTCACTTGACCAAGCAGGCCCTATCACTCGTACAGTTGAAGATAATGCTTACGTTTTAGAAACACTTGCTGGTCATGATGAGTTAGATGCTACATCTGCTCAAGTAGAGATTCCAAAATATACAGAGTCACTTAAAAAAGATGTTAAAGGGCTTAAAATTGCAGTACCTAAAGAATTTTTAGGTGAAGGTGTGTCAGAAGAGGTTCGTGAATCAATTATGAATGCACTTAAAATGTATGAGTTACTTGGTGCTACATGGGAAGAAGTTTCATTGCCACATTTAGCTTATGCAGATGCTACTTATAGCATCATCAGTAGTGCTGAAGCTTCGTCAAGTCTTGCACGCTTTGATGGTGTAAGATTTGGAAAAAGAGCTGATGAAACAGAAGATATGATTGCAATGCTTAAAAAATCGCGTGGACAAGGGTTCGGTAAGGAAGTTAAACGTCGTATATTATTAGGCACGACAATGTTAAGTGCAGGTTATCGAGATACACATTTTGCTAAAGCACAACAAGTGAGAACATTAATTCAAAATGATTTTGAAGCTGCATTTAAGCATTATGATGTTATTATCGGGCCAACTACTGCAACAGAAGCTTTCAAAATAGGTGAACAAGAAATAGATGCATTAGCAATGCAAATGAATGATATTTTAGCAGTACCTGTTAATTTAGCTGGTTTGCCAGCGATTTCTGTGCCATGTGGTTATTCAGAAACAGGCTTACCGTTTGGTTTACAAATTATTGGAAAACATTTTGATGAGAGTACAGTTTATCAAGCAGCTTATGCTTATGAACAAGCAACTAATCATCATAAGAAACGTCCAGATTTAGGAGGGGCGAATTAATGAAATATGAAACAGTCGTCGGTATTGAGGTACACGTTGAATTAAAAACACAATCAAAGATATTTAGTCCAAGTCCAAATGCTTTTGGACATGAGCCAAATACGAATGTGAATCCAAAAGATTTAGGCTTTCCAGGCACACTACCTTTATTAAATGAAGAAGTAGTAAATTATGGAATGAAAGCAGCAATGGCACTTAATTGTGACATCGCCTCAGAAACAATATTTGATCGTAAGCATTACTTTTATCCAGATAGCCCTGCGGCATACCAAATTTCGCAAGATAAACAACCAATTGGTGAACATGGTTGGATTGATATTGAAGTTGATGGGGTAGAAAAACGTATCGGAATTGAAAGAATTCATTTAGAGGAAGACGCTGGTAAATTAACGCATAGCAGTGATGGCTCTTTAGTCGATTACAATCGTCAAGGAACACCTTTAATTGAAATTGTTTCAGATCCAGACATTAACACACCTGAAGAAGCATATGCTTATTTAGAAAAATTAAAAAGTATTATTCAATATACAGGTGTTTCAGATGTAAGAATGGAAGAAGGTTCTTTACGTGCAGACGCGAATATATCTATTCGTCCTGTAGGTGATAAAGAACTTGGTACGAAAACAGAACTTAAAAATTTAAACTCGTTTGCATTTGTAAGAGATGGTATTGCTGAAGAAGCTAAACGCCAAGCTAAATTGCTAGATAAGGGAGAAGTTATCCAGCAAGAAACGCGTCGTTACGATGATAAAACAAAAAAATCTATTTTAATGCGAATAAAAGGTCATGCGGATGATTACCGTTTCTTCCCTGATCCAGACATTCCGCCGCTTCATATTAATGAGAATTGGAAAGAAAGAATCAGACAGGAGATACCAGAATTACCCGATGCACGTCGCGCACGTTATATTAAAGAGATGGGCTTACCAGCTTATGACGCTCAAGTCTTAACTGCTACTAAAGAAATGGCTGATTTCTTTGAAGAGACAGTAGAACTTGGTGCCGATGTCAAACAAGCATCAAACTGGTTAATGGGTGAATTACTAGGATATATGAACAAACATTTAAAAGAAATCCAAGAGTTGCCGATTAAACCAAGAGAATTAGCAAAAATGATTGAACTAATTAAAGATGGCACAATTTCATCTAAAATTGCCAAAGATGTATTTACTTATTTAGTTGAAGAAGGTGGCGATCCTGAAGCTTATATTAAAGAGCAAGGACTTGGCCAAATTTCAGACGAAGGTGAACTTACTAAAATAGTTGGTGAAGTTTTAGATGCTAATGAGCAATCAGTTACTGATTTCAAAGACGGTAAAGGCCGTGCACTTGGATTCCTAGTTGGTCAAGTTATGAAAGCAACACAAGGTCAAGCTAACCCACAAATGGTTAATAAAATCCTAAAAGAAGAAATCGAAAAAAGATAAATGTGAAAAGATGAGGCTGCAATGAATCCATACTGTAGCCTCTTATTTTCTTTTTTTAAAAATATGCAATTTTAAAGTGAAAGTCATCTGTTAGGTTTAGGAGGATACAAATTGAAAAAAGTACGCATTATATATAACCCTACTGCAGGTCGTGAGATATTTAAAAAAGAATTACCTAAAGTATTAGAACGCTGTGAAAAAGCAGGATTTGAAACTTCAACTCATGCAACAGTCGGTGCAGGTGACGCAGCGTTAGCAGCTCAATTAGCAGCTGAAAATAATTTCGACATCATCATTGTTGCTGGCGGTGATGGAACGATTAATGAAGTTGTCCACGGACTTGCAAATCTTGAATATCGACCTAAAGTAGGGGTCATTCCAGCGGGCACAACAAATGATTTTGCGAGAGCTTTATCAATCCCACTTAAAATCCAGGATGCACTGAGTATTATTTTAGATAAACATTCGATTTATTTAGATATAGGTCGAGTGAATGACCAGCATTTTATTAATATTGCAGGTGGTGGAGATTTAACAGAACTCACCTATGAAGTACCTAGTAGGATGAAAGCGATAATTGGCCAACTTGCTTATTATATGAAAGGTATTGAGATGCTACCTTCACTTAAACCAGTAAATACGCGTATTGAGTATGATGGTAAGGTCTTTGAAGGAGAAATCATGTTATTCCTTGTGGCTAATACCAATTCAGTTGCAGGTTTTGAAAAGTTAGCACCTAATGCGTTAATAAATGATGGTTACTTTGATTTATTAATTCTTAAAAAGACCAACTTAGCAGAATTTTTGAGGATCGCAACAGCAGCATTAAGAGGGACTCACTTAGAAGATGAGCAAATTATTTATACACAAGCTAAAAAAATTGAAGTGACACCAGATAATCATATGCAACTTAATCTTGATGGAGAATATGGTGGTCTATTTCCTGGTGTGATTGAGAATCTTCAAGAACATATTAACTTTTTTGTACCTAAAGAATTTATTGATAAAACAAGAGAACTAGAAAATAAATTAAACGAAACTTTTTAACGGTTTCGTTTTTTTATATGTTAAGCTAAACTATAGTGAATAAAAAAGGAAGTTGAAAATGTCTAAACTAAAATTACCAGTTAGAAAAAATGAAGAATTTACCGTCTTATTTGAAGACTTAACCCACGAAGGAAATGGTGTATGTAAAATCGACGGATATCCTGTGTTTGTGCCTGGAGCATTACCAGATGAAAAAGCAGTGATTAAAATAGTAAAAACAAATAAACGTTTTGGATTCGGTATTTTAATCGATTTACTCACTAAAAGTGAAGAACGTGTAACGCCGCCTTGTAAAGTTTATGACAAATGTGGTGGGTGTCAAACTCAACATATGAGTCAGCATTTACAAGCAGAAATGAAACAAAACCAAATTGAACATCTTTTACAAAAAACAGCTCAATTACCTGATGTTGTTGTTAATCCAGTAATTGTTATGGATGATCCTTGGCATTATCGTAATAAAATTCAAATGCCTGTTGGTGAAAAAAATGGTGAAATTATAACTGGTTTTTATCAAGCACGCAGTCATCAGATTATTGATGATATGGATACCTGTTTAATCCAGCATGAAATAGGTAACGAAATATTAGCAGAAATTCGTGTGTTAGCAAATGAACTTGGGATTACTGCTTATAATGAACGTGAACATAAAGGCATGCTACGCCATATTATTATCAGAACAGGTTATGAAACGGATGAGGTCATGGTTACGTTTGTTACGAACACAAAAGACTTACCCCATTCAAATAAATTAATCGAACAACTTACAAAAAAATTCCCACAAATCGTGTCAATTGTGCATAATATTAATTTACAGAAAACAAATGTCATTGTCGGCCAAAAAATGAAATTACTTTATGGTAAGAAATATTTATATGATAAAATCGGCGATTTAACATTTGGCATTTCAGCTGGCTCGTTTTATCAAGTGAATCCTGAACAAACAAAAAAATTATATAATGTTGCTTTAGATTATGCAGCAATTGATGAGCGGGATACAGTTGTCGATGCTTATTGTGGCATTGGAACGATTAGTTTATTTTTAGCTCAAAAAGCCAAGAAAGTTTACGGGATTGAAATCTTTGATGAAGCTATCCAAGATGCAAAAATGAATGCTGAATTAAATAATATAACAAACGCTGAATTCTACCAAGGTGCAGCTGAAAAAGTTATGCCTGAGTGGAAAGCTAATGGCTTTAATCCAGATGTTATTGTTGTTGACCCACCACGTAAAGGATGCGACCAATCATTACTTGATGCGATGATTGAGATGCATCCTAAACGAATTGTTTATGTATCATGTAACCCAGCAACTCTTGCTCGAGACTTAAAAATATTGTCTGAAGAATACAATGTAACAAAAGTTCAGCCAATGGACTTGTTTCCACAAACACACCATATAGAAACTGTTGTAAAGTTAGAGCGTAAATAAAAAATACCCGGATGAAAAACCAGATTAATTGGTTTTTTACCCGGGTATTTTTGAGTATACGAAAAACAAAATTCTATTTGCTAAGTTTAAAAAACATTTTTTTGAATAATCGGATTGCCTATGTTTTTATTTGAAATATTTCAACAATGTTAAAGCACATGTGTTAATATCTAAAATAATATACTGATAAATTTGATGATTATCAGGTATGTTTTGTTCTCGTAAATAATGATGAACAACAGTTAATAACTTACTTGATAAGTCATTATAATTACCCTTTTCTGTGATGGTTTCTTTTGTAAGTAGGATAAATAATTCCAACCAGTGATTTAATTGATTGAGTGCTAAATCAACTTTCTCTGTTTTACCAAAATGATTAAAATATAAGGCGTTTAAATTTTGTTGTTCAATTGATGTGATCGTTTTTCTATATGTGTCTAAATCAAATAACGCTGCTGGAACACTTGGTAAAAATAAATCAACATTATCATCTTGTAATTGATCATAATACACTCCAAGAGCATGTCCGGTGTACAACTGATTTCTTACTTTATCATAAGTTAACATGAAAGAGGCGTTTTCTGGAATGACGAACTGCAAAGCACGTTCTCCTAAATCTATTTTTTCTTTATTGCTTACTTCTTTAATTACTTCTTTATCAACTGCATGGATTGGTTCGAAGTTATCCGAAAAATGTTCACCATAAATAGCGCGTGTTGCTGCAATAATTTGTTTAGGCTGAGTAAGTGTGTGTGTAAAGCTCGTAGGAGCAATGACTTGGGCATTAGGACAAGATCTTAGTAAAACACCAAGGCCTCCTATTGAATCTAATTCAATATCACTTACGATAATGAATTTCACTCTAGATAATAATGAATTTAATTGAGTTAAACTTTTTTTAATATGCTTAACAGCAGGCGTGGTACCAATATTTATTAAAGTTAAATTCTTTTCATCTAATACGAAAGTTGCTGTTCTTTTGGGTAAATTTAAAGCAAGCCCATCAACAATAAACGTATTTTGATCTGTTTGTTGTATAAGTTGGTAAGTAATTTTAATACCCTCTTTCTATTTAAAAGTCTTTATTTCATAAACCCCACTTTAAATTAAGTTATCTAAAATTCACACAAAACCTAGCAAATAGAATACACGAGTCGCCTGTGGGAGCAAGAGCCAGAATGAGACAACGCAAGGCGCAGCCTTAGTTGGCTCATTGGTAATGAAGAATGAACTTCAATTCTTCACAGCTCCACGGCAGCGAGTGTATTCTATTTGCGGTGATATATAGGCTATCTTCCTGACAATCTAGCATTTTACTGCCAAATTTTCCTATTTAATAACTAAGCCAAGTAAATTTGCTAAATTAACTGCTTGCATCTCATTCACAATACACCCTCTTAAATCTGCTATTCCAACAGTTAAATGTGTAAAATGAGTCTCACTCAAGTCAATATTATTCAATTTAGTTTGTGTGAAATTAATGCCTGATAATTGGCTATTTGTAAAATCCATTTTTTTTAAATCATTTTCATAAAAATCACTTTCCTCTAAAATACATTCATCATATCTCACAAAACGTTGACGACTATTTCCAAATGAAGCAAGTTGAAGGTTACATTGATTGAACAACACATGTTCCATACGAGCATCCGTTAAAACAACACCAATTAACCTAGATTTATTAAATTCAACATTATGTATGCTTGCTTCATAAAAATGAGTATCTGATAAGTCACAGTTATCAAAACGACAATTTTTAAAGAAAACTTTATCTAATCTTGTTCCATTAAAAGTTACATTTTTAAATTGTACATTCTTAAATTCAATCAATTCATTTCTTTGAAGATTAATTTCGCAGTCAGAAATGATTACATTTTCAATAAAAGGATTTTCAAGATCAAAAATCTCCTCAAATGTGGTAATAGGTAAACTATCTTGAATTTTCGGGGTATTTATATTCACAATTATCAACTCCTAAATTAAGATTAACAAAGCAAATTGCAATCGGCAACTTCTAATCACTATATACTCTAGCTGAATATGTTATGATAAGAGTAATAATATATTGGAATAAAAGAAAGTAAGGGGAATATATGAAGAAATTTAAAATAATACCACAAACAGATGATAGTGAATTAACATTTGAAATCACAGACGAAATCCAATTACTACCTTTTTTATTAGATGCATTAGCAAGTAGAGGCAGAAATTCAGTGAAATCAATCTTATCAAGAGGTCAAGTATCAGTGAATAATATTGTCTCTACACAACATAATGATCAACTTTCTCAAGGTGATGTAGTAAGAATATTAAAAAATCAAGTTGCTAAACGAAAAGAACGTTTAATCGGACTGGATATTATCTATGAAGATAGCCATATAATCGTGATTAACAAATCAGCAGGCCTTCTATCAGTTGCTACAAACAAAGGAAAAGAATTAACAGCCCATGGTGAGTTAATGAAGTATGTGCGTGATAAAGATAAACAAAATAGAATTTATGTCGTTCACCGTTTAGATAGAGATACATCAGGCGTGATGATGTTTGCAAAAAATAAATCAATTCAAGAAAGATTACAAAACGCTTGGGATGAAATGGTAACAGCTAGAACATATATCGCTCTTGTTCATGGTAAAGTTAAGCAAGAAAAAGGCTATGTTTCCTCATGGTTAAAAGAGAACAAAGCGTTTCATGTTTATTCAACACAGAATAAAAATGATGGTTTATATGCAATGACATTATATAATGTAATAAGGAAAAATCGCGATTTTTCCTTATTACAAGTAGAACTTAAAACTGGTAGAAAAAACCAAATTCGTGTGCATATGCAAGATATGGGTCATCCAGTTGTGGGCGATAAAAAATATGGCGGACGGGGTAATCCAATCAAGCGCTTAGGACTCCATGCTAAAAAATTAGAATTTATGCATCCGGTTAAAAAAGAAAAAATGAGTTTTGAAGCAGAAACACCATCAATATTTTATACAAAAGTACCTTCTTAAAAAGCAAACTTTGTGTGAGGTGGTCATATGATTCAATATCAATCTGATTTAATAACTGTTTTTCAAAGTGAGTTATACCAAACAACATCGACAGTTATTGAAGGTAAAAAAGCAATTGTTGTTGTTGATCCGACTTGGCTACCTAACGAAGTAGCTAAGATTAGGCAGTATGTGAATGAAAGGATTAACAACAAACAATTATACCTTGTATTAACCCATAACGATTTCGATCATATAATAGGCGCTGGTGCTTTTCCAGAAGCGATAATTATAGCGAGCGAAAAGTTTACTAATTATCCACATAAACAAAGTATTTTAGATGAAATCAATGAATTCGACCAAATGTTTTATTTGACACGGCCTTACGAAATTATATATCCTAAAGTTAATATAATCATTAATAAGCATCAAACAAATTTACAATTAGGTGATTTAAACTGTATTTTTTACTTAGCACCAGGTCATACTGATGATGGTTTATTTTTTTATATAAAAAAGTTAAACACACTCATAGTAGGAGATTATTTATCAGATATTGAGTTTCCTTTTATAACAAGTAGCTATTCTGATTATGTTCAAACAGTTTATCTGATGCAAGAAGTCACAAAAAATTACACTACAGAATTATTAATTCCTGGTCATGGTAAAGTAACGTCTAATTATGCAGAACGGATTAAGTTTTCTTTAGATTACTTAGAAAAGATTAAAGAACCAGTGAACATTGAAAAACAATTAATGAAAAGGTTTCCATTCTACGAAGGTATGAAAAGCTCACATCAAAATAATCTAAAGTTAGTAAGGAGAAGTGGTAAATTTGATTAGCATAGAAGACTTTATGCAAGTTGATTTAAGAATAGGAACGATAATCGAAGCAGAAGATTTTGTAGAAGCAAGAGATCCAGCAATCAAATTAAAAATTGATTTTGGAGACTTAGGGATTAAACAATCTTCTGCAAAAATCACTGATTATTACTTACCAGACGACTTAATTGGAACGCAAGTAACAGCTGTTGTTAATTTCCCACCAATGAGGATTGCAGGATATAAATCAGAAGTACTTGTTCTTGGTGCAGTGCCTGAGGATGAGAAGGTAGTCCTTCTTAAACCAGATAAAAAAGTGCCTAACGGAACGCGAATAAGTTAAGTTTTAAAAATCTATAAGGATGTGATGTGATTGGAAGAAAGCCAAATTCAAAAAAACGCAGAAGCATTTTATTTCCCTGGAAATAAAACAGGCATCTTAATGATTCATGGATTTACAGGAACGACACAAAGTGTATATGAATATGGAAAAGTTTTGGCTAACGAAGGATACACTGTCTTAGGTCCAAGATTAACTGGTCATGGCACATTTCCTGAACAAATGGAAATGGCATCTTATTTAGATTGGATAAAAGATGTTGAGGCTGGACTTGAAAAATTAGAAGAAATGTGTGAGACAATATATATAGCAGGTTTGTCAATGGGTGGCACATTAGCTATGTATTTAAGTGAACGTTATCCCAACTTAGCAGGGATTATTTTAACTAATCCTGCTATTGAATTACCAAAAATGGCAGAGTATTATGAAGCTAAAAAAGATAAAGCAGAAAGATTTGTGCCAGGAATTGGCGCAGATATTAAAAAAATAGATGTTGAAGAACTTGCTTATGAGCAAACACCTGTGAAATCTATGGGAGATTTAATCGAATTAATTTACTTAGTAAAAATGAATTTAGAAAAAACAAACATCCCAACATTAATATTCTCTTCAGTTATTGATCATGTGGTTCCGCCAGAAAACTCTAAATATATTTACGATCATATTAGTAGTGAGAAAAAAGAGTTGATAAGCTTAGAAAATAGTTACCATGTAGCCACATTAGATAATGATAAAGAGCTTATTTTTTCAAAAACAATTGAATTTCTTAAATCAAATTAATTAATAAGTTTACGAAGTGTGTTAAAATAAAATTAAAGAGGTGATGATCATGTCAGAAATTAAACAAGGTAATCATCAGTTTTATTTAGGTGATGACGAAGAAAATGCAATTGCTTATGTAACATTTAAAGATAAGGATGACTCAACAATTATTGTTGATCACACATTTGTATCTGATGAGCTTCGAGGACAAGGTATAGCAGGTAAATTATATAAGAGAATTATTGATTATGCTCGCGAAGAAAATAAAAAGATTATTCCAGAATGCCCGTATATTAAGACTAAGATGGAGCAAAACAAAGCAGATCAAGATTTATTAGCAGAATAAATTTGACAGAACCTAATAGAGATTTTCTATTAGGTTTTTTCATTTTAAAGTTTTAGTCATAATTAATTCATACTTTCTGATTAAAACTTTAAAATGAAACGATATTCATCATATTTTCATAATTGTAAGTTATAATAATTTATAGAAACAAAGTTTGGAGGAATTAAATGCCATCGATAACTGTTATACAATCAATTGGTTTGTTAATTGCCAGTTTTTTAATAGGTATTGGTTATTTTTATATCCAATCAGACCGACCTAAAAAAACACGTAAAAAGCAAATTGAAGTGGTATCATCGATACTTATTAATATTGTTATTTATGTATGGGTAGGTAAAGTGTTAGTGAATTTACCTAAATTTATTAGTGATCCGCTAGCCATACTTGCTTATCCGAGTAATGCAAATGCTTTTTATGTAGCAAGTGTTTTAGGTTTAATAAATATTATTATAAATATTAAGAAAAACAAAATTGATTTAAATACTTATATCGAAGCATTTATCCCAATTTTTATCGGAGCTTCATTAATATTTGAATTTATTAACTATATTCAAGATGGTACAATCAACAGCCTTATGTATTTTTTATTACTAATATTATTAATCGGTATACAATTGATATTACATAAAAAGCTGTCAGTAGTTAAATTGAATTTAATCATTACAATTATATGGTCATCAGTTAAACTAGTTTTATCTTTAATTTATAGTTATACGACGATATTTAATTACTTGATTCATCCGATATACTTTGTAATTATAATTATTTTAGCAATTTATTGTTTAAACAGGAAAGGGACGTGTAGTGAATGAGTGCAATTGGAACGGATACGTTTTTATTATTTGGCATGTTATTAGCTTTAGGAGCAGGAGCGCTATCTTTTTTATCACCTTGTGTCTTGCCTATTTTCCCGGCATATTTATCTTATATTACAGG
Source organism: Pseudogracilibacillus sp. (assembly GCA_035301645.1). Lineage (GTDB taxonomy): Bacteria > Bacillota > Bacilli > Bacillales > Amphibacillaceae > Pseudogracilibacillus. The sequence goes on along the minus strand of DATGTX010000047.1, from coordinate 3,243 downwards.
TGTCAGTGTTAAGGAAATCCAAGGACAGCAAACTAAGCAAGTAAGAAAGAAATTATTAACACACTCACTCTTCTTTCTACTAGGAGTATCACTCGTATTTGTTAGCTTAGGAGTAGGGGCTTCATTTCTTGGTAAGTGGTTAAGCGAAATATTAACAGGGAGTACAGGAAATCTTATTCAGCAACTAGCTGGGGTCTTTATAATTGTTATGGGGCTCTTTGTTGGTGGTTGGTTGAATATCAAAGCTTTAATGAGCGAAAAACGGATGCAAGTTAGAAAGAGTAAAGTAAGTTATGTAGGTACATTTTTAGTTGGTTTAGGTTTTGCGGCAGGTTGGACACCTTGTATTGGTCCAATATTTGGTTCGATTTTATTACTTGCAGCAAGTAACCCTACACAAGGAATTATATATACTGTTATGTATGTCATTGGATTTGCTTTACCATTTATCTTGTTAACTTTCTTTATAGGTTCAACTAAATGGATCGTCCAAAAAAGTGGTATTATAATGAAAGTGGGCGGCGTTGTAATGATTATTATGGGTGTTGTTTTATTTACAGGACAAATGCCGCGCATTACAGGCTTTTTATTAGATTTAGTACAAGATACTTGGTTGTCTAAATTAGGATAAATGGAGGATATAATAAATGAAAAAATGGATTATTATAGTTGTTATAGCAGGTATGCTAGGTTGGACAGGTTGGGAGTTTTTTAGTAGTAATAATTCAGAACCAGAAATAGATAACACAGGTATTCAAGATGCGGAATCAGTCGAAGGTCTTGATGGTGCGCCAGATGTAGCAGAAGGTTTAGAAAAGGGTGAAATGGCACCAGACTTTGAACTAGAGTTGATCGATGGTGAGAAAGTTAAACTGTCAGATTTTCGAGGTGAGAAAGTCATGTTGAATTTCTGGGCGACTTGGTGTCCACCATGTCGTGCAGAAATGCCTGATATGCAAAAGCTTCATGAAAATAAAGATGTGACAATTTTAGCCGTAGATTTACTTGGTCAAGAAAGTAGTATAGATCCAGTAAAAGAATTTTTAGAGGATTATGGCATTAGCTTTAATGTTTTACTAGATGAAGAGTTAGTTGTTGCAGAAAAATATGGCATCCAACCAATTCCCACAACTTACATGATTGATAGTGAAGGCGTTATTCAAAATATGGCATTTGGAGCATTAAATTACGAGTTGATGGTGCAAGAGCTAGATAAAATGGATTAAGACTGCTTAATTATCTAGGAGTGAATTTTAATGAAGCAAACAATTTTAGTAGTAGAAGACGATCAAATGATTAGAAATTTAATTACGCTTTTTTTAGAAAAAAATAATTATCACGTCGTCAGTGCAAGTGATGGCGAAAAGGCCAAGGATGTTTATGAAAATAACCATCCTTGTTTGATTATCCTAGATTTAATGCTACCTAAATTAAGTGGTGAAGAATTCTGTCAGTGGTTAAGAGAAGACAAATCAGATAATGAGACTGCCATCCTTATGTTAACAGCAAAAACAAAAGTTTCTGATAAAATAACAGGACTGAATTTAGGTGCTGATAGTTATTTAACAAAGCCGTTTGATCCAGAAGAATTGATTGCACAAGTACAAGCCGTTTTACGGCGAACAAGTCAACATTGCGAACAAATATCTTATGATGAATTAACGATCAAACCTAAAAGAGGAGAAGTGTTTTTAGGTACTGATCGCATTAATTTAACAAAACATGAATTTGATTTATTAAAATATCTCATGCTAAATCCTAATCTTGTCTTTTCACGTGAAGCACTTGTAAGTGAATTATATGCCTATCATCAACAAGATATACTAGACCGGACAATTGATGCACATATAAAAAAGTTACGTGAAAAGATAGAAGATATACCTGCTGAACCTAAACGAATCCAAACGATTCGAGGAATGGGGTATAAGTTTGTCACAAAATAAAAAACGTTCATTTATTCCAAAAGGTTTTCTTTGGCGAATCACGATTTTAAATATCGTCGTAATAGGACTTGCGATTAGTTTGAGTAGTTTGGCAATTTTTAATACTGCTTGCTATTTACTAGAAGGAATGGGCTCTCTACCTGCACAACGCCAACAACAATTTAACGCTACGCTTTATCAGTATTTATTAGTTTTTACTATGGCAGGCATACTGTTAAGTAGTGTACTTCATTTTTATTTCACTAAACGTTTAATTAGTCCAATCAAGCAATTAATCGAAGCAACAAAGACTTTGAAAGAAGGATCGTACCCTAAAGAAATAAAAGTGACTTCAAAAGATGAAGTAGGTCAGCTTGTTAACCATTATAATGGTTTGACAAACCGATTAAAAGAAAGCCATTTGCAAAGAGAAAAACTAGTGACTAATTTATCTCATGAATTAAGAACACCTGTCGCAAATTTACAAGGTTATTTATACGCTTTAAAAACAGGCACAATTGAGGGCGATGCTGAATTATTTGAGTCGCTTTATTTAGAGGCGCAGCGACTTACTTCGATGATTGAACAAATTGACCAGATTAACGATTTAGATTCAATAAAGTCAGAGTCTGAAAAGCCGATGGAAAAAGTTTCAATTGATCAGATTATTGAAGAGACGCTGAAAATGTTTGACTTGGAATTAAATAATAAAGGCGTCAAGCTACTTACATCTTTAGAGCCTTATTATCTAATGGTTCATAAAGAGAGTATTAAACAATTAGTGAGTAATTTAATTGATAATGCGATTAAATATAATTTAAATCAAAAACCAATTGAAATAAATGGGCGTGTGACTGATAAATATTATGAGTTAACTATCGGCGGGACAAGTGGAAATTTAACTGAGGAAGAGCAAGAAAAGCTATTTAACCGCTTTTACCGAACAGATCCTTCTCGTAATCGAAATACAGGAGGAACAGGACTTGGTCTATCAATTGTGAAAGATATTGTAGACTTTCATCAAGGTGAATTTGAAGTCATTAATCAAGGAGACTTTAATCAGTTTGTGATTAAGTTACCTAAAATATAAACTTATTATTTTAAACATATAATCTTATCATGAATGATGATTACTTGTGTAAAACGTGATTATCAGATAGAGTAAAGACACAATAAAAATTCTTCGGGGTGGGTGAAATTCCCAATCGACGGTAAGGAAGCTTATGCTTCTGAGCCCGTGACCTGTATAGCACCGTTGCTATATGGCTGATCTGGTTAAATTCCAGAGCCGACAGTTAAAGTCTGGATGGGAGAAGAATCT